>JANMDX010000306.1:0-18780 GCA_031376505.1 Acidobacteriota bacterium
GTCGCGTTCTTGGCGTCGTTGGATGCTGGCGGACAGGCCATCATGAAAGGAGACGGCAATCAGTTGGTCACCGTGGCCGACAGCACCACCTTTTCCGAATTCAATCCTCCGGCGATCAACAACCGAGACACGGTCGCCTTCGCGGTCCGCGCTCTCGGCAGCGGCTCCGGTCTCGCGGTCTATGCAGCCACCCGCGACAACGCGATCAGGTTGGTGGTCGATCGCAGCGATGGTTTCACCGACCTGAGCACCCTGCCGGGTCTCACGGACGGTAACGTGGTCGTGTTTTCGGGCAGCCCTGTTGCCGGCGGACAAAGCATCGCTGAGCGCAGCGTATACGGAGGCCCCATCACAACAATCGCCGACAGCACGGCATTCGCCGGCTTGGACCAAGCTCCTACCGTGAACAACCCTGGCACAGTGGCGTTCACCGGCTCGCGTTTGGGGTCAGGACTCAACGGCGTGTTCACCGTTCGAAACGGCGTGATCACCACTGTCGTGGATTCATCTGGCCCGTTCCATGTGTTCAGTGGTGGCCCCAGCATCAACGCCCGCGGGCGCGTCGTGTTTCATGCGTTGCTCGATGCGGGTTCCGGTGGAGTCTTTACCAGCAGTGCCGACGGGGTTGTGAGACAGATCGCAGATGATTCCGGGACATTCGTCGGGTTGTCTGGTGGGCCGGCGCTGAACAATCGCGGAACCGTGGCTTTCAGGGCCGCGCTGCCCAACGGCGGAGCCGGTCTGTTTACGGGCCCGGACGCTGTGGCTGACCGGGTCATCGCTACGGGCGACCTTGTCGATGGGCGCGTGGTTATTGGTCTGCAGTTCTTTCGTGGGCTGAACAATCGTGGTCAACTGGCCTTCGTGGCCTATTTCAGCGACAACTCCATTGCCCTCTTTCGAGCGGACCCAAATCCATAGTGGGAATCCGCGTTCGCAGGAACCGCTTCATCAAAATCATCGGAACCCTGGTCGACCTCGAAATGAGCTCCAAAATCTGCGGCGTGCGAAATCGACAATGGCAATGCGATGCTCAACACGTTCTCGCCCGACCAGGTCGCCCACCTGCAGCAAGGCAAGACCGAGAGCGTCGTCGAGCGGGTGGTGAAGATGCCGCTGCTGAACATCAATCGGGTGATCCAGGACCACCTGCAACGGGCGCCCGATCTGCTGTCCACCGACGTCGAAGGCCTGGACGACGCCATCATCCGCACCCTCGACCTGTCGCGGTTTCGCCCAGCGGTGATCTGCGCTGAAGTGGTGCCGACGATGACGTCGGGCCGGCTCTCCCGAGCCACCAGATATCTGGCGTCGCGGGGTTGCATTTTCCGTGGCGGCTCGGTCTACAACACCTTCTACATGGATGCGCGACGGATCTGATGATGGAGCATACGAACATGACGCCAAAGAACACGCTCTGCCTCTGGTTCGACAAGGACGCGCATGACGCAGCGCGTTTCTATGCCGCCACCTTTCCGGATAGTGCCGTGACCGCGGTGCACAAGGCACCCGGCGACTACCCGAGTGGCAAGGCGGGTGATGTGCTGACGGTGGAGTTCACCGTGCTGGGCATTCCCTGTCTCGGTCTCAACGGCGGCCCGGCCTTCACGCACAGTGAGGCCTTCTCCTTCCAGATCGCCACCGACACGCAGGAGGAGACGGACCGCTACTGGAACGCGATCGTCGGCAATGGCGGCAAGGAAAGCGATTGCGGCTGGTGCAAGGACCGCTGGGGCCTGTCCTGGCAGATCACCCCGCGCGCATTGACCGGCGCGCTGGCGGCCGGTGGCGCTGAGGCCAAACGCGCTTTCGCGGCGATGATGACAATGCAGAAGATCGACGTCGCCGCCATCGAAGCGGCGCGGCGGGGCTGACGGAAGGTCGCGGCGCAGCTTCGAGACAGGCATGCTCCGCACTGGGCTAGAAGGCGAACGTGCCCTTGGTGCCGTGGTAGATGGCCGTGGGGAAATCCTCCGCAGTAGCGACGTGGCCACCATTCGAGTCGAGGTTGGACGGCTGCCGCCCTCCCGGTTGCTGAAGATGGCGACGCCGTTGAGCGCCATCCCGATGGGGCCGAGCGGGCACGCCTTGGGGTCTGAGCACGAAACTCGTCGTGCCCACCGCGATGCTGACGGCACTCTTCTCGAAGAGGAAGCACAGGCCCACCACCATCCCCAGCGTGATGACCAGCCGCCTCGAACAGCCGGAAGCCTTTGTTCTGCAGGTAGAGCACCAGCCGCACGTGGAGCGCCGCGAAGAACACGCCCCGGGTGAGCGGGGTCGCGGACAGCAGGTTCAGCGCGATAGCGGTGCCGATCACCGCCGCAAGGTCGCGGGCGGCGATGGCAATTTCGCACAGCACCCACAACCCGAACGCGACCGGCTTCGAGTAGTGATCGCGGCACGCCCGCGCCAGGTCGCGTCCGGTCACGATGCCCAGCTTGGCGGCCAGGCCCTGCAGCAGCACCGCCATCAGGTTCGAGATGAGGATGACGCTGAGCCGGGAATAGCCGAACTGCGACCCGGCGGCCAGGTCGGTGGCCCAGTTGCCCGGGTCCGTGTAGCCCACGGCCACCAGGTAGCCGGGTCGGCAAAGGCCAGGGCCTTGCGCCGCCAGGCCAGGCCGTGCACGGGGATGGGGACCTCACCGCCCGCTTCGACATCTCGCAGCCGGCCGTGTCGCAGCACCTCGCGCTGGTGAAGGACGCCGGCTTCGTGAACGCCCGCCGCGACGGGCGCTGTGGGCACTACCGCGTGGAGCCACGCGGGATGACGCCACTCATCGACTTGATCGCCCACTATCGCGCCTTCTGGATCGGGCACGTCGGCCTTCGAGTTCGACTTGCCGCATTCGCCGCAGAAAGTGTGGCGCACGGTGAATTGCCGAATCCTCGCGGTCGAGGCCCACCAGAAGCTGAGTTACGCGTGGGTCGTCGGCGACATGGCGATCGACGCCGTCGTGACCTTCACGCTCACGCCCACAGCGTCGGGCATGCGACTGTCGCTCGTGCAGTCAGGCCTCAAGGCGGAGCAGGAGCAGAACGTCGGCGGCGCGCGCTACGGCTGGAAGATGATGGGCGGGACGCTGGTGGCCCTCCTTGCGCACCACGAGCGAAGCGCGTGACGCTGCTGGCCGGGGGCAATCCGCAGATCGCGAAGGCCGACGGCGACGCTCCGGTGCAGGCCTACATCGCCGCGCTGCCGGGCTGGAAGCGCGACGACGGCAGGCGCTTCGACGCGCTCGTCGTGCGCGCCGTGCCCGGCGTCCGCAAGGCCGTGAAGTGGAACTCGCCGTTCTATGGCGTCGACGGCCAGGGCTGGTTTCTGGGCATGCACACCTTCACGCGCTACGTGAAGGTGACGTTCTTCAAGGGCGCGGCCTTGCGGCCGGTGCCACCGGGGGGCACCGCGAAGAGCAAGGCGCGCTTTGGATCGACCTCTTCGAGGGCGACCCGATCGACGAGGCTCAGCTGACGGCGAGGATGAAGCAGGCGGCCGCATTGCCGGGCTGGGAACCATAACGGCGGGCAGGACGGATGTCCTGCCCGCCCAGTCGCGGCTGGTGCGCGCCACTAAGTGATCAGCTTGAACTCGGGCGCAGGGCCGTTGGCCCCGTCCAACCCGCGCGAACCTGGCACCCCATGCGCGTCAGGAGGCGGAGCCGGCGGATACCCACCGGGGGCGCCCACGTTCGGGACGGTGCCCATGTTCTCGCAGTCACTGCTCGAGGAGAATTCCCCCGGACTCGAGCCCGCGTCGCCGGTCGGTCCCGGAAGCCCAGGGGTGCCGGGGTCTCCCGGAAGGCCGCCTCGTCCTCCGGCGTTGTCGATCACGTACGCCGTCGCGCCGACGCCTTGCTTGTAGAGCACGACGACCGCGGCGCCGCGTCCGCCTTCGCCTCCAGGGCCGCCCAGACCGGTATCGCCGCCCTTGCCACCGTTGCCGCCGAAGCGTCCGTACTCGCATTCGTTCCCGTTGCCGCCGTTCCCGCCTTTGCCGCCGTGCTGGCCATCTCCGCCCTTCCCACCCTTGCCGCCGTCACCGCCTTTGGCAGCGACCGTGACCGCGGTGTCGAACTTGTCGACCTCGAAGACCACCGTCACGGCGTTGAACCCGCGCTCTCCGAGTCCGCCTGGCCCGCCTGGGATGCCGTCCACACCAGGAAATCCGCTGTGGGCACAGTCGTCGTCCCAGAAGTTGCATTCCGCGCTCGGCGCTTGCGGCGGAACGTGCGCGGGCAGTGCGGCGAAGGAATTGCCAGCAGTGCCGGGCGCTCCTGCCTTCGCGTCTTTCTGAAAGTTTCGTTCGGGCATGGCTGCTCCTAGCTGTTGATCCGCCAAAGAATAGATTCATTAGAATCGACGACGTCGCTCAGCTCGATGAGGAAGCTCGTGATCGACGTGGCCCACACCTTGAGAAAGCCGCCGCGATGGATCAGCTTGCCTGAGCGATGGATTCGGATCGAGCGCGCCAGAAGCACAGACGTGTCGTCGGACAACACCAGTGTGGCGCCGCGCCCGATCGTGATGTCCTGAACCAGCGCGAGTTCGATGAGCGCGCGGGCTTCGAGGCGCCTGGTCCATTGGCGCACGGTGCTGGCGAGCACACTGTCGTACGAGAAGGTCGTTCCGTAGTGGGCCGACAGCGTCTTGGCCAGCGCCGGATGGTAGGACTGTCGGACTTGAACGTAGTGGCCCTTGAGATCTACGTCGAAGCGGGCGGGGGCTGCCTCGGTGCCGCTCCGGCCATGACAGTCGCACGGACGCGGCGCGAGCGGGCGTCGAGCGACCATGTCCTTGGCCAGGCGGAGAGCGTCCTCGTCGTCCGCGGCCATTGCACCTCGTACGGCTTGCTCGTCGATGTGACGCGGAACGAGGCCGAGTGCCTGCAGATCGCTGAACCGGCGCAGTCGCACGCGCGCGAAGTGCTTCGCGAACTCGCGCCGCTTGGGAGTCAGCACCAGTTCTTCGTCCTCGTGCACGAGCACGTCGGTGACGTCGCGCCGCAACGCTTCTTCCGAGGTGACCATGGTGGCTGGTCGCTCGGGACGAGGGCGAGTCTCACATTCCTCTTCAGTCATACTGGCTCTCCACACCGGCGTCACGACGGCCGGCAAGCGGGGCGGACGGGCCGCCGCCGTGCGTCTCGTGCGGAGAGCGCGGGGCGTTCGTGGATGCGGCGGGAGGTCGCGCTCACTCGCGGCCTACCCAGTAAGCGCTAGTGCTCGGCGGCGTCCATCACGATGGCGCGGTCACGTTGCAGCCGCGCAGCCAAGCCCTCGCCCGGCGACGCCGGTTCATCTGCAGATCGAAGGCCGTCGTCTTGACGGCCTTCTGCTTGTCGCCTGTCAGGCGCCCGAGGCTGTCGCCGAACGTGTCTGCGATGAGACACTGCGGTTGTCCCTTACCCGTTAGACGCTCAGTCACGAGCCAAGATCTTCGCCTTGGCCTTCAGGTGGCGTTCGCTGACCGCTTCGATCTCGTCGATGTCGTCCGTGTCGGCATCCGTGACTGCCGCCAATATCTCGTGGAACGTCCCCAGAATGCTCTGGTCGGACATGGTGCGGTAGAATCGCCCTTTCGGATTGTCCTTCGCGGTGGTTGCAGCACTCCACAGCCCGACGTTGGGCACCCACGCGCCAATGCGGACGCCGAGGTACTGTACGAGTGCCTCCGGAAACGAGCAGCCGCCACACCGGCAGGCGTGGAAGTACATCTTGTCTGCCTTCTTTCGCTCCTTCTTCGGATCCTTCTTCTGCTTCGCGTCCTCGCACGCCACGTCGTGCACGACAGACGCCTTCCGATAGCAACCGGTGTAGGGAGACCCAACCAGCGTCCACAAGACTCGCGGGATGCTCGCGCCGTCGATCCGGCGACCGGCGTCGGCGGGCCATTGGGTTCCCGCCGGGTCGACGTACCAGAACTCCTCGAGCAAGACCATGTCGCGGTTGGCTTTCGGTCCGGTGCCGATCCATCCAGTCCGCGGCTCGCCCGAGAACTCGCCGTGGTCGTTACCCTTGGCCTTCACCTGCGCCTTCTTGGACATGTGGCCTCCTTCACTCGACCCGAAACACCTTCATCACCTCGTCGCCCAGGTGGTTGATCACCTTCACGGCGATGCGCCCGGACGACGGCTTCTCGAATGGCCGCGACGTGTCGCTGTTGAGCGTGGCCCAGGCGTCTGCGTCGATCTCGGCCTTGAGCGTGGTCTTCAGCGCGCTGTACGGATCGTTGGCGCCCAGGAAGTAGGCGTGCCGCACGAAGAAGCTCTCTTCGTTGTAGTCGGTGTCGATGAACCAGCAGGCGATGCCGTCGGGGCCGTCGCTCCGCACCTCGCCGGTCTGCGGGTGGAAGACGTCTACGCCCTTGACGTGCACGCGCACGCGGCCGTCGGAGTCGTGCAGCAGGTCGATGTCAGGCTCGCCGAACACCACGAACAGGTTGCCCTTGCCGGTGTTCTTGAGGTCGTCGGCCATGTGCAGGTCGGCGTTCATCCGCGCCTTCAGCACTGCCATGCGCCCGAGCTTGGTGAAGTCGGTGGCGTGGGCCTCGTAGTTGAAGGCGCAGGTGATCAGCACGTCGAAGCCGGCGTCGCCGGCCTCGCGCGCGGCCTTCACGAGGTCTGGACGCTGCACGGTGCCGAACTCCGGCCCGATGAAGATGGCGGCGCGGCGCTCGGTCGTGCCCTCCATGTAACGGCCCTCGCCGCACACGAGGTCACCAGGCCACGGCACGAGCGACGTGAAGGTGATGCGGTCTTCCTTGTGCGCCTGCTGCACGCCGGCCGTCTTCAGGTTCTCGAGGACCATCTGGGGGAACGTCTGTTTGGCGGCGAACTCGCCGCCGCGCTCCCGGACTCCGTCGATCAGCTCGTCGTTCTCGTCCACGCCGAGCACGCGATGGGGGCTTAGGCTCTCCACCGTAAACGGTCCGGCCACACGGACCTTCTTCTTGTCTTCGTAGGGCTTGTCGTAGAGGTACTCGAACTCGGCCTTGGCGGCGATGGACTTGTCGATCTCCTGCTGGCGGGCGATGCGAGCCTGCCACCACTCCGCGTGCAGCTTCTTCGCCGCGTCCGGCCACTGGGAATCGGCCTCGCGCGGAATCTCCCACTCCTTCCAGGTCTTCTTGAGCGCGGTGTTCAGCCTCTCGCGCAGTGGCTCGAGCGTCTCCTGCCATGTGTCCCAGATGACGTCGATCTCCGCGTTCTTGGCCACGGAGCTGAGCATGATGTGCGGTACTCGCTCGTAGACGAAGCCGTGGCGGACGTTGCCCCGTGCCGGTTGCGAACTTGGCGTGGAGCGGGCTACTTCGGCCTCCTTGAGTTGGCCGTCGCGCGAGTCGGCCAAGAGATAGAATGGATACCGCGCACCCATGACTCGCGCTCGCGTGAGGGCCAGCGCCACACGAGACGTGTCAATCGTGATCCACCGTCGCCCCCATTGCTCTGCGACCGTGGCGGTCGTGCCCGAGCCACAAGTCGGGTCAAGCACGAGGTCGCCAGGATCGCTAGCCATGAGGAGACAGCGCTCAACCACTTTGGTCGACGTCTGAACGACGTAGGTCTTGGACTCACTGAACCCGGACGTCACGGTGTCGTCCCACAAGTTGCTGATTGGGAAGACCGGGAAGTCACCGAGATAGCGCACGTACGTAAGGGTGTTTCCGACCCCCACTAACCGATTCGCCTTCTTGAGTCGCTGCATTCCAAGCTCGTTGGTCTTCCAACGCGTTTGAAGGGTCGGCTTGAGCACCTTATCGTTCAGCTCGACCGGGAACCAAGACGCGGCCCCCTCCCCCTTATCGCGCCCGGCGCTCTGGCTGGTGATGTTGTCGAGGCGAAAGATGCGCCCTGGCGGGTCCTCAGCTGAGCGTTCTTCCGCGGTCGCCTTTCGCCGGACGCCGTCTGCTTCCTCGATTGACGAATACTGGCCGCCACCTTGGCCGCCGCCGATTTTCTGGAGGTAGGGTGCGCGGTATTTGAGGTGCGGCTTCGATTTTGAATACCAGAGGATGTAGTCGAACACGCCAGGCAAGTAGTCTGCAGTGGCCCCTGCGGTCTTCTTGAACGCGATGACGCTGATGCCGTTTGTGTCTCCGAAGACTTCATCCAAAACGTCCCGAACGTGATGTGCGTTCTCGTCGCCGATCTGCACGAAGATCGAGCCAGACGGAGTGAGGAGATCGCGCGCCACCGTGAGCCGGTCTCGCAGGTAGGTTAGGTAGCTGTGAATGCCGTCGCGCCACGTGTCGCGAAACGCTTTGACCTGCTCAGGCTCACGCGTGATGTGCGTGGCGTTCCCGTCCTTCACGTCGCGGCTGGTGGTGCTCCACTGGAAGTTGCTGTTGAACTTGATGCCATAGGGCGGGTCGAAGTAGATGCACTGCACCTTGCCGCGCAGGCCCTCACGCTCGGCCAGGCTGGCCATCACCTGCAGTGAGTCGCCTAGAATCATCCGGTTCGACCAGTTCTGATCGTGCTGGTAGAACTCGGTCTTGTCGGCGCCTTCGGGAATACCGTTGAAGTCGGCGAACAGGCTGGCTTGGGCCTCCGGCTGCGTCGCGGCCGACTCGCGCGACTGCCGCAGCAGGTCGTCGATCAGCGCCTTCGGATGCACCTTCTCCTGGATGTAGAGCGGCGGCGCCTGCACGACCAGGTCGCTCCAGTCCTGCTCGTCCTTCCCCCGCCACACGAGTTGCGGGTCCAGGTCGGTGTTGCGCGGGTAGCGGATCGGGCGCGGCTCGAGATCGTTCGGCGCCAGCACCGACTGGTGCTCGGCGGTGGGGATGTTCTTCCGCTTGTCGTCCTGATGCTTCAGGGCTTCAACGGTCTTCGGTGCCTTCGGAGCAGCAGGTCGTTTGGCCACGGTCATTGCCCGGTATCGGTCATGCCCTCGCCGGTGAGAATGGCGTAGAGCGGGAGGTTGATGTAGTAGTTCGTGCGTCCGACCTTGCGCTTCTCGAGGATGCCGTCGGCCACGAGCGCGTCCAGGTAGCGGGTCGCGGTGATCCTCGTGACGTCGAGGTCGTCTTTGAGGAAGTCGATCTTCGTGTAGGGGTGCAGGAACAGGTTGTTGATCAGATCCTGGCTGTAGAACCGGTGCGCGCTCCGGATCCGGTGCTTCACCTGCAGCAGGGCCTCCTTGATGGCGTGCACCGTGGTGATGCCTTGTCGCGCCGTGATCTCCACGGCCTCGAGCATGTAGATCACCCAGTCTTCCCACGTGTCGTGCTCACGTACCGTCTGCAACAGGCGGTAGTACTCGGGCTTGGTGCTGAGGATGCGCCGGCTGAGGTAGAGCACCGGAATGTCGAGCAGCCGCTGCTTCACGAGATAGAGCACGCACAGGATGCGACCCGTGCGGCCGTTGCCGTCGTAGAACGGGTGGATGCTTTCGAACTGGTGATGGATGAGCGCCATCTTCACGAGCGGGTCGGCGGCGAAGAGACCGTCGTCGTTGATGAAGCGTTCCAGATCGGTCATGAGCGGCACGATCTCGGTGGGATCGGGCGGGGTGTACACGACCTCGCCGCTATCGGCCCTGAGCACGGTGCCTGGCAGGCCGCGGAAGCCGGCCCGGTTCTGTTCGAGTTCGGCCTGGACGGCCAGGATGTGGTTGTTGGTCAACAGGCCCGACGACTGCACCGCCTCGAATCCCACGCGCAGCGCCTGGCGGTAGTTGGCCACCTCTTTGGCCGCGCCGGTGGCGGCGTCGGCGAACGAGAGGGTTGCCTGCTGGAACAGCTCGTCGTGGGTGGTGACGATGTTCTCGATGGCCGAGCTGTCTTTGGCTTCCTGCAGGCCGAGGGAGTTGACGAGGATGGCCTGGTTCGGAATGGAAGACGCAACCCCTTTGAATTCAGCAAGTTGCCTGCTGGCTGCGTTCAGGCGCGCGAGTACGGGTGGGGTGTCGAACCGTGCCGGCGAGAGCGCATGCAGGGGCGTCATGAGGTCGACCATAGCACCGAACGGCTTAACGTGTATAAATTTACTGATTTTCTATACACGTAATGCCTGACGTGTATAGAGACTGCTCGCTTAGTGAGCATGTCCCCTCTGCCCCGCCTCGCGCAGCATCCGCTCGAACTCCGGCTCGACCTTGGCGGCGAAGTCGGCCTCGATCTGGAACACGTCCGCGAATTCCGCGAAGGCCCAGCGGCCGTACTGACCCAGGTTGTTCACGCCGGGCACCCAGTAGGTCTCCATCGTGGACTTCTTCTCTTTCGCGTCTTCGCGCCGGTAGCCCTTGATCTCGACCACCAGGCGCAGCAGGTCGTCGGGCCCGTGGCCGTCGTCCACCAACACGATGAAGTCTGGACGGTAGCGGCGAGTTTCAGACCCGAAGCGGTACGGCACCTCGAAGCCCAGGTTGTGGTTCTTCACGTAGGCGCGTACCTGCGGATGCCCCTCGGCCACGCGGCAGAATTCGCCTTCCCAGTCGCTGTCGAGCACCACCCAGTTGATGTGGCAGTGCCGCGAACTGGTCTGCCACCGGTCGGTCTTGGACGTGTTGAAGCGGACGTGGCCCGTGGAGCCGGTGGGGTTGTACGGGTCGAGCAGCGCCTTGATGGGCCGCTGGTCTTCCATCGCCCGGGTGATGCCGGCCGTGATCCGGTTGCAGGCCATGTCGGCCAGGCTCTGGTACATGAGCTGCGCCGGGTAGGTGCCGCCTTTGCACACGAGGTGGTGGTCGAGCCACTGCTTGGTGATGCGCTTCAACTGGCCGAAGAGGTACAGCTTCGGCTCCTCCCCAGGATCGCGCCACTTGGTGTAGAGCAAGCGGTGCGTCAGGTGGAACAGCAGCGTGGACGCGCGCACGTCGCGCAGGTGCGCCACGGTGAGGTTCACGCCCTCGCCGATGATGCCCTCCATGCGCGCTTCGGTAGGACCCACCAGGTCGGGCGTCAGCTCCAGCGTGGAGTCGTCCGTGAACGTGGCGGTCAGGCGCTCTTCCTGGAGCTCGACGCGGTAACCCTCAACGCGGGGGAACCGAATCTCGAGGGCGTCGCGTTCGGGCCGCATCGCCTTGACGGCAACCGTCTCACGCGGCGGCTGCGGAGGCGCCACAACCGGCTTGGCGGTGAAGTCGAAGGGGATGCCCAATACGTCCGCGTATTCGACGTTGAAGCGGTTGTCTTCGTTGAGGTCGTAGGACTGGCGCCGCAGTGCCCGCCCGATCACCTGCTCGCACAGAAGCTGGGTGCCGAACGCGCGGAGGCCCAAGACGTGCGTGACCGTGTTGGCGTCCCAGCCCTCCGTGAGCATCGCGACCGACACGACGCAGCGCACGCCGCCGCCGAGCTGCCCGTGCTTGCCCACGGTGTTCATCACCTCGCGCAGCAGCTCCTGGTCGGTCAGGTTCTCGCCGGCTCGCGCATCGCCTGTGCGCTCCACCATCTCGCGCCGGAAGCGGTCGATTTCGTCGGCCGCCATGGCGCGGAAGTTGTCGTCGAGCGCATCCCCGGCTTCGAGCTGTTCGCTGTCGATGAGCAGCGTGTTCGGCCGCGGCAGCGGGTTGCCGGTGGACTCCTCGAAATTCCGAAACAGCGCTAGGCGGCCGTTCTCGAGCGTGGTCGTGCCGTCGTCGTTCTTGCGGTGGAAGCCCGACACGTAGTCGTAGACCAGCTTCGAGATAGCGGTGTTCTGGCAGACGATGATGAAGCAGGGCGGCACCCTGATGGCGGCGTCCTGCCACAGCTTGTAGGTCTTGTCGTAGTGGCCGTAGAGCGCTTCGAGCGCGGTCAGCAGCTTGGCCGGCAGCTTGAGCGGGTCGAGGTCGCCGCCGGTGCCGCGCCCCTTCTTCGGCATGTCCGCCCGGATGTTCTCCCAGAGGTTCCGGTAGATCGGCATCTCGGCGCCGGGGATGTTGTCCGCCACGGGCACCCGCGGCAACTTGACGATGCCGCATTCGATGGCATCCATCAGGCTGAAGTCGCTCATCGTCCATGGGAAGAGCGTGCCTTCCACGTAGCCGGAGCCGCTCAGAAAGAAGGGCGTGGCCGAGAGGTCGATCACTCTGGACACGCCCAGCTTGCGATTGACCATCTCCAGGCCGGAGATCCACAGCCGCGCGGCTTCGCGATTCTTGTCCGCTTCCTTCTTTTCGTCGCCCTTGAGCGCTTCCGCGTCTGGGTCTGGCGGCTTCTCGCGGTAACAGTGGTGGGCCTCGTCGTTCAGCACGAGGATGTTCTTCAGGCCCATCAGCTCGGGCATCACCCGCTGCAGCATCTGGCCGTCGGTTTCGAGCGTGTTCAGGTCGTCGCCGGTACGGCCCTTGAGCAGCGCACGGCCGCCGGCCGCAAGCTCCACGCGCTCGCGTCGCTTGAAGGCGTGGTAGTTGGTGATCACGATCTTGGCTCGGGCAACCTCCTGCAGCATGTCTTCCGGCACCAGCTCGCGGCTGGCGTAGTAGCTGTCGGGGTCGTTCGGGTGCAGCACGCGCAGGCGGTCCTTGATGGTCAGGCCGGGCGCCACCACCAGGAAGCCGCGCGAGAACTGCTTGCTACCCGGGTGCCGTACGGCATTCACCGTCTGCCAGGCGACGAGCATGGCCATCACGGTGGTCTTGCCGGCGCCGGTGGCGAGTTTGAGCGCCAGGCGCATCAGCTCGGGGTTCGCGTCGCGGTTGGCGCTGGCGAGGTGTTCGAGCATCGCCTTGCCGACACGGACCTGCGAGGCGACCTCGGTCAGCCAGATGGCGGTTTCCGCGGCTTCGACCTGGCAAAAGAACGGGCGGACGCCGGTGAACGGGTGCGAGCGCCAGTGCTGCAGCAGTCGCGCCGTCTCTGGCGTCACCAGCCACTGGCTCGGATTCGGAAGTGCGCGCCATGCGTCAACGTGCGTGCGCAGCTCGTTGATGATGGGGGTCGGGTCGTAGCGCTGATCGCGGGTGGAGAGCCGGCCGTCTTCGCCGAGTCCGAGATCCCCCTGCGCGTCCTTGTCCTTGCCCTTGCGCTTCTTCGCCTTCGGGATCGGGGTGATGAACTCGGCCTTGCGGCGCTCGTCCTTGATCTTCTGGGTGGGCTGGCCATCCTTGTCGAGTTCCCAGTGCTGGCTGGGGCGCTCGTAGGGGGAGTTGATGATGGGCCGGTCGAAGAACGGGTTAGACATGGGTCAGCGCACTCTGGCGGCCGGCCGGAGGGGCGCCGACACTGCAGATCCTGCGATCATCGCGGCAAGTATAGCCATTGGCGTGACAGGGGAGGTCGGTGCCTGGGGACCCCTGCGGCTCGGCCTGGTTCAATCACGACGCCGTCGGCACTACTCCCGTGGTCGCTTCGTACCGCGACGCGAGTTCGCCGTCTGAGGCGCTGCTTGGAGCCAGCACGTTCTGGCGTAGCTCCGGCTTTCGCGTGAGGAGTTCGTGAAGACGCACGTCGAAGCTCGCATCCATGAGGCGCGGGTGGTTGGCACGTGGCGTATACACGTGCACAGACCGCTTCTGACTAATTCGGTACACGCGATCCTTGGCCTGGTCCTCAACCGCTGGATTCCACCAGCGACTCAGATGGATGACGTGGTTCGCCTCGACAAGAGGTAATTCTCTCCTGGGGTGCCTGTGAACACCACGGTGAAGCGTGCGTTGATGGCAGGGAGTGGGGCCAGGGTCTGAAAATGGGCGTTCAGTCACCCCAGACCCCTGCTCATGTTTACCAATCGTCGCCAGCATCGACCTCTCGAACGTCGACAACTCGGTGGCGACCAACTCGCCCGGGCAGGCGGCGCAGCCCGGCAGCGAGTACTACGGCAACAACCGCCAGCGTCTGGCCAACGGCCCAAGTACTTCCCGCTGCCCTACACACGCGCGGTGCGGTCGACACACTGGCGAAGCACACGCTTACGCTTACGCCCTGAGCTTGCCGGCTAGGGCTGCGGCGTCTTGGGCGCCGGCGTCGACAGCGGCTGACCCGGCTTGCCGAGAATCACGATGGCCAGCCGCGCCGGTTCGGTCGCGCTGGCGTTGCCGGCGGTGCTGTGTACCGAACCCATCGGCTCGAAGAAGGCCATGCCCGGCTCGAGCACGCGCGCAGCCGTACCGTTGATCGCCCACTTGATCCGGCCACTGATGACATAGCCGAACGTTGGCCCCGGATGCTGGTGGGCCGCCGACTCTGCTCCCGGTGGATAGGTGGTCTCGAAGATCGTGCCCTGCCACCCGGCGAAGGCCGGGCCGAGCAGATGTTCGCCTAGGATCTTCCGCTGGGAGGTGGGTGCCGCCTGCAGGTCGGCACTCGACGCTCTGGGCGCCACCGCACCCAGCAGCACACTTGACCCGGCCTTCAACACATCTCGTCGCTTCATCGGCGATCCTCCAGAGTGGTTCCGCCGCAGCGCAGCGGTCGTGCGTGCTCAGTCCCTACGGGCGCCGGTCGCGAAGCGCGCAAGCGAAAACGGCGCCGGTGGCGCTTTTTTCTCCTCCACCAGGTCCGCCACCAGCTCGCCCACAGCCGGGCACAATTTGAAGCCGTGACCGGATCCACCGCCGGCAAACCACACGTTGTCACAGCCCGGATGCCGATCGAGAATCAGACCCTCATCGGGAGAGTTTTCGTATTGGCACACGAACGACTCCAGCAGCGGGGCCTTCGCGAGGCCGGGAAACCGCCGCGCCAGGTATTCGCGCGGGGCCCGGATCCGCTCGGCCGGTACGGTACGTTCGCCGGTATCCGGATGCCATGGGTTGGCGGCATCGAAGGACTCGCTGAGCGAGCCGCCCACGACCTTGAAGCCACGGAAGTCGTTGCCCGGGATGCCGTAGTGCGATCCGGCCTCGCTCCAGGTCGGCAAGGCACGATCCTGGAATGCCTCGCCACCAGCCGGAATGCCGAAATACAGCCCCATCTGGCGGGCCGGCAGAATGCGGTCGCCGAGCTCCTGCGGAAACATCGTGCCCAGCCACGGGCCACACGCGAACACGTACTTGTCGGCCTGGAGCGTCGAGCCATCGGAGAGCTGCACCCGTGTGAGGCGACCGCTTGCGATCGGTCCGGGCTTCGCGGCCACACTTCGATAGACGCCCCCCAGGCGCTGGAACGTCGTGGCCACGGCCTGGCAGGCGGTCCGCGACGACAGGTAGCCGGCCTGCTTCTCGAGCACGATCGAGTCGAGGCCGGCGAAGTCGATCTGGGGAAAGCGCGCCTGAGCCTCCCGGCCAGTGAGGTGCTCGAACGGCAGGCCGACGCTCTCGAGCGCCGCCATCGAGGCCCGCTGGTTGTCGTCCACGGCCGGTGACATGAACATGGCACCGATTTCGTGCACGACCGGCATGGTCCATTGCGCCTGGTGTTGACGCCACAGGGTGAGCGAGCGGGCCACCATCTCGGTGTAGATCCGACGCGGGCCGTATGACGCCCGAATCACCCGCGTCTCGCCGCCCGCGGAACTCGATCGTGAGTTGCCCGGCCCGTACGCGTCGAGCAGCGTCACGTCGTAGCCACGCTGGCGAAGGTGGAGGGCCGACCAGCCGCCGAAGGCGCCGGCGCCCACCACCACCACGTGAGTCTTCTGCGTGTGCACCGCGGCCGCAGCCGGCACCAGGACCGCTGACTTCAGCAGATCTCGACGGGACAGTGTGCTCATCGATCGCCTCCTTCCGAGCGGCAGTGTGCTCCATCGACTGGTTGAAGAGAAGAGCCACTTTCATGTCAATCTACTAAGCCACTTTTTCGATGACCCGCCGACCGATGACCATCCACGCCACGCTCCCGCGCCTGACGCGCGGCACCGGCACTGCCTCGCGGCAGCAGCAGGTCTACGCGGAGCTTCGCGACCTGGTCTTGTCGGGCCGGGTCGCAGCGGGCGCCCGCTTGCCCTCGTCGCGGCGCCTGGCGGCCTCGTTTGGCGTCGCCCGCAACACCGTGCTGGCCGCGCTCGAACGGCTGAGCGCGGAACAGCTGGTCGTCTGCCGTCGCGGATCGGGGTGCCACACGCTGACGCCGGCCGGCCTGATCCGGGACTTCAGGGCGAACCGGTTGGCCGGCGCGGCGCCCGGCCGGTCGGGTCCGGGTGGTCGCATTCGCGCCTTCAACGCCGAGGTGCCGGCCGTGGCGGATTTCCCGCTCGACCTGTGGGCACGACTGGTCCGGCGCCGCTGGCGCGTCGCCTCGCCAGCCCTGCTCGGCTACACCCCACCGGGCGGCTACCAGCCGTTGCGCGAGGCGATTGCGGAGCGCCTCAGCAGTTCACGCGCGGTACGCTGCCACTGGCAGCAGGTGATCGTCACGCCGGGAAGCCGGCAGGGCCTGGCCCTCATCGCCCGGGCGGCTCTGCACCAGAGCGACACCGTATGGGTCGAGGATCCGGGCTATCACCCAGGCGCTCGCGTCTTCGAGACTGAGGGACTGCGGCTGGCCTACGTGCGCATCGACGACCAGGGCCTGAGCGTCGCCGACGGCCAGCGCCGCGCTCCGCGCGCTCGCGCGGCGTATGTCACGCCGTCCCACCACTTCCCGCTCGGCGTCACGATGAGCCTGGCGCGTCGAGTGGAGCTCCTGGAATGGGCCCGTCGCGACGGGCGATGGATCATCGAGGACGACTTCGACGCCGAATTCCGTCACGCCGGGTCGCCGCTGGCTTCGCTCCAAGGGCTCGATCCTGACGGCCGCCGGGTGATCTCGGTCGGCACATTCAGCCAGCTCCTGGTCCCCGCCATCCGGATTGCCTATCTGGTCGTGCCCGAGTCACTGGTCGACCCGGTCATCGACGCGCAGCGGGTCGGAGATCGGCACGCGTCCCTCACGGATCAGGCAGCCCTCGTCGACTTCATCGACGACGGACACCTGGCCCGCCACCAGCGCCGGATGCGCGCCCTCTATGCACGGCGTCGCGATGCGCTCGAGACCGCACTCCGCGAGACGATGCCTGCGGGCGTCACTGTCACCGTGCCCGACGCCGGACTTCGGGTGTTGCTGTGGCTGCCGGCCGGTCGTGACGCGCGTCGCGTGGCGGTGGCCGCGGCCGCGGCCGGCGTCGATGTCTACCCACTCGCCGACTACGCTCGACGGCGGACGCGGCCGGCCTTGATCCTCGGCTTCGCGGCCGTCGACGAACGACTCATCCGGAGTGGTGTCCGGCGTCTGGCATCGGTGCTATGAGCCGCGGCGAGCGACGCCGACGACGGCGCGCTGAAGCACGCCCGTGTGGACGCCGGATGGCCGGCGCATTGTCTTCGCTTCGTCACGGACTGGAGCGTTTGATCTGTACGTGCGCTCGTCGGACAGCTCGGGCACGGATGAACAGCTCACCGCGAGCTCGAGCACGCAATTGGCGTCGGGGGTGACGCCCGAACCCCCTGACTGCGAACGGCCCTTCGTCAGTCCCTGGGCACACGGGAGCTGCCCGAGGGATGGTCACGGTTGAAGGGCTTGTCGAAACCCCGTCCGATGAACGGAATAGCGAGCTCTCACCCGATGGGCGGTTCCTGGCCTACCAAACGAACGAGTCTGGACGGTCCGAGATTTACGTGCGGCCGTACCCGCAAACGGTGAATGGCCGCTGGCAGGTCTCCACCACCGGCGGCGCACAACCCGGATGGACGCA
Source organism: Acidobacteriota bacterium (assembly GCA_031376505.1). Lineage (GTDB taxonomy): Bacteria > Acidobacteriota > Vicinamibacteria > Vicinamibacterales > UBA2999 > CADEFD01. Next base: position 17,539 of record JANMDX010000306.1, read on the forward strand.
CGACGGACATGAACTGCTCTATCTGGATGGTTCTGGCCACCTGACGATGGTGCCAGTCGACCCGGCCGGGACGAGCTTTCGGGCCGGGGTGGCGTCGACCTTGTTGTCGAGTAATGCCTACGGTGGCGGGTTCGCCTGGCGCTCGTACGATGTATCCCAGGATGGCCGGCGGTTCCTGATGATCAAGTACGTCTCGGCCGGATCCGATGCGGAGCCCCCAGCGAACTTCGTCGTCGTCGAACACTGGACAGAAGAACTGAAGCGATTGCTGCCGCCGAACTAGGCGGCAGCGTCCCTGCCGGCAACGGCCTCGCCGGCGATATCCGCGTCAGAAACGGAACTTCGAGGACGTCACGGACCGCTGGTGTACCTGCTCACCCGCAGGTCGGCGGCCGCAACTCCCGAGACCACAGTCGAGGCCAGAGCGGCGGGGCGCTCGGTGGACAACGCTTCGTGCACCAGCGCGATCAAGGCGATGCATGCGGTGTCGGTGCGCAATGTCCTCGGCCCCATGGTCACCGCGACGAAGCCGCGCGCGGCAAGCAGGTCCAGTTCGAACGGATTCCATCCGCCTTCTGGACCGACCGCCAGCAGTACTCGGCTGGGCGCCTCGCGTAGTGGCGCGTGCGGCGGCAGCGCGAAGACATCACGGAGAGAGGCCTGCGTCGAAGGGTGAGCCACGATCCGGATGGACGTGTGAGACAGGGGCGGCAGTGCGTCTTCCACGAGCACCCGGAACCGCCGGTGCACCGTGACCACCGGCACCCGCGTGTCACGCACTTGCTGCAGTCCCTCCACGAGCAAGGGCTGGTAGATCGACTCGGCCAGCACGTGGGTGTCGAAGTAGTTGCGCTCGACCCGTTCGGCGTTGGTCAGCATGATGCGGCCGACGCCAAGCGCGGCCAGCTGTGCCCACAACCGGTGCAGCACCTTCGGCCGCGGCAGGGCCAGCAACAGGTCGACGGCAGGCACGGCTGGCACCGTGGCCTCGAACGCGCACTGCAGCGTCACGGCGGCGTCGGTCACGGCGGTCACGACGCCAGACCCGAGCGGTCCGTCGAGGACGCCGAGCCGCACGGTCTGCCCGCACGCCACGCGAAGCACTGTGCTCAGGTGACGGGCCCGCGCATCAACGACGGTGACCGTCCCCTGGTCGTCGAGTTCGCGCCGGTCCACGAGCATCAGATTCATGGCGGCGGTCTACGGCAGCCGCGCGCGTCCGGCCAGTGCGCATTCCTCGGC
>JANMDX010000258.1:0-1897 GCA_031376505.1 Acidobacteriota bacterium
CCTTGTCGACAATCCGCATCTGCAGCCCGCCGCCGAGGGACTCGTGTCGTGGGCGCTCTCGACCGTCCACATGGACCACTATCAGCCGCTGGCGTGGCTGGCATACGCGTGGCTCGGCGGCGCGCCGCCGGACCCGGCCCGTCTTCACGCGCTGGCCTTGGCGCTGCACGTGCTCAACGCGGCCCTGCTGCTGTGGGTCGCCGCCCGACTCGCGGACCGAAGCCACGGTGGCGACGACACCGACGGTCACTGGTGGCTGGCGGCCGCTGCGGTCGCCATCTTTGCGGTGCACCCCCTGCGCGTGGAACCCGTGGCGTGGGCAAGCGCGCTCCCCTATCTGCTGTCGTACGCGCCGCTGCTGGTGTCGGTCAACTGCTGGATGACCTGGTCGCGGGGCGGACGCACCGCCTGGTTGTGGGCCAGCGTCGCCTGCTTCGGCGTCTCGCAGCTGGCTCGTGTGACGGCTCCGTTCTTGCCGGTCGTGCTCGCATTGCTGGCCCGTGTGGACCGCCGCACGCGGCCTCTGACTGGCCACGAGCTGGCGCGCGCCCTCGCGCCGTTTGCCCTCATCGGCGGGGCGCTCGCCCTGGTCGAAGCCAACGCCCGCACCCTCGAATCACTGAACGACCTGGGTGTCGCAGCCAGGATTTCGGGTGCCCTCACCAATCCCGCCCTGTATGTCTGGCGCACCCTGGCGCCGGGCGCGCTGAACGTGCTGGACGTGCTGCCGCGCAGTGCGTTGCCCGACTGGGGCGCAGCGGCAGTCGGGATCATCGGCAGCGCGGTCGTGGTGCTGACGACCGCCCAGCTGGCCGGACGCCGCGTCGCGCTCGCCGTGTGGGGCAGCTATCTGCTGTTGCTGCTGCCGGTGCTCGGCCTGACGCCGTCTGGCGTGCAGGCGACGGCCGACCGCTACACCTACGGCCCGGCCATGGTGCTGTCCGTGGCGCTGGCGGCCGCGATGGCGCTCGCCACGACCGGCGTGCGTCGCATGGCCCTGGTGGTCGCCGGTGCAGCGGCCGTGTTCCTGGGCCTGCAGGCGCGCACGCAGACGGGCTACTGGCACGACTCGGTCTCGCTGTGGTCGAGGGCGGTGGCGCTCGACGCCAATAACGACGTGGCGCTCTACATCCTGGCGCTCGCGCAGGTGGAGGCCGGCCAGCCCGGACTTGCCATCGACCACCTGCAGCGCCTCGTGGCACTCGTGCCTGATCACGAGGTGGGCAGGCAGCGGCTCGCCATGCTCGTGGCCGACCGGGAGCAGCGGGCCGGCGACGCCCAGGCCGCCGCCGGACACTTCACGGCCGCGGTGGCGGCGTATGACCGGGCGCTCGACGCCGACCCCACTCGGCTGCGCGTGCGCGGCAACCGGGGCATGGCGCACCTGGAACACGACCACGTCACGCGCGGCGCCGCGGACCTCGACGCCGCCGTGCAGGGTGGCCTCGACGACCCCGCCATGACGAATGCCCTGGCGTTTGCGTGGTCGACGACCGGCCGCGCGGCCGATGCGCGTGACCTGCTGCGTCGCGCGCTCGCGCGACGGCCGGACGAACGCGCGACCGCCGGCAACCTCGCGCGTCTGCTGGTGACCGCGGAACCCGCCACGTTGCGCGATCCCAATGCGGCGCTTGCGCTGGCGGCCCAGCTCAACGACGTCACGCAAGGCCGTGACCCACGCGTGCTCGACACGTTGGCCTTGGCGCTCGCGGCCACCGGCCGGTTCACCGACGCGGCGCAGGCGCTGGACGCCGCCATCGCCCTGGCGCGAGAGGCCGGCGACGCGCCCCTGGCCGCCACGCTCGAACAGCGCCGCGCCGCGCTCCCCCGCTGACCGCATCTCGTCCCACCAGCCGCCGTGTGACTCTCGGCCGCTGACCCGTACAGCCGAAGGGCG
>JANMDX010000260.1:0-6025 GCA_031376505.1 Acidobacteriota bacterium
CCTTGTCGACAATCCGCATCTGCAGCCCGCCGCCGAGGGACTCGTGTCGTGGGCGCTCTCGACCGTCCACATGGACCACTATCAGCCGCTGGCGTGGCTGGCATACGCGTGGCTCGGCGGCGCGCCGCCGGACCCGGCCCGCCTCCACGCGCTGGCCTTGGCGGTGCACGTGCTCAACGCGGCACTGCTGCTGTGGGTCGCCGCCCGACTCGCGGACCGAAGCCACGGTGGCGACGACACCGACGGTCACTGGTGGCTGGCGGCCGCGGCGGTCGCCATCTTTGCGGTGCACCCCCTGCGCGTGGAACCCGTGGCGTGGGCTAGCGCGCTCCCCTATGTGCTGTCGTACGCGCCGCTGCTGGTGTCGGTCAACTGCTGGATGACCTGGTCGCGAGGCGGACGCACCGCCTGGTTGTGGGCCAGCGTCGCCTGCTTCGGCGTCTCGCAGCTGGCGCGCGTGACGGCTCCGCTCTTGCCCGTCGTGCTCGCATTGCTGGCCCGCGTGGACCGCCGCGCGCGGCCCCTGACTAGCCGCGAGCTGGCGCTCGCCCTCGCGCCGTTTGCCTGTGTCGGCGGGGCGCTCGCCTTGGTCGAAGCCGGCGCCCGCAGCCTGGAGTCGTTGGCCGACGTGAGTCTGGCCATGCGCCTCTCAGGGGCCATGGCGAATCCCGCACTGTATCTGTGGCGCACGCTGGCGCCGGGCGCGCTGAACGTGCTGGACGTGCTGCCTCGCAGTGCGTTGCCCGACTGGGGCGCCGCCGCAGTGGGGGTGATCGGCAGCGCGGTCGTGGTGCTGACGACCGCCCAGCTGGCCGGACGCCGCGTTGCACTGGCCGTGTGGGGCAGCTACCTGCTGTTGCTGCTGCCGGTGCTCGGCCTGACGCCGTCTGGCGTGCAGGCGACCGCCGACCGCTATACCTACGGCCCGGCTATGGTGCTGTCCGTGGCGCTGGCGGCCGCGATGGCGCTTGCCACGACCGGCGTGCGTCGAACGGCGCTGGTAGTCGCCGGCGCAGCGGCCGTGTTCCTGGGCCTGCAGGCGCGCACGCAGACCGGCTACTGGCACGACTCGGTCTCGCTGTGGTCGAGGGCTGTGGCGCTCGACGCCGATAACGACGTCGCGCTCTACAACCTGGCACTCGCGCAGGTCGAAGCCGGCCAGCCCGGACGCGCCATCGACCACCTGCAGCGCCTCGTGGCGCTCGTGCCTGATCACGAGGTGGGCAAGCAGCGGCTCGCTGTGCTGGTGGCCGACCGCGAGCAGCGCGCCGGCGACGCCCAGGCCGCGGCCGGACACTTCACGGCCGCGGTGGCGGCGTATGACCGGGCGCTTGACGCCGACCCCACTCGCCTGCGCGTGCGCGGCAACCGGGGCATGGCGCACCTGGAGCTCGACCACGTCACCCGCGGCGCCGCCGACCTCGACGCCGCCGTCCAGGGTGGCCTCGACGACCCCGCTATCACGAATGCCCTGGCGTTTGCGTGGTCGACGACCGGCCGCGCGGCCGACGCGCTTGACCTGCTGCGTCGCGCACTCGCGCGACGGCCGGACGAACGCGCAACCGCCGGGAACCTCGCGCGTCTGCTCGTGACCGCGGAACCCGCCACGTTGCGCGATCCCAATGCGGCGCTCGCGCTCGCGGCCCAGCTCAACGACGTCACCCAGGGCCGCGACTCACGCGTACTCGACACGCTGGCCTTGGCGCTGGCGGCCACCGGCCGGTTCACCGACGCGGCGCAGGCGCTGGACGCCGCCATCGCCCTGGCGCGCGAGGCCGGTGACGCGCCCCTGGCCGCCACGCTCGAACAGCGCCGCGCCGCGCTCCCCCGCTGACCGCATCTCGTCCCACCAGCCGCCGTGTGACTCTCGGCCGCTGACCCGTACAGCCGAAGGGCGGCTCCGTAGAGCCGCCCTTCGCGCGTGACGTTGTGGGTCTAGCCCCTAGCCGCTAGAACCTAGCCGCTAGCCTTAGAACCTGAACTTGCCGCCGAGCATCAACCGGCGCGGCAGGATGAAGCGCGAGGCCACGCCGAAGTTCGTGTTGGTGAACCGGCGGTCGAGCACGCTCTCGTTGGTGTCGTTGTTCAGCAGGTTCAGCACGTCGCCAAACACGGCGAGTTCCCCCGTGCCGCGCAGCTTGAACGACTTCTCGAGGCGGGCGTCCACCTGCTGGTTCGACGCCACGCGACGGTCGCCGCTCAGCGGCTCGTAGAGCACACGACTCGAGCCTGGGACCAACCCGGTGAAGCGAATCTCGCGTCCCCACGGACGCCCGGTCTGGTACTGGTAGTTCGTGGCGATCGTGACGCCCCAGCCTATCTCGTAGACAATCTGCGACTTCAGAATCACCGGCCGGTCGCCGATGAGCAGCCCGTCGGTGTTGACGAAGTCGTTGGGGTTCTGGCCGAAGGATCCGGCCGTGCTGTTGGCAGCCGACAGTGGAGACGACCGCGCCGAGCTCGCCCCCAGGCGCCCCTCACTCTTCGAGAGGGTCACGCCGAAATTGCCCTGCCACCGGTGCGACATGCGCTTGCTCACCTGCAGGTTGAAGCCCTTGTAGGTGCTTTCCATCCGGTCGTCGTTCGACAACTCGAACAGGCGGCTGGCCGCGCCGCTCGTCAACTGGAACAGATCGAACGTCTTGCCCTCGGCCGTGCGCTGCACCCGGTTGTACTTGCCGCCGATATCGGTCCACGCCGACTGGTTCTTGCTGCTCTTGTAGACGCCGCTGGCGCTGAGGCCGATGCGGTCGGTGAGCTGGTGTTCCACCGTGCCGATGTACTGGTAGGTGTAGGGGTTCTCGAAGTTCGGATCGATCCGCAGATTCGAGTTGCTGGTCACCACTTCGGCGCCAATCGGGTTGCCGTTTCGGTCGTAGACGCCGTCGAAGATGAAGCGGTCGGAAATGGACGGCGTGGCGGGATCGAATTCGTTCGTGACGATACCGCGGTAGTACTTGCCCCAGCTGCCCTTGATCAGGGTCTTGCCCGCCTCGTCCACCTTGACCGTGGCGCCCAAACGCGGGGATACGGCGTTCCACGTGAACAGCTTGTCGATCTTCTTGGAGCGGCCGACCTCCTTGGCGTTGCGATCAAGCAGCGGGAAGTCGTTGAAGTAGCCCTTGCTCGTGTCGAAGCGCACACCGGCGTTCAGGGTCAGGCGCCCCACGCGGATCGTGTCGTCCACATACACGCCAACACCGCGCGTGCGTCCGCCCGTCCAGTAGGGAGTCTGTGTGTAGCCGTAGGCGGGCGTGGCGCCGTAGGTGTAGATGTAGTCGTTGTAGCCGTTCACGGCCTCGCCGCCGCCGCTGTTGTACTGCACGCCCACTTTGAAATCGTGTTGCGCACCCAGGAAGTTATCGGCGTACTTGGTGACCTTGCCCGAGAAGGCCGTCTTGAACGACTTGCCGTCGTACCAGTAGTAGATGCCACCGGTAACGTTGCCGGTGTCGAGATCCTGGAAGCGGCGCGCGATACGTGGGCCGCCGTCGAGCGGATCGTTCGACGCAGTGCCGTAGAAGCCAGAGTATCTGACCTCTGCCACCGTGGTGGAGTTGATGACCGAGGTGAAGAAGAGCCCGGGCGACGGGTTGTGCCCGTGATTCAACGTGATCGTGCTCGGCGCGCGTACCGCCGACGCCCGCTCGGGGATCTCGTAGAAGTCGTCGTGCTGCTGGTACTGCACGCGGTTGTTCTGATTGATGTTGTAGTTGAACTTGAAGAAGTACCGCTTCGCGTTCGACTTGGCGGGGAACTCCTTGGGCGTGCCGGGCTGCGATTCCCAGTCGGACTGATACTGCCACGACCCGAAGAACCACAGCTTGTCCTTCTTGATGGGCCCGCCGAGCTGGGTGGTGGAGTCGCGGAACCGGGCGCGGTTGTAGGGCTGCTTGTTGTCCTGTTTGTCGGTGGTGTTCCGGTCGGTCAGGCTCTGGTTCTGGAAGTAGAAGTTCGAATCGCCACGGAAGGCGTTGCTGCCCTGACGGGTCACGATGTTGAACACCGCACCACCCACGTTCCCGTATTCGGCCGACGCGCCGAGCGACAGCACCTGCACCTCTTCGATCGCGTCGGTGTTGGGCCAGGGCCAGGCGGCGCCCGAGAGCGGCGCCGTGAAGTCGGTGCCGTCGAGCAGGTAAAGGTTCTCGTTGGCGGCCGACCCAAACGACTGCGAGCGCGAGCTCGTGGACGTGCTGGCGGCCACGCCCGGCGCGGCGTTGATGAGGTCGAAAAACGTGAAGCGGCGAACGGGCGCGTTCTCGACCCACTCGCGCGTGAAATTCGTCGCGATCTGAGTAGAGGCCGAGTCCACGACCGGCGCTTCGGCCACGACCGTGATGGTTTCAGACTGCGTGCTGACCTTCAGCTGCACGTCGAGGGCGGCGGTGGCACCAAGGGCCACCTGCACACCGGTCCGTCCGGCGATGGAAAAGCCCGCGAGCTCGGCCGTGACGTCGTACGCGCCGGGCGGCAGGTTCGGGAACCGGTAGACGCCGGACTCGTTGGTCACCGTCGATGGCGTGCCGGCCACACCGGGCCCCTTGAGCGTCACGGTCACACCTGGGAGCACGGCACCGGATTCATCGGTGACGACGCCACGGATGTCACCCGTCGTGCGCTGAGCCCAACCTGACAGCGGCGCGGCCACGAGTGCCGCAATCGCGAACATCCAAACCAAGCGAGATCGCATGTAGACCTCCGAATCGCTCTCCCAAGCTCGACACGCAAAAATCGGCCTGGGCCCGAGCATTCTGTGACTAACGCGGGCATTGTGCGATTGCGGGACAGATGTGTCAAGCACGTTTCTGGTCGATGTCGAACCAAAAAATCGATAGTTTTGGAGAAGCGAAAACGGCGGAATGCACAGCAGGCCCGACCACGCGAACCATGGGACATTCGGCCAGACGGTGATCCAATCGACCGGATTGCCCCTAAATCCCCCTGGTCGGTCTGCACAATCTCCGGTGACGAGTGTCGGGATTGTGACCGTCTTCGCGGGCACAGGCTAACCTCGTGCCCGAACCTGACCGGAGCTGACCGGAGCTACAATCCCGCACATGAGCACCCGTCGCGACCGCGAACTCGGCATGTTCCGCAACATCACCCGCCGCGATTTCATCGGCGGCGTCGCCGTGGGCCTCGGCAGCGCCAGCTGGCTGTCGGGCTGCGCGCCGGGCGAACCGCCGGTGCCCGCCGATCCCGGCCTGGAGCGCGTGGCCGGCTACTACCCGCCGGGCCTGACCGGGCTGCGCGGCGATCACGACGGCTCGTTCGAGTCGGCGCACCAGATGCGCGGCGGCAAGATGGCGTTGGCCGACGCCATCGATATGCGCGAATCCTACGACCTCGTGGTCGTGGGCGGGGGCATCAGCGGCCTGGCGGCGGCGCACTACTTCCGGCAGAAGGCCGGTCCGTCGGCCAAGGTGCTGGTGCTCGACAACCACGACGACTTCGGCGGCCACGCCAAGCGGAACGAGTTCGTGCACAACGGCCGCACCCACATCGGCTACGGCGGCACGCAGTCGATCGACAGCCCGGCGCCCTACCTGGCCACCGCCAAGACTCTGTTCACCGAGCTGGGCATCGACGTGTCGCGGTATCAGACGGTGCTCGATCGCGGGCTCTACAAGGCGCTCGGGCTCTCGGGCGGCACCTTCTTCGACAAAGAGACGTTCGGCGCCGACAAACTGGTCGTCGGCACCTCGCGCAACGCCTCGAAGGAATTCCTGGCGCAGTCGCCCTTGCCCACCACCATCCAGGCGCAGATCATTCGCCTGAACACCGAGAAGCGCGACATCTTCCCCGGCCTGTCGTCGGCGGAGAAGAAGGCCAGGCTCGCGCGCATGAGCTATACCGACTTCGTGACGAAGGAGTGGCAGCTCGACCCGAAGGTGCTCGGCATCTATCAGACGCGCACCTACGGCCTCTTTGGTTTCGGCATCGACGCCGTGCCGGCGCAAGACGCGTTCGCACTCGGCCTGCCGGGCTTCCAAGGCATGTCGCTCGATGCAGCGCCTGGCCC
>JANMDX010000262.1:0-17033 GCA_031376505.1 Acidobacteriota bacterium
GCTAACGCCACCGCTGAGCCGTGAGGCCCGGGCACGAATCGCGCGCGGGCCGAGTCGGCTCGAGCGGGATGTTAGCGGAAGTCGTTCGCTGGTGTTCGGGTTTTTCCGTTCTTGGGACCGCCCACCACAGGCCGCCGCCGGCACCACCTGACCCCACCGCCGCTGGATCCGCCCACCGATCAACGCGCGCCGAGGAGTGTCGAGCGCCACGGTGCCCAGGCTGAGGCCTTGCACCCGCGCCGCCGTGCGTGCCGCTCGCGGCCACGCCGACGCCTCCGAGATCGACGAGGCTGCGAACCACCACCAGCCGATCGCTCGCGCACCAACGTGTCGAGTGGTCCGAGCCCATGTCCTTCAAGCTCTTTGACCTTCTTGGTTCGCTAACGCTACCGCTGAGCCGTGAGGCCCGCGCACGAATCACTCGCGGGCCGAGTCGGCTCGAGCGGGATGTTAGCGGAAGTCGTTCGCTGGTGTTCGGGTTCTTCCGCTCTTGGGACCGCCCACCCCAGGCCGCCACCGGCACCACCAGACAACACCCCCGCTGGATCCGCCGACCGATCAACCGCGCCGAGGCGTGTCGAGCGCCGCGGTGCCCAGGCTGAGGCCTTGCGCCCGCGCCGCCGTGCGTGCTGCTCGCGGCCACGCCGACGCCTCCGAGATCGACGATGCTGCGAACCACCACCAGCCGATCGCTCGCACACCAACGTGTCGAGTTGCCCGCGCCCATGGCTTTCAAGCTCTTTGAGTTTGTTGGTTCGCTAACGCGCCCGCTGAGCCGTGAGGCACGCGCCCCGATCGCTCGCGGGCCGAGTCGGCTCGAGCGGGATGTTAGCGGAAGTCGTTCGCGGGTGTTTCGGGTTCTTTCGCTCTTGGGACCGCCCACCCCAGGCCGCCCCCGGCACGACCTGACCCCAGCGCCGCTGGATCCGCCCACCGATCAATCGTGCCGAGGCGAGGCGAGCGCCACGGTGCCCAGGCTGACGCCTCGCGACCGCGCCACCGTGCGTGCCGCTCACGCCCACGCCGACGCCTCCGAAATCGACCACGCTGCGAACCACCACCCGCCGATCGCTCGCGCACCCGCGTGTCGAGTTGCCCGCGCCCATGGCATTCAAGCTCTTTGGGTTTGTTGGTTCGCTAACTTTATATAGGCAGAAGGCGCCATTCCCTGGGTCCGACCCCGGAACCGTTCCCAGGCTCGGAAGGAAGCGACCTCCACCGCCGGAATTGTGCCCGCCATTGGTTCCCGAAACAAGCCCAGAGAAGTCACAGGGTTGGCGTCGTTGCCTCTCTCTCAAACCGACCAATTGGCGCTTGCGCCAATGGCAAATACATGTCCCGGTTGGGTGGAAGGCGCCAATCGCTGGAGAACGTCAACCACGGTTGCCAGACGTCAACTTGAGTTGGCGCTTCGGCCAGAGCAGCCGGCCGCCCAAACGGATCGAGAGCCCGGAACACTCCACGAATTGGCCCCACGTCGCGCTGGAACGCGCTTTGCCAACCCTGGTCACCGGCAACTCATGCGCGAACTCGAATCGTCCCTCCAGTCGTTTGGCGAATATCTCCTCAAGGCCCAGATCGTGCGACCCAATGCCGCGCCCTATTTCGTCCGCTGGGTGCGCGGCTTCCTCGGGCGGCCGGCCTCGAACGAGCCCATCGTCGATCAGGTCCGGCGATTCTGCGAAGAACTGGAGCGCCACGGCGGCATCCAGGAGTGGCAGGTGAGCCAGGCCGACCAGGCGTTGCGCGTCTACTTCGTCAACTTCCTGCAACGCCCCGACTGGCAGAAACGAGCAGAGGCGGCTGCCGACCCGCCCGACACGGCGAATCCGCTGACCGCCCTCGACCTGCTGCGCACGCGGTTGCGCACGCGACACTACTCGCTTCGCACGGAGTGCACCTACGTCGATTGGGTACGCCGCTTCCTGGAGTACGCGGCCACGCGTCAGGGCGTGCCGCAGCCGCGTGTGAACTCCGAGGGCGTGCGCGACTTCCTCACGCACCTAGCGGTCAATCGGCAGGTGTCGGCCAGCACCCAGAACCAGGCGTTCAGCGCCCTCCTGTTCCTGTGTCGCGAGGTGTTGGGCATCCCGCTCGACGACGTGTCGTCCGGCGTCAAGGCCAAGCGCGGACCGCGTCTGCCCGTGGTGCTGAGCATGCCGGAAACGGCGGCCCTCCTTGGCGCCATGTCGGGGACCGCGCGCCTGATGGCCACGCTCATCTACGGGGGAGGACTGCGGGTGTCGGAATGCTGCGAGCTACGCGTGAAGGATCTCGAATTCGACCAGGGCTTGGTGTTCGTGCGCAGCGGCAAGGGCGACAAGGACCGGTCAACGCTGCTGCCCGAGGCCGGGCGGGATCAACTGCGTGCTCACTTGACGAAGGTTGAGGCCTTGCACCACGCCGACCGCAGGACGACGTTGGCGGGCGTCTGGATGCCCGACGCCCTGGCGCGGAAGTATCCGAACGCCGGGAGGGAGTTCGGCTGGTTCTGGGTCTTCCCGAGTCAGACGCTCTCGACCGACCCACGCGCCGGCATCGTGCGCCGCCATCACATGAGCGACTCGGTCGTGCAGAAAGCCGTGAAGCTGGCGGCGGCAGCCGCGCGCATCCACAAGCCCGTGTCAGTCCACACCTTGCGGCATAGCTTCGCCACGCACCTGCTGCTCAACGGGGTCGACATCCGGCAGATCCAGGAATACCTCGGGCACACCAACGTCGAAACCACGATGATCTACACGCACGTGGTCAAGGAGTTCCGCAACCCGCCGCGCAGTCCGCTCGATCTCCTGCACGCCCGCGCCGCGTCGACTACATCGCCTGGCCGAGCGGGACCGGCGGCACGACCGGACGACTGAGCACCAGCACGGTGAGGTCGTCGGCGAGCCGTTCGCCGTGGCGGTGATGGTCGACCGCGCTGAAGACCGCACGGCTGAGCACCGCCGCCGCCACCCCCGGCGTGGCCCGTACCGCGGCCTCGAGGCCCATTTCCTCGAACATCACACCGGCCGGCGACTCGGCCTCGGTGATGCCGTCGCTGTACATCACCAGCGCATCACCCGGCTCGAGCCGGGCGTGACCCGATTCGTAGGTGGACTCTTCGAACATCGCCAAGGCGATGCCGCCGGTCGACAATCGTTCCAGGCTGCCACCCGCGCGCAAGAGCAGAGGCGGTGTCTGCCCGGCGTTCACAAACTCCAGCTCGCCGGTCCGCGGGTCGAAAAGCCCAAGAAATAGGGTGATGAACCGCGACGGCGGGGCGTGTTTCGATACCTGGACGTTGAGCCGGCGAGCCAGTTCCGACAGCGACATGGGTTCGTCCACCAGCGTGCGCAACATGGCCAGGAACAGCGCCATCAGTAACGCCGCCGGGCTGGCCTTGCCCGCCACGTCGCCGAGCGCCACGATCACGCGCCCATCCGCTTGCGGCAGGATGTCGTAGAAGTCGCCGCCCACCGTGTTGGCCGGGCGGGTCAAGCCGCTGGCTTCGACGCCTGGCGCCGACCAGGTGCCATCGGGCAGCATGGCCAGCTGGATCTCGCGCGCCACTTCCAGATCGCGCTTCAGCGACAGGCGGTCGAAGACCTCGAGCAACACCAGCAGGTTCATGGCCGCGAACGCGAAGATCAGGTAGTTGGTGCCGGGCGAGAACGCCAGCACGGGGATGCCAATGCGGAAAAAGAAGGGGGGAATCACGATCGGCACGCCAAACACGCCGATGCCCGAAAAGAGCTTCAGCACGCCGATGGCGGCGGCCACCAGCGCCACGCCGTAGATGGCGCGCCGGGCCGGCGTAAGGCGCATGGTGAAAGCCATGAAGAAGGCCTGCGTCCATTTCAAGATGCGCCGGTGCCGGGGCAGCGCCTTGAAGGCCTTGCTGTCGATGCCGCGCGTGAAGAAGCGGTAGGCCTCGGGGGCGTCGCGCGTAAACACCTTGCCGAGCTCGTCGCTCGTCAGATCTTGCGTATAGGCGGAGAAGAATTCCCGCGCGCGCGACACAGGGGCCATCGACCGGGTACTACGGCCTTAGATGACGGCGGGTTCCCGGCGAGGGGGACAGCATGCGGGGATTATAGGGCCGCGTGAGTAGCCTGATCGAAAACTTCGACGGGTCCGCCGGGATGGCCCTCACCATTTCGGCCAGCGCCTGGCCGGCGGACGGCCCGACACCGTGCAGGTGACTGCCGACGCCACGGACTCGAACTAACCGACATGGACCTGGGCTACGCGCGCTCGGTGGCGGCAAACTTCAGCGCCGAAAAGACGGGAACCGAACCCAGCTCTGGCCGCCCGCGCAGCACCCATCAGCGCCATGGCGATCGTGCGCGAGCGCGAAATTGACACGCTAGAACAATTGAACGTCACGCCGCTGGCGCCCTGGGAGCTGATCGTAGGCAAGCTGCGCCCTAAGCGGCCATCGGCCTGTTGTGCCGTTCCTGGGCAGCTTTCCGCTGCTCTTCGTGTGCAGCGTTATATATGTGCTGAGCACGCTGGGCCGGGCGTGTTCGTAAGCAGCACCGAGTCCACTAAGAAACCAAATCGATATTGCGTGGCGCTCCGAATGTGGAAAACAGCAGCGTCTCAGGTCGAACTAAGCCAGCGGAGTCCAGCCCGCTGAAGACGGTCCGAAGGCCTTCTTCGTCGATGGCCTTCCCAAGCACGAATGCTGCCTCGTGACCAAACCTTGCCGGATCAACACTCGGATATCTGGTCACCCAGCTGAAGTATCTGCTGAAGACGCCGCCAACTGCGCGCTGCATCTTCTGGTCGCCGTGGGCTCGTCGCATCAACGGCAGCATTGGGTCATAGAGCATCGCGGTGGTTAGCTGAGTCGCGAAGATTACTTCATCTAACGTGTTATATCCGTCGGGATTGACCGGGCTATAGATGTCCGTCAGCAGCCGTCCAACAAAGATCTCCGCGGTGAATGCATCCACAGGCGCCAAGGTAGCAATGACACACACTGCGCCCTGGGCCAACAGCCTTCTAACCAAACAGCCCCTCAAGGCTCCGGTCACAGAAGTGTCGCACGCCGACAAGATCCAAACCGGAGGTATCACCTGGTCTGGCAGTAACTGGTCCATCAGGGCCGGGCCACTAGGGGTGGTGAGCCAGACTTGGTCATTCGCGCTGTCGTACTGACCGTGAGTGTCCAACACAACAATGTCGATGCCCGGTTGCGCGAGTTTCTCTCGGAACTCCCCGGCGCTTTGCGGTGTTTCGTATCGGTATTTCTGCGATAACGAATCAGATACGTCGCGAAACGACTTTGAGTATTCCCGCACATTGTCATGCGATTCGATTAGGTCTAGAACAAGTACTCGGCTGGGATCAGTCTTGGAGATCGTCGCGCGGCTCTCTAGCGCTGCACAGAGCACGTCCCATCGCATCATGCCCAACGGGATGCGCGCGACCGGCCCCGTTAGGCACAGTGGCCACCGGTCGATCAACGCCCATTCGAATGGCAAGTCGCTGAGCACTTGGACGCCGGAATGGCGTCCAGTCAATCGGGCTTTTAGGTCGGCGGGCAGCAACTCCCCGAGTTGCCTCTCTAGCTTTCTGAAAGTACTGGTTACCTTTCTCGTTTGGCGCTCTATTGCGACGTTAAGCTGTCTTGCGGTCTCGAAGACGCTACCGTCTGTGAAAGGAAGCTGATATGGCGTAAGCGCCACTCGTCCAGCCAGACTGGCCGAGACACAAGACACGAACCGTTGCTCCAGAAGCAAAGTCTCCCTGGCTATTTTGTAATCGCGGGTCTGCGACTGCGGCTCGAAATGGTTCTGCGAGCCGCCGGCAACGAAATCTCTCATTGCCCTGAGTGCGGCAGGCATCTTCGCCGAATGCCCTGGGTCTAGGACGGCCGAGGAGGGGACGCGACCACGAACGATGTCATTCCGTACAGCCGGCGCCGCGATAAAGATCCCGTCGCCGTTCAACGCGAGAAGTTCGCGACCGAACTCCAGCAGTAATCGGAGCTTGGACGCGACGTCCGACGTGCGCGCCATCGCTGTGTAGGCAGCCTTCGCAGCCTCAGCGCTCGAACCCCCAAGCGTCGCAGCATCAGAGTCTTCTTGGCCTGCCAAGGCCAGCACGCCACGCGCCGCGGCGGAGTAGATGCCAGGAATTGCGCCGCTGTCAATGTCCCTCGATGATGACAACGCCGGTTCGACCACCTGATTCGAAAGACGGTTGAGCAGGTACGCTGCCGCTCGACCCTGCACCGGCGAAGGCAGAGGGCATTCAGGAATGAAATCGAGCGTGGACCTGTCTGCAAGCAGATCAAGCTTGGACAGCTGGTCGAGCGCTTCGCGGTGGCCTTCACTTAAGCGGCTTAACTGTGCCTCGTCAGAGCACGCCGACCGAAGTGCCCGGTAGAAGCCGCGTAGGTCATCGTGTCCGCGCAGGAGGGCAGGATGCATTCCTTGCAGCGAACCGGCAGCGGCAATTGAGTCATCGAACTGGCTCATTACAACCATCGGCCGGCTCTCGGCGACGCGTTGCAGCCAATCGGGTATGCGCTGGGCGAGCAGCACGCACATGACCGGCGCTGACCTGGCCGCGTCCTCCAAGACCGGATCGAGGCCGTTTGCGCTGCTCTTGCGGAACGACGGCAAGACTCTATGTCGGAGTACAGCCTCCGTGAACGGCCGGCCACGCGGCAGTATCCGTGACGCATCTGTCGGAAGATGCAGCAGCGCCATGAAACACCGTAGCAATGCGAGCTCGGTCTCTTGGAGCAGCGTGTAGATAGAGACGCGCTTTAGATTCGATGGCTCCGGGGGTTCGACTAGCAGATAGAAAATCGGAAGAGCAACGTCACCCAGATTGAGCATGTTCTGGCATCCCACACCACGTCGATTGCGGAGGTCTTGCTTATGACAACAGGGTCATCGTCACTCGATCTGCAACTGCAGGTCGCGCAGCTGCAGAAGGTCGCCTCTTGAAGACGCCGATGAAGACGTCGCCGGAGGAGCTCAGCGGGTCTGCGTCGTCCGCAATGCAGCCGCGGGGCTCGCGTTCCACGCGGCTTTTTGCCGCCGGCTTCCGGAGCCGGACTTGATTGTAGGCCGACGCGAAGAAAAGGGATTGCCACTCGACGCAACCGCCGCTGCGATATCGCAGCGTGCGCGCCAATTGACGGTCTTCGGGCGCCGAAGACATTGTTTGACGCGATCGCGCATTAACTATCGCCGGATCTGGAGCATAGAGCGCCTTCACCTAAGACCAGAATTACGCCGCCAGCTCTTCTGCGACTTCGCTGCGGGCCTGCCACAGCACCGGCTTGATGTCGTAGTTGTTCAGCGCCTCGATGACGTCGCCAGACACCGGATCGCGGTCATTCAGCACCGCATACGCCCTTGACTCTGGCGGCCGTACTTGCCGCGTCTCTGTCCATTCGAGGATCAGAGCCTGTGCGGCTTGTCGGGTCGGCTTGTTGACGGCCTGGATGATTCGCTCAGGCTGTCGCCGTGATTTTGGCACTACAAAATCGAAGATGTAGTCGAAACCGCTGACGCCAGTGAACTTCACCTTCGGTGTGTAGCGCACATCGCTCGCGTCAAGCCATTGCCCGACGTCTTCGAGAAAGACGCTCTCAACGAACGGTTGCGCCAAATAAAACAGGTCGTTGATTGCGAGCATCGCCTGGATCAGGGAATGCTTCCGCAGCGCGAAGGTGTCCGGGGAAGCAGTGACTTCGAGGGCGTCCCCTTTGAGCTTCACCCCGAAGCCGTTCAGCGTCATCCGAAGCAGCTCTCGACGCTTCTCCGTGTTCAGCGCGCAACCAGACGCCTGCAGATCGTGGATTGTGTAGCTATCGTCTGTAAGGACGAAGTGGCCGTTGTCCCGCCGGGCGTAAATTTGTAGTGCGTCGTTGTGCCGATCAACGAATGGTGTCGTGACTTCGATCCATGCGCCGCCGTCAATCGCCTTTAGACTCGTGCGGTCCTTGAGCCAAGTGCGGTATCCGTCCAGCAGTTTTTCGACTTCTTGAAGCGCGTCGGCCATCAGAACAGTCCCGGCTCAAAATCGGGCGCATCGACAACGTTGCAGCGCGTCATGAAGGCCACGCAGGCGGTGAAGGACGTCCCGTCTTGGACCAGTTCTGCCGGTGCTGGCATCGCCCATTTGTCTCCAAAGCCTTCACGGTAGACGTGCAGGTGGGGGCACGGCACCTCGACGCCATCGGGATTCCGGTGCGGCGGGCCATCGAGGTCGAGCCGCATCAGGACGATTGCGTGGCGCGCACGGTTCTGGTGAGTTGACTTGGTCAGCTTAATTGCCGAACGGGTGATGTCGAGAGAAAAAGCCTCGCGTCGGAGGCATCTCACTGATGGCTGATATCGTCCTGACGCAGGCCGACGCCGACGCTCTGATCTCGATGGAAAAACATCGCACTGACGCCACGAGGTGGCCGTACCCGGGCAAGAAGATATCGCAGCAGCCGGAGTTCCGGACTGGCTGAGTATCGGGCGTTTGGTCGCCAGGCTCACCGCCTGGCTGGCAAGGCATTGGATGATAGCGCTGTTGGCAGGAGGCCTTCGACCGTTTTCTATATCGCCATTGAGCTGCGCGGACGTGTGCCATATGCGCCGATCTCGGCCGCGAGACGCGAGCACCCAGCCGGCGCTCCAGTCCACCGTGACCCATCGCTGCCGCCGTCGCCGACGGGGCGCCACGTCCCGTCCGCGCCAGTGGTTTTGGCGTGTGCATTGATAGATCGTCACGGACGACTAAGGAGCTCCGTTGGCGCCCAACCTGCCGAACAACGCCGCAAGGTCGCGGTACAACTGCTTAAGCCTCCCGTAGCCATCGCCTCACCTGCTGCACCGCCTGCAAGACCTGCCGCAGTGGACTGCGGACAACCTTCCGCGCTACAACTGCCCTCCCTTCGCGGAGTGCGTACCTGCCGGAGCGTTGCCCCTAGCCCACCGGAGCGCGGCTCGGAGCGGCGTGAGAGACGTCGACCTACCTCAAGATGCCGCCGCGCTTCCGCACCAGGACCAATGGCTCACTTTAGTGACCGACGGAGTAACCTTCGCGTGCCCCCACGAAGTCCTGCCATTCAATCACTTGCAGGTCCGTGCATCCACTGCCGTCGCTCTGCGGGGCGCTGAGGGCAGGTCCGCAGCGTCCTCACGTCGGTCCGTCGGTTGCGGGATGAAGTCCGAAGGGTCCTTGCACACTGTCGTGCGGCAAGTGGCGTAGGTCGCGCGGTTCATCCACTAGGATCCGCGCATGCTGGCAGCCGCCCCAGCGGCCTTTGGACCCTACCTGCTCGACTCGCGCAGCCGGTCGCTCACGCGCGGCGGTGAGTCCGTCGGGTTGTCACCGTATGAATACGAGGTGCTGCACTTGCTCGTGCGGCGCCCGAATGTGGTGCTGTCGAAGGATGTGCTGATCCGCGCCGGGTGGCAAGACACGGCCGTGGGCGACAACAGCCTCGAGAAGCTGGTGAGCAAGCTGCGCCGGCAGCTCGATGCCGGCGACCTGAGCCGCTACATCAAGACGGTGCCGCGACAGGGTTACCAGTTCGTGGCACCAGTCACAGCGGTTCAGGGTCACGACGCAGCGCCAGACCTCGAGCTGCTGCTCGCGCCACATCGGGCGTTTACCGAAGGCCGCGTGGCGCTGGAATCCCTGCAGTGCACCCGCATCGTCACGGCCCGGGCTACGTTCCAGCAACTGCTCCAGCAGCATCCGGGGGAAGCCACCTATCAGATCGGCATGGCCAACGCCTGCGCGATGCAGTTCGAGGCCACCCGCACCGACCCGGCGCCGGATGCCGAGGCGCTTCGGCTGGCCGAAGCCCATGCGCGGCACGCCTGTGCGCTCGATCCGGATCTGGCGGAGGCATGGGCCACGCTGGGCTTCGTGCTGGAACGCACCGGCCGGCGCGAGCATGCGCTGGCCGCGCTCGAGCGCGCGGTGGCGCTGGAGCCGGATAACTGGCGGCATCAGGTGCGGCTGGCGCTGGGCAGTTGGGGCGAAACGCGACTCCGCGCTGCGCGACGGGCGCTGGCGCAGTGCCCGCAGTTGCCGCTGGCGCACTGGCTGGCGGCCACCGTGTTCGTAGCGCGCAACGCGCTCGACCACGCCGAACGCGACGTAGACCGCGGGCTCGCGGTGGCGGCGATCGAGTCGCCCGATGCCACGCCCTACTCGATGGTGGCCCTGCACTGGCTGAAGGGGCTGCTCCGCAATGCGGCCGGCGCGACGGATGACGCGATGGCGTCGTTCGACCAGGAGCTGGCCCTCGAAGCGCGCGTGCACCTCTACACCCGCGAGGCCGCCGCGAACACAGGCGTCCGCTCACCGTGGCGGCCAGGCGGAGCCTGCCGGAGCATCCGCTGTGAGTATGCGGATGCTGGTGGAGAAGACACGTCAAGTGCTGCCTTTCTTTTGAAGCGAATTTGTGTCATTTTTTGCTTCAAGAGTTCATGGCCAAGCACTCGCAATCGACTGAGAAATCGATACTTGACCGCGTCCGAGGGCACGGCAGGGGGTGGGTCTTCACACCGCGCCACTTCCTGGACCTGGCCAGCCGCCCGGCCATTACCTCGGCGCTACGGCGCCAGACGGAGGCAGGGGCGATCCGTCAGCTCGGCCGAGGCCTGTACGACTTTCCGAAGCTGCACCCTGCCTTGGGCCAGCTCTCTCCCACCCCAGAGGCCCTCGCGAAGGCGATGGCCGGGCGCGATCGCGTCCGACTTCAGCCGTCCGGAGCCTATGCCGCGAATCTGCTAGGCCTCTCGGAGCAGGTGCCCGCGAAAGTGGTGTTCCTCACCGATGGCCCGAGCCGACTCGTCCAGGTCGGGCCAATGACACTGCAACTGCGACGGACGACGCCGCGCAACATGGCGGCCGCCGGGCGTCCCGCCGGGCTCGTCATCCAGGCGTTCCGTCACCTCGGCCCTGAGCACATCACACCGGAACGAATCGCCAGACTCCGGCGCACGCTGCCAGCCGACGACCGCCGGGCCCTGCTCAAGGACCTGACGCTGGCGCCGGAATGGATGCACCGTCCGCTGAAGGAGCTAGCGTCTTGACGCTGGCGTTCCTCGAACTCCCGCCTGCCGAGCGCAAGGTCTACATCGACGAAGCCGCAGCCCGTCGAGGACTCGCTCCGGTCATCGTCGAGAAGGACTTCTGGGTGTGCTGGCTTCTCGGCGTCCTGTTCCAGTCGTCATTTCGCGACGCCATCGTCTTCAAGGGCGGCACGTCGCTCTCGAAAGTCTTCGGCGTCATCAATCGGTTTTCCGAGGACATCGACCTCTGGCTGGCACCGGCGTTCCTCGGCCTCGCCGAACCCGACGCGAAGGCTGCCTTGAGCAAGGGGCAGGCGGGCAAATGGATGGAGCGGGCCGAAGCGAAGTGCACGACAGCCGTCCGCGACGTGCTGGCCCCAGAGATCGCCGCCGCGTTGGACGGGCAACTCGGGCACGGCGAAAGTCCGTGGCTGACGTTCGAGGCCGACGCACACTCGCACTCGCCCGTGCTGTTGTTCCACTACCCGACCACGCAGCCACCAGCCCTGGACTACCTGACGCGGTCGGTGAAGCTCGAATTCGGCTCGCTGACGGAGCAACGGCCGACAGCCAGCCACCCTGTCCGTCCCTGGATTGCAGACGTGCTACCTGAGGCATTTGCCGACTGGCAGTGCGACGTCGTCGCCCTGGACCTGCATCGCTCGTTCTGGGAGAAGGCGACCATTCTCCACGCGGAGCACCATCGCCCTTTGGACAAAGTGGCTCCCGATCGCGCGTCACTATGCGGACACGGCGGCCCTCGCTCTTCATGCCGAAGCCTTAGGCGCTATTGCGCAATCGGACCTGTGCCAGCGTGTTGTCCGCTGGAAGAGTCGCTTTTTCGGCAGCGCCTGGGCCCGCTACGACCTGGCCGTCCCTCCGACGTTCAGGCTCGTGCCGCCGCCCGAGCGGGAGGCAGCGCTTCGTCGCGACTACCAGGCGATGCGCGACATGTACCTGTTTGAGCCGACACCGTTCGAGGAAATCCTCGGGACGCTGGCGGACTTCGAGCGGCAGATCAACAAGAACTGATGTGGCTCGAACGAAGGGCGTCCTGAAACGGAAAGGGCAGCCGCTGAGGGATACGACTCTCGAAGGCGGCAGCGGTGGTGTTCACTGGCGCCGCAAAGACCGCAGCATGGCAAGACCTGAATCGCCGCGCGCCGCGCCACGTCGCAGATTCCCCGTCCTGTGCACCGGCGAAACGGAATCTGGGCCGGTTCTCGCGTGGCACGACACTCGCCACACCGACAGCCGTGGGCAGCGCTACACTCACTTCATGCCCGGGGAGGATCGGATGCGTCCAGTCGCGCCTGCCGCCGACATGCGGCTCACCTACGACGACTTTCTGCTGTTCCCCGACGACGGGAAGCGGCACGAGCTCATCGACGGGGTGCACTACGTGACGCCGTCGCCGCGGTTGCGTCATCAGGATCTCGTTGGACGGCTGCACTTCGAGTGTCTGCTCTACCTGCGCGACCATCCAGCGGCCGGCCGCATGTTCCTGGCGCCGCTCGACGTCGTGCTGTCGAACTACGACGTCGTGGAACCCGACCTGCTCTTCATCGCCAGCGATCAGGCCGGCATCATGACCGAGAAGAACATCCAGGGCGCGCCGGCACTGGTGGTCGAGGTGATGTCCAAGAGCACCCGGAAGCGCGACGCGCAGATCAAGCGGCGGCTGTTCGAACAGGTCGGTGTGCGCGAGTACTGGCTGGTCGACCCGGAACTTGACACCGTGCAGGTGCTCCGGCCCACGGCCGAGGCACGTCTGGTCCGGGTCGAGGAGCTCACGGCCGAAGACGGCGGCACACTCACCACGCCCCTGCTGCCAGGGTGCGGCATCGACGTCCGGATGCTCTTCCGCCCGACGCTCTAGGCGGTAGGGCCACAGGCCGCGCTACGTGCGCAAGGGCCTGGGGGTCACAGCCGCCGTTCGCCTTTCCGAATCACAGGGGCAGCCGAGCTGCTAGACTGCCGGGCCATGGCTGACAACGACGCGTCGCAAGCCAGCATCGGGAGGACGGCGTTCTCCGGCCTGCTGCTCATCGTCATGGGCCTCGGGTCGGAGGCGCTCTTTCCGACGGTGCGGGTGTCGTGTCCGGCGCGCACGGCGTCCGCGCCTGATTGCGACCTCCGTTGGCTCATCGCGTTCGACACGGTGACCATCCGGCACACGCCACTGCCGGCGCTGCAGCCCGTCGGCGAGATCGAGTTGACCAGAGCGGCCAGAAGCAGCGGCACCGAGATGCTGTACTTCTTCACCGCGGCCGGCCGCGTCGCCGCGAGCAGATGGCGAGACCACCTGGCCCTCCAAAAAGATCTGCAAGAGCCCCTGCGGGCCTACTTCGCCGACGCACATGCCCCGGCGATCGACCTGACGATGCGGCCGGTCCGCTGGGTTGACCCGGGAGGCAACGCCGCCAATCGCCTGGTCCGCAAGACGCACCCCGGGAAGATCGCGGCCAATGTTCTCATCGCTGGCGGGCTGCTGTTCTGGCTGTGGCTCCCTGTGCAGCTCGTCACAGCGATCGGACGGCGCACCCGTGCGTAGCGCGCCGCTCGTCCTCTCCGTGGTCCTCTTGACCTCCCTTGCTGGTTGCGTCACGACCGGCGAAGACGAGTACGCCTTCTGCGACGCGCTCCTGCGTCGTGATGGCGCCGCCGCGCAGGCGTTGTTCGACAGCGGCCAGATCGACATGACCACCGATGGCGGTGGCCGGTGCGTGCCGGCACTGATGCTGTTCGACCGCGCCAAGGACACGTGGCCAGAGGTCATCCCCATGGCCGTGGCGGTGGCCAGGCAGCCAGGAATCGCCAATCACTGCTGGGTCGTGCGCGATCAACGCTGCGCCATCAACGCGGTGGCGGAAAACGGTGCGCAGCCGTCCGTCCTGCGCGCCCTGCTCGATAGCGGCGTCGACCTGAAGACACACCGGGCACGACTCGCGCTCATCGACATCGTCATGACCGGGTCGGTCGAGACGTTGACGATGATGATCGATGCCGGCGCCGACAAGGATAGCGCCCTGGGGAGTGCCGTCGCCTACGCCAAGCCGGACATGATTGCCGTGCTCGAGAAGCGAGGCGCAGTGGAGAAGATCCACCCGTTGCTGCTCGCTGCCCGCACCGGGGATATCGCGATCGTCGACCGGGAGATCGCGGCGAAGGCCAACCTCGAGATGACCGACGCAGGAGAGCGTACGCCGCTGATGCGCGCGGCCGCGTTCAACCGGGCCGAGGTCATCACCAAACTGGCCAAGGCGGGTGCCAAGCTGAACACGCGCCTCGAGTTCGAAACCGCCGTGCACATGGCGGCGCGCGAAGGTCACGTGGAGGCGATCAAGGCGCTGGCCGTCGCAGGGGCGGACGTGAACGCGCGTATGGCCGACCAGGACACGCCGGTGATGGTGGCGGTCGAGCGCGGACACGTGCGGGCCCTGGCCGCGCTCGTCGACGCGAAGGCCGACGTGAACCTCGGGAACCCAGGGGGCACGACCCCGATCGGACGGGCCATCGGGCTCGGCAACCTGGCGTTGGTCAAGCAGTTGCTTCGCGGGGGCGCCCGCGTCAACGACCCCGGCGGCACCACGTGGCGGCCGCCCGTGCATGTCACGCTGGACTACTGCGGACTGCCCCCGGAAGGCCCGGGTGAGAACGACAACTACCGCCTGAACATGCTCAAGACGCTGATTGCGGCCGGCGCCGATCCCAGGGCCACGAACGACAAGGGCGAGACGGCGCTACAGGCAATGACGCGGTTACGCGTGGAGGCGGAGCCGTTCGAGCCGACCGACCCGCAGGGCTTTCGCAAAGCGTGCTTCCAGGCAAAGCTGGATTATCTGCGGACGCCGCGCTGATCAGGCAGCAGGACGGTGCGCCGTCAGCGCTCGCGCCGGTAGTGCATGGCGACAGCGCCGCTGCCGAGCGGCTGTGCCGAGACCAGCTCGAGACGTCGCGTGCTGGGCAGCCCGCTCTCGTACAGGGTCGGGCCATGGCCGGCGATCCTGGGGTGGATGAGGAACAGGTACTCGTCGATCAGATTCAGCCGGTCGAGCTCGGTGGCGAGCTTGCCGCTACCCAGGAGCACGCCGGCCGGGGTGGCGTCCTTGAGCTGTTGCACGCTCGTGCGCAGGTCGCCGTCGATGTGGTGGCTGTTGGTCCACGGGAAGTCCTTGCGCGTCGACGACACCACGTACTTCGGCTTGGCCTCCAGCTTGACCGCCCACTCGCGGATTGCCGGCGGCGCCGGCTCATCGCCGCGGGCCACCGCGGGCCAGTAGCTTTCCATCATCTCGTAGGTGACGCGGCCCCAGAGCATCGCCCCGCCCTCGTCCATGAGGCGGGTGAAGAAGGCGTGCGTCTCGTCATCCGCGATGCCCTCGCGGTGGTCGACGCAGCCGTCCAGGGTGAGATTGATACTGAAGGTCAGCAGGCCCATGGTGCGAGTTTATTCCGCAGAAGCGGCGTACCCGGGCATCGAGTGGCCGGGCCGACGAGCGTGGCCAGTGCGAACGCGAGAGCCAGGGGAGTGGTGCGCACCGGCGGATTGTAGCGGCAGGTGGCAAGACCTGAATCGTCGCGCGCCGCGCCACCTCGCAGATTCCGCGTCCTGTGCACCGGCCAAACGGAATTTGGGCCTGTTCTCGCGTGGCACGACACCCGCTACACCGACGGCCGTGGGCAGCGCTACACTCACTTCATGCCCGGGGAGGATCGGATGCGTCCGGCCGCGCCTGCCGCCGACATGCGGCTCACCTACGACGACTTCCTGCTGTTTCCAGACGACGGGAAGCGGCACGAGCTCATCGACGGGGTGCACTACGTGACGCCGTCGCCGCGGCTGCGTCATCAGGATCTCGTCGGTCGACTGTACGGAGAGATCTTTCTCTACCTGCGCGAGCATCCAGAAGCCGGCCGCATGTTCCTGGCGCCGCTCGACGTCGTGCTGTCGAACTACGACGTCGTCGAACCCGACCTGCTCTTCATCGCCGGTGATCAGGCCGGCATCATGACCGAGAAGAACATCCAGGGCGCGCCGGCACTGGTGGTCGAAGTGATGTCGAAGAGCACTCGGAAGCGCGACACGCAGATCAAGCGGCGGCTCTTCGAACAGGTCGGTGTGCGCGAGTACTGGCTGGTCGACCCGGAGCTCGACACCGTGCAGGTGTTCCGGCCCACGGCCGAGGGGCGTCTGGTCCGGGTCGAGGAACTCACCGCCGAGGATGGCGGCTCACTCACCACGCCCCTGCTGCCAGGGTGCGGCATCGACGTGCGCACGCTCTTCCGCCCGACTCTCTGACCGTCTTGCTGTGGCCGCTCGCGGGGCCCGCTCGGCAATGTGGACGCTCATGTTCTCGACCTGCTGCTGCCGCGTGGGCCAGCCGGAATGCGGGATGCGCACGGCTCCACCACGAGCGCGCCCTGCTCAAGCGTGACCGGCGCGTCTTGATAGGCCAGGGCGGTCGCGTGCTCCGCGTCGTTGTTCTGGCCGCGCCGAGCAATGCCCTCGAAGACCTCTTGTCTCTCGTGCCTGACGCCCTGGTTTGCCATCGCCGCCGTGCAGCCCGGTCAGCTATTCACCGCTAAAAATGCGGTGAATCTGTGGCCTCGGCGCGCCGCCGCGCCGCCAGCAGGATGCCGATGCCCACCAGGTTCATCACCACCACTGTGGCGGTGATCTTGAGGGCAAACGTGGACACGCTCTCTACCTTGATGATCGGGAAGACCGACAGCACCACGTAGAGCACGGTCATCAGCAGGCCCGACAGCGAGGCCAAGCGCAGCCAGAGCGGAGGCCGGGGTGTCACCCCGCGCAGACCCACGAGCGGAATGGCGAACATCACCACGTAGCAGAGCGCGTAAAAGATGCCGCTGGCGTTGAAAAGCAGTTGAAACGCCTCGGCATGGCCGACACCGACCAGGCTGAGCGCCGCGATGCCAAACGAGCTGGCGCCCACGAGCAGGATCGAATTCACCGGCGTCTTGTAGGTGGCATGCAGGCGG
>JANMDX010000293.1:0-17894 GCA_031376505.1 Acidobacteriota bacterium
GCGGCCTGGTCGGGGAGGGGCTTCTTCTATAGCCGCTATCCCGCCAGTGACAAGGGCAAGGACCTGTCGGCCAAGAACGTCGACCATCAGGTGTTCTACCACCGCATCGGCACGCCGCAGTCGGCCGACGAGTTGGTCTACGCCGACGCCGCGAACCCCGAGCGGTTTCACACGGTGGAGGTGACCGAAGACGAGCGCTTTGCCATCCTCACCGTGTCGGATCGCGGCAAGGGCAAGAAGGGCAACGCCGTCTTCTACCGGGACCTGGCGTCCAAGGACAAGACGTTCAGGCCGATCGTGGCCGACATCGGCGATGACTCGTTTACGGTCGTAGACAATGTGGGCGGCACGTTCCTGGTCCAGACGGATCGCAACGCACCCAACGGCCGCGTGTTCCTGTTCGATCCGAAGCAGCCGGCCGAGAGCGAGTGGAAAGACGTGCTGCCCGAGCGCACCGAGCCGCTCGACGGCGTGGGCACGGGCGGCGGCAAGATCTTCGCCAGCTACCTGAAAGACGTGATCTCGCACGCGTACGTCTTCGACATCACCGGGAAGCTCGAACAGGAGATTGCGCTTCCCGGGCCCGGCGCCGTGAGTGGCCTGGGCGGCCGGAGCGACGACCGGCATGTGTTCTACACCTTTACGTCGTTCAACTACCCGCCCACGATCTTCCAGTACGACGTCGCCACGGCGGCCTCATCCGTGTTCCGCAGCGTCGACATTCCGGGCTTCGCGTCGGATGCCTACGAAGTGAACCAGGTGTTCGTGACGAGCAAGGACGGCACCAAGGTGCCGATGTTCCTGACCTACAAGAAGGGGCTGCAGCTGAACGGCCAGAACCCGACGCTGATGTACGGTTACGGCGGGTTCAACATCACGTTGGGGCCGGCCTTCAGCGCCTTGCGCGTCGCGCTCCTGGAACAAGGCGTGGTCTACGCCTCGGTCAACCTGCGTGGCGGCGCCGAGTACGGCGAGGCGTGGCACGTGGCCGGCACGAAGCTGCAGAAACAGCATGTGTTCGACGATTTCATCGCCGCGGCCGAGTGGCTCATCGAGAACAAGTACACGTCAACGCCCAAGCTGGGCATGACGGGTGGGTCGAACGGCGGACTGCTCGTGGGCGCCGTCATGAACCAACGTCCGGATCTGTTCGGCGTGGCCGTGCCGCAGGTGGGCGTGATGGACATGCTGCGTTTCCATACGTTCACGATCGGCTGGAACTGGATCGCCGACTACGGCTCGAGCGACAACGCCGACGAATTCAAGGCGCTCTTTGCGTATTCGCCGCTGCACAACCTGAAGAGCGGCATGAAGTACCCGCCTACGCTCGTGACCACCGCCGACCACGACGACCGGGTGGTGCCGGCGCATTCGTTCAAGTACGCAGCGACGCTGCAGGAACGCCAGGGAGGGACGGCGCCCGTGCTGATTCGCGTTGACACCAAGAGCGGGCACGGTGCGAGCAACACGACGAAGCAGATCGAAAGCACGGCCGACGTCTACGCGTTCGTGTTGCATCACCTGGGTGTGACGCCGACGCTGTAGCGACTGGCACCGGACACGACCGCTCCGGTTGCCTTGGAGGCGTGAGATAGAATTCGATCAGAGGAACTACCACGTGAGCCAGCCGTCCAACCGTCGAGAGATGATCGTGCGGAGCGCCGCAGGCCTGGCCTGGCTGGCCTCACTGGGCGTGCCCGCAGCCGCCTGGGCGCTGCAGGACGGGGAAGAGTTGGTCCCGCTCACCGACTACACCGACGCCTTCCAGATCGAGGCGTCGGCTACCACGCCGAGGGTGCGCTGCGTGGACCTGCGCCAGCTCACCAGCTGGACGACACCAAACGACCAGCACTACGCCTTCTCGCAGACGCGCGCGCCCGAAGTGGACGCCGCCACCTACAAGTTGCGGGTGAGCGGCTTCGTGAAGACGCCGCTCGAGCTCACGCTGGACCAGCTCATGGCGCGCAAGGATCGGCGCGACGAAGGCGTCACGCTTGAGTGCTCGGGCAACTCCACGCGTCCGCAACGCATGTCGGGTCTGCTCTCGAACGGCGTGTGGACCGGCGTGGGCCTGAAGTCGATTCTCGAAGAGGCGGGCGTCACGTCCGAGGCCCGCGAGATCCTGTTCCTCGGCCTCGATCTCGAGAAAGAGAAGAAGTTCCAGGCCGGCAATCGCGAGTACCAGGCGCCGCATGGCCGCGCGATCTATCTGGCCGATGCGCTGCATCCCGACACGATGCTGGCATTTGCGCTGAACGGCCAGCCGATTCCCCGTGAACAGGGCTTCCCGGTGCGCCTGCTCGTGCCAGGCTGGTACGGCATGACGCAGGTGAAGTGGCTGGGCCGCATCGAGGTGCTCGATCGTCGCTACGAGGGCCAGCACCAAGTGCGCAACTACTTGAGCCTGCGCTCGGTCGAGACGCCGGAGGGGCCGGTGTGGCTCGATACGTCGATTTCGAAGAACCGGCTCAAGTCGATCGTTGCCCGGGTCACGCGAATGAAGCACGACGGCGGTCTCGTCTACACGATCAGCGGCCCGGCGTGGGGTGGTCAGGTGCCCATCAAGGCCGTTGAGGTGCAGGTGGACGGCGGCCCCTGGCAGCCGGCGACGATCGCGCCCCCGCCCGAACCGGCGCGCCGTCTCGCCAGCAAGGGCAAGTACTCCTGGGTGTTGTGGTCGTACTCGGTCCCGAACCTGGCGCCCGGCACCCACACCCTCGTGTCGCGCGCCATCGATGTCAATGGCAAGGTGCAGCCGACGACGGCGGAGCGGAGCGCCGAGATTGCCAGCGGGCGCGAAGACAACGCGCAGTGGACGCGCGAAATTCGGGTGGAGTGAACGCCGGGCTGCCGGGCGGCCGCGCGCGCCGACTATTGGGGCGGCGCCGGCAGGAACGCCCCCGGCGGCACCGTGGCCGGCACGCGTTGATTGCCCTTGGCGCCAACGAGTCTGCGCGCGGCCGACGCCTCGCCCCAGAACCACAGAGCGCCGTCTTTCGTGCGCGCGAACGAGAAGTTGCCGCCGAGCCAGTAGGCCTCCACGCCAGGCAGCGTGATGGGTGTGGGCACGGGCTGGAAGTCGCCCGAGATGCCGGCGCCGAGCTGGCCCCAGTCGCTGTTCCCCCAGCCGATGAGCGTGCCGTTTCGCCGACGGACGATCACATGACGGCCGTAGCTGCCGGTCTTCACCTCGACCCCGTCGGTGATGCCCCTGACTGGCTGCGGCGTGGTCTGCCCAGCGTCGGACACGTCGCCGTGCAGCCCGTTGCCGAGGTTCGCCTGCTGATTCTGGCCCCACGTCCACACGCGACCATCGCGCGTGACGGCCGCCGTGGCGGACGCTCCCACTTCGATCGAGACCACGTCCTTCAGCGTCGGCAGCTCGGTGGGTGGTTGGGGCTCCGCGGTCGTGTGGCCGAGTCCGAGAAATCCTTGCTCGTTGGCGCCCCAGCCAAGCACGCGGCCCTGGTCCGTCAGGGCGAATCCGAATGGTCCGCCGCAGGTGACGTGCACGATGTGCTCGAGTCCTGCAACCGGTACCGGCCGGAACACGCCCGGGTACGCCGTGCGCCCGCCGGTGAGGATCGTGGGCAGCGCCCCCCAGGCGCGCACCGTGCCGTCGGCAAGTACCGCCATTGCCATGGCGGCGTCAGCCGCGATCGCCGTCACGTCGCGCAGGCCAGGCACCGGCGCCGGTGTGTGGCGTTCGGTGGTGCCCTGCAGGTCCACTCCCAACTCTCCCTGATATCCGCGTCCCCACGCCCATACGGTGCCGTCATCGAGCAGGGCGAACGACGTATCCTCTCCGGCGGCGACCTGTACGGCCTTGGTGGGTAGCGGGACGCGCTCGGCCCGCAGGAAGCGGCGGATCACAGGAGGACGAGCCAGTTGCCCCGAGCGATTCTCGCCGAGTCCGACGACCGACCCGTCCGACAGGAGCACCAGAATGTGGAGCGTCGCCGCCACCTGCACGACAGTTGGGGACGGGTCTTGTCGGCCCTCCAGAAGGCTGCCCACAAGTGCTGTCGCGATCAGGAGCGCGGTGCCCTGCGTCATGCGAGTCGCTCGGCCATTACCGGACGTACGGAATCGTCTGGGGGCCATGCGGCAACACGGCGAGCGTGGCCTCCGGACCCGCGTTGGCCAGAGCGCCGCGCACGGCCATGGCCACGTCCGTGACCGGCTCGAAGTGCGCCGCCTTCAGCTCATCGAGCGAGAGGCCGCCGGCCTTCACGAGCACCGTGGCCCTGGCCTGTATGAGTGCTTGCACCTGCACCTGCCAGCCGTCCGGCACCCGGTAGCCCGGCGTCTCGATCATCTCGAGCAAGGCCGCAGGTGACCCGCGCTCACGCAGGATGCTGCCGTAGGGGCCGTGCGCCGGAATCCCGTCGCGGCATTCGGCGGCGCAAATGATCGTGCCGCCCGGCTTCACGATGCAGGCCGCGGCCGACATGCCCTTGATCGACTGATACAGGTTCTGATCGAGCGGGTACCCGGAGTTGGAAGTCAGCACGACATCGAAGAGGCCGTCCACCGGGCACATGGCCGTGGCCTGCACGTGCGCGCAGGCGGCGGCGTGTTCGGCAAAGAGCTCGCCGGCGAAGACCCTCGTGATGGCCTGGTCGCGGTTGAGCGCGACGTCGACCGCGAAGGTCACGCCGGTGAGGCGGGCGATCTCGCGTACGTCGTCGTGAATGGGATTGCCGGTGGTGACGCCCCAGGTGGCGCCCGGATGACCCACGTGTCTGGCGTCGTGCAGTCCGAGCACGGTCTCGAGGCCGGCCAGCCCGGGTGCCACCATCTTCGGGCCGCCGCTGAATCCGGCGAAAAAATGCGGTTCCACGAACCCCGTCGTGATGCGCACGGCGGCCTCGAGCCAGTGACGGTTCAACCAGATCGGCACACCTGAGCCGGTCGTGCCGGCGCGGGCCAGCGACGCGTCGTCGCGGCTGTCGTGGTTCACGACCGTATAGCGGTCGACGATGCCGGCGCCGAGCATCGAGACCAGTTCGTCGCGTGTATTGGCCCGATGCGTACCGGTGGCCACCAGGATGATGACGTCTGCCGGCGTCATCTGCGACAGCTCTGCAAAGATCGCCTCCAGCATCACCTGGCGGGGCTGGGCGCGCGTGATGTCGCAGACCGAGATGGCCACACGGTCGCCGGTCCGCACGAGCGACGCCAGTGGCGGTCCGGCCATGGGGTGCCGCAGGGCGCCCCGCACGGCGGCCAGCGGATCGGCCAGCGCGGGCAAGTGACGCGGTGCCACGACCACGGTGCGTTCTTCGGGAAGGTCGACGCCGAGTCCGTCGGTGCCGTAGTCGAGCTGTACTCGCATGAGGGTGGCCTATTGTGGCCCGTCAGACCCTCGATATGCCATGTCCAGCAACTCGACGACGTGCACCACGGTCATCTGGTGCCGGGCCGCGGCGAGCGAGGCGTGCATCTGCGTGAGGCAGCCGATGTTGGCGGTGGTCACCAGCTCCGCGCCCGACGCCGCGAGAGCCGCCGCCTTTCGCGCACCGAGGTCGGCGGCCAGGGCCGGCTGCTCGAGGTTGTAGAGACCCGCCGAGCCGCAACAGATGGCGCTGTCGGCCACGGGCACGAGGGTGAGCTGCGCCACGGCCTGCAGCAGTCGCCTCGGGGCGCTGGTGATCTGCTGGGCGTGTGCGAGGTGGCACGCATCCTGGTAGGCCACGCGCAGAGGGGCGTCGAGTCTCGGCGTCCCGATCAGTCCGAGCTGATCGAGATACTCGAGCACGTCGAACACCGGCGGTCCGTCGCGACGATGATCTTTCATCGCCGACCCACACCCAGCCGCCGTGGTCAGCACGGCGTCGACGTCGGTGGGGAAGCGCGCGCGGTGAGTGTCGCCGAGCGCCAGCCCTCGTGCCTCGTCGCCGACGTGGCAGGCGAGGGCGCCGCAGCACCCTTGGTCGGCCGGCACCAGCGTTTCGACGCCGTTGGCGGCCAGCACACGGATGGCCGCGTCGGTGATGCCGGGGCGAAGCACGCTCTGCACGCAGCCGGTCATGAGCGCGACGCGTCCGCGGCGCTGACCGCGCGCCGCCGTTCGTGGCGGCGCGGCGGTGGGTGCGGGCAAGGTGTCAGGCAGCAGGTGCAGCATCGCGCGAACCGACGCCGGCACGAGCGAGGCAAACGGCCTGGCCGCGGCCCCGGCATGGGCGGCGAGCCGGAACAGAGCTGGCGACTCCATGACGCGGAGTAGCGCCTGCTGCCGCACGCGCGCCCACGAGGACCGGTGGGCCACGAGGGTCGTGCGGAAGGGCTGGATGAGCTCGCGGTACGGCACGCCGGACGGACAGGCGGATTCACACGCCAGGCAGCCCAGGCAGCGGTCGAGGTGCGGTGCCGCCTCGTCGAGCGTGAGTCCGCCCTCGAGCACCTCTTTCATGAGCACGATGCGGCCGCGCGGCGAGTCCATCTCCTCGCCCAGCACGCGGTAGGTCGGGCACGCCGGCAGACAGAAGCCGCAGTGCACGCACGATGAGACGGCGTCAGCCATCGCCTGGCCGTGCGGTCCGAGCGTGCTCACAGGAATCTGATGCTGCATGGCGGCCGCAGACGACTAGTGGAACCGCTGATCGGGGTCGAGTGCGTGGTGGACCCGCGCGGAAAACGCCTGGGCTGTGGCCGTGCCCAGCAGGCGTCCGTGCGCCGGGCCGCACGCGACCACACCCCGCCAGCCGCGGTGAGCCAGCAGCCCGTGCACCTCGTCGAGCGGGTGCGCAGTGGCCAGCAGCAGCACCGCGCCCCCGCATTGGACACGACAAGCACCGAGTGGGCCCAGCGCCGCCGCGACGTCGAGGACGCGCGAGGGCGTCGTGGACACCTTCACGAGGGCGGGCGCGCCGGCGGCCCAGGTCAGCTCCGCCGCATCACTCCACACGCGCTGGTCGCCGTCGTGTGTCAGCGTGTCGGCGCCGCATGCGAGGAGGCCTGCTGCGCGCGCCACGCGCGCGGGCAGCGCGTCGGCCGCGCCCGCCAGCCGCGCCCAGACGGTGGCGCCCCCAGACGCGTCGGCCAGGGCGATGTCCAGCGCCTCCAAGTCCATGGCCGCGGCGCGGAGGCGCTCGTGCGCCGCCACGGCGTCGGCCATCGACGCGCACGGCGCGCGCAGCGTCGCCCGCGCTTCGGGGCGTGGAAACACCTTGAAGGTCACCTCGGCAATCGCGCCCAGGCGTCCGGCGCTGCCGACCAACGCGTGGTGCGTCAGGAAGCCCGCGGCGTTCTTCACTACCTGACCGCCGCTGGCAATCAGACGGCCGTGGCCATCCACCACGCGCGCGCCGATGATGAAATCGCGCACACCGCCGTAGCGATAGCGGCCGGACCCACTGAGGCCTGAGGCCACGCTGCCGCCGATCGTGCCGCCAGCACGCACGTGCGTCGGATCAAACGGCAGGTACTGCTCGTGCGCGGCCAGCACGGCGTCGATGTCGGCGACCGGCGTGCCCGCGAGTGCGGTGAACACGCACTCGGCCGGGTTGTAACTGATGATGCCGGACAGCCGGCGCAGGTCCAGCACCTGCCAGCCGTCACCCGCCGTCATCCTCGCCTTCGTGCCGGCGCCCGCCACGCGCAGCCGGCCTGGCATCGACGTCGTGACCATGTGCTGCAGCTCGTCGAGCGAGGCGGGGGACAGCGCCAGGCCGGCCGTCACGCGGGCACCGCCAGCATCTTGCCGCGGTTGGCCACGGCTCGGCCATCCACGGCCTGACGCAGACGCTGCATGAACGCCATGTCGTCGGGCGTGTACATTTCTGGCAGGAACGCGCGCTTCTCGAGGCCGACGCCGTGTTCGCCCGTGATCGACCCGCCTAAGCGGATGCACAGGCGCAGGATAGCGGTGGCCAGCGCCTCGGCCCGTTCGAGCTGTCCATGCTCGCGACCGTCGTACAGGATGAGCGGATGCAGATTGCCGTCGCCTGCGTGGAACACATTGGCGACACGAAGGCCGTGCTGCGCCGACAACTGCTCGATGGCGACGAGCGCGTCGCCGAGCTTCGTCCGTGGCACCACGCCGTCTTGCACGATGAAGTCTGGACTGATGCGACCCACTGCCGAGAACGCGCACTTCCGGCCCTTCCAGAGCAGCGCGCGCTCGTCGGCGTTCTGGGCCACGCGGACGTGCGTGGGTGCGGACTGGTCGAGCACGGCGCGCAGGCGCGCCAGGTCCGCCTCGGCCTGCGCTTTTTCGCCTTCGAGCTCGACCAGCAGGACCGCCGCGGCCTCGCGCGGATACCCGGCGTGCACGGCCGCCTCAGCGGCCTCGATCGCCAGACGGTCCATGATCTCCATCGCGCCCGGCAGCAGTCCGGCCGCGATGATGCGCGTGACAGCGTCGCCGGCCGCTTGCAACGAGGCGTACGACGCGAGCACGGTACGATACGCCTCGGGGCGCGGGATCAGCCGCACCGTGATCTCGAGCGCGACTCCGAACAGGCCTTCCGAGCCCACGAAAAGACCTGTCAGATCGGGGCCGGCGTCTTCCACGCTGTCGCCGCCAAGACGCACGACGGTGCCGTCGGGCAGCACGGCCTCGATGCCGAGCACGTGGTTCGCCGTCATGCCGTGGCGGAAGCAATGGGCGCCGCCCGAGTTGAAGGCGACGTTGCCGCCGATGGTGCACACCGACTGGCTCGACGGGTCGGGCGCGTAGTAGAGCCCGTGCGGTTCGGCCGCGGTTGAGATATCGAGATTGATCACGCCCGGTTCTACCACCGCCACGCGGTCGACCGGGTCGAGCCGCAGAATACGGTTCATGCGGTTCAGCGCGATGACGATGCCGTCGGCTAGCGGCACGGAACCGCCCGATAGACTCGTGCCAGAGCCGCGGGCAACAAACGGCACACTAGCCGCGTGGCAGAGGCGCACCGTCTCGACCACCTCCGCGTTCGTCTCGGCCAGCACGACCGCGAGTGGGCGCGTACGAAACGCCGTCAGACCGTCGCTCTCGTACGAGACCAGCGACGCGGCACGCGTCAGCAGCCGGTCGGGCGGGTAGAGCTGCGCCAGGGCCGCGATCAGGTCGCTCATCGCTCGCTGATCCACGCGTGGATATCGCGCACGACGGCCTCGTCGACGTGGCCGGCCTGCCGATACTCGGCGGGGCTGCTGGGCCCCGTGCCGGCGATGAACAGGTGATTTAGCGACGGATACGAGTGGAACTGCACGTCCGCGCGCTTGGCCAGTGCGGTACGCCACACCCCGAAGTCGGCCATGGTCACCTGGTAGTCGCGCTCGCCTTGCAGCACGAGCATCGGCAGCGCCAGCATCGCGGCGACGGTGGGCGGGTGATACCCACGCAGGTCGATGACATAGGACGCCGGGCCGCTCGCGAGCGGTCCGGTGAGCGGCGGGTCGCCGGGCTTGAGCGCGCGCGACCTGGTGACGACGGCTTCGGCGGCGGCGATCTGTTCGCGCTCGGCGGTGTTGACAGCGCCGTCGAGCTCGGCCAGGTAGCGGGTCTGCGCCAGAATTGTGTCTTCAAGAGGACGCACGGCGCCCGCCAGCACGATGAGTCCGGCCAGTGTCGAGTCGGCCACGCCGATACGCGGTGCCAGCATGCCGCCCAGGCTGTGGCCGGCCACAAAGATGCGGTCCGCGCGAATGCCGTCGGCGCGGCGCAGCAACGCCACCGCCGCAAGCGCGTCGTCGATGGTCTCGTCCTTGACCGTGAACTCAGTCAGTCCAGCAATGCGATCGCGGTGCACGAGTGTGCGTTTGTCATAGCGCAGCACGGCAATGCCGCGAGACGCGAGGCCCCAGGCAAGATCGCGGAACGGACGATTCGGCCCGTTTGGACCGACCGTGGCGTCACGGTCGCCCGGACCGGAGCCGTGGACGAGCACGACGGCAGGGAACGGCCCATCGCCACGGGGCATCGTCAAGGTTCCTGGCAGCGGCCATCCCCCGGCATCGACGGTCACGGCCGATTCCTTGAAGCGGTCGGCGACCACGTAAGGCGGCGGGGTATAGGTGGCGACCATCGCGGCCGGGCGCATGTTCAGTCCGACGACCCGGCCCTGCTCGTCCCAGGCCACGGTGACGTCGACAGGACCGTTCTCGAAGTCGCACGTCGCGACCACGATCCGCACGTTCTCTCTGACCTGCGTGCGGGTGGCCGTGATGGCCCGGAACTCGCCGGCCTGCTGCTTCACCGCGGTGACGGCCTGCGCGAGCTGCGCCACTGGGAGCGCGCCCGCCATGCGCCCGTCGAACTTCTGTACGAGCGGCGCGGTTCGGCCGCCCAGCAGGCCTTCGACCAGCGCGCGCGTCTCGGTGACGAGCGCGGCCATGGGATCGACCTGCAGAGGCACAGCGAGGACGGCAATGGCCAGGGCGCGCAGCATGATGTCGGGAGAATCGTCGCACAGATTCCGGTCCCGACGACGAGTGGGCCACCGATCTGCCATGGTCGTCTCCTAGTCAGCGCGACGGCGATGATCGGGCAGCCATGGAAGGGACGGACTTCGACGAGTTGGCATTCTTTCGGGCGATCGCGGACAGCGGGGCGCGGGCTCTGCTGATTGGCCGGCGTGCGCTCGGGCCGCTGCGCGCTCGAGAACAAGGAGCACGTGGATGTGCTCGTCGCACAGGGCGGAGCCGACGGTGGATGGACAGCGCGTGGCCTTCGATGAGGTGTGGACTGGCCGACGCGCCGAGCCCGCCTCGAAGAGGTTGAAGCGGAACGCCGGTTGTCTCCCGAAGAAGCGGCTGCCTGCGTGGGGGCGCCGGTGTCCGAGGCTGAGCGTGCCGGAGCTCGCGCGCTCGTGGCGTGGTTCAGACGGCGCTATCCGACCGGAGCCGAACGCCTGGCGTACGCCCG
This sequence comes from Acidobacteriota bacterium, assembly GCA_031376505.1. Lineage (GTDB taxonomy): Bacteria > Acidobacteriota > Vicinamibacteria > Vicinamibacterales > UBA2999 > CADEFD01. The sequence continues at coordinate 10,853 of JANMDX010000293.1, forward strand.
GCGGGCGTATCGGCGATGGCGGGGCCGCCCGTAGAATGTCATCGCGTGGCTGGTTCCAGCGGGACTCGGCCAGTACCCACGCCTGGTTGTGGAACCTGCTGGCGAGCCGACTGGACGAAGTCCTGCCTGCGGGCTCTCTCGTGAGATACGACGGCCGTGTGGGCCTCTTGATCGACGCACCAGATGGGGATCGCAGTGCTGGTACGGCGACGAACACGCGCCCATGGTGAGGCTTCGTCCCATGCCGCTGCCGCTCACCGACAGAGGCAGTCGGCGCGGCGCGGTTCCACGTCCCCGACAGGCCGGACCGACGCTTCCACCCCACCGCGCAGAGTCCGCGCGGCGGGCACCCCGGTTGAGCCGGAAGGAGTGACCACGTCGCGGTGACTGCCGGCGGGCCGCTCAGCCCATGATGCGCCTGAGCGCGCTCATGGCCTCCTGGCCGCCCACGAGCACGAACAGCACGAGGATGACGACGAGCAGGAGGTTGGTCGTCACCGCATTCTTCGGCACGTCTTCGGTCCACGCCACGCGGTTGTTCAGGTAGAGCAGCGTCGCCGCCAGGAACGGCACGAACAGGCTGCCGATCACGGTGTAGGTCACGATCACGAGCAGCGGGGCACCGGTGAAGGCCAGCGGCAGCGGCACGAGCGTGATGAAGACCAGGGCCAGCAGATACGGCCGGCTCGTCACCTTCGTGACCTCGGCGCGCGCCTCCAGCGACAGGCCCTTCATCACGCCGTAGATGTCAGCATACAGGTACGGCACGCTCTGCCACACGCCAAGCAGCGAGGCAAACACGGCGGCCCAGAAGCCGAATCCATACGCCCACACGCCAAACGGACCCAGCACGGTGCCCAGGAACGCGGCCATGCGCGGCACGGCTTCGGCATCCTTGAGCGGCACGCCCGGCAGGAAGAAGGCCGTGTTGGCAATCAGCATGATCGAGATGCCGAACACCGCCGTGAACACGTAGGCCACGGCGACGTCGCCGCGCACGTACGACAGCCAGCTCGACCCGCGCATGCCTTCCTCGCGCATCCAGTAGTTGTAGGACAGCATCGTGACCGAGCCGCCGATGCCGCCGATGAGCGACAGCACGTAGGTGCCGCTGCCGACGGGAATCACCGGCAGCACGAGCCCCTGCGCGGCCGTGCCCGGGTTGGTCATCGTAAGCGCCGCGCACACGAGGATGCTGAAGCCCATCACGCCGACCAGCAGCTTCATCAGCTTCTCGAACTTGCCGTAGCCGCCCAGATACACGAAGGCGAAGCCAATCAGGCTGTGGCCCACCGCGCCCCATGACTGGGGAATAGCGCCGCCGGTGAGGTTCGACAGGCCCAGGCCGCAGGCGTTGGTGAGCGCTGCGCTCACCGCGATGGTCCAGAGCACCAGGTAGATGCCGAAGTAGAACTTCACCCACGCCGGCAAGTGCGCCGCCCAGCCCTCGATCACGGTGGTGCCGGTGGCCAGTTGCCAGCGCGCGATGCCTTCGCTCAGCACGAACTTGAAGAACGCACCGAGCAGGATGGCCCAGAGCAGCACGACCCCGTAACGCGCGCCGCCGACGGTGGCCGAGACGACGTCGCCAGACCCGATGCCCGTGGCGGCCACCACCAGACCGGGGCCCGCGAGCTTCAGGAAACTGACAGACGGCGCGGTCGGTTGCGGGGACGGATTGGGCACGGGTGACCTTTGGGGAAATGGATCAGAGGAGAATCAGCGGGCGACGCGGGCCTGCTGTTCGATGGCCACGGCGCGGAGGGCGTCGGCCAGCGCCGACGCCGCCAGGTCGAGATCGGCGGCGGTCATCGGCGTGGACAGTACCATCAGCCCGCGTGTCGCGGTGAACAGTCCGCGTGTCAGCAACGCCAGGTGCATCAGCTTGACGAGTCGCGTGTCGCCCGTGGCGGCCGTTTCCGGCGTGCGCGGCACCTCGGCACGGAAGTGCAGCTGCATGAGCGAGCCGTAGCCGACGACCACCGCCTCGACGCCTGCCTCACGGACGAGCCCATTCAGTCGCGCGCGGAACGCATCGCCCGAGGCGTTCAGTAACGAGACGGCAGCTTCGTCGTAGCGGGCGAGTGTGGCAAGGCCCGCCGCCATCGTCGCAGCGTTGCCGTTGAAGGTGCCCGAGTGCGAGATCGTGCCGCGTCTGGTCGGGTCGTAGGTCGCCATCACGTCTTCGCGTCCGCCAAACGCGCCAACCGGCAGGCCGCCGCCAACAATCTTGCCGAAGGTAGTGAGGTCGGGCGTGACGCCGAACACCTGTTGCAGCCCCCCCACCGCGAGGCGGAACGTGATGACCTCGTCCAGAATCAGCAGCACACCGCATTCCGCGGCGACCGCACGGAGCCCGTGCAGGAACTCCCGCTCCGCCACAATCGCGCCCGAGCCCAACATGGGCTCCACAATCACCGCCGCGAGATCGTGGTGATGCCTACGCACCAGGTCGGCCGTGTACTCGAGATCGTTGAAGCGCCCGAGGAGCACTTCGCTGACGGCGCCGGGCGACAGGCCAATTGGCACAGGTCCATCAAAGGGCGCCGAAGCGCCCACCGCCACTTGATCGTGCGATCCATGGTAGCCGCCGGCCATCTTCATGATGCGCGACCGGCCCGTGAAGGCCTTGGCCGCGCGCAGCGCGCCGAGCGTCGCCTCGGTGCCCGAGTTGCAGAAGCGCAGACGCTCGACCGACGCCACCCGCGCGCACAGCGTCTCGGCCAGTTCGACCTGCAGGGCGTTGGCGGTGCCGTGCGCTGTGCCGTGCCCGTCTTGACGGGCCATCGCCTGCACGACGTGTGGATGCGCGTGGCCGTGCACGAGCGACGTGAAGTTGTTGAGCAGGTCGAGGTAGACGTGACCGTCGGCGTCCCACAGGTGCGGGCCCTCGCCGTGGGAGATGAAGAGCGGGTATGGCAGGTGGAATGTGCCGGTGCGCGTGTCGCCGCCGGGCAGCACGCGCCGAGCGCGTTGGTAGAGTGCGCGAGACGCCGGGGTGCGCGCCGCGTAGGCCGCGTACGTGTCGGCGTCGAGCGTGGTCAGTGGGTCCATGAGGGGGGGCGCCGGCCCATGGCTCAGTCGTCGTGACTGAGTTCGTACTCACGCTGCTCGCGCGCCTTGTCCCCTTGCTGCACGCGGTCGCGCCGACCTGCGGCGCGCATCGCCAGGGCATGGGTCGAGTCCGACTTGATGGCGGCCAGCGACAGCAGTTTGGTCAGAGCGGTGGCGGCGCACTTCGGACATGCCGGGACGTCTCCGGTCCGCACGAGTGTCTCGAATTCATGGCGGCAGGCGTTGCAGGAATACTCGAAAATCGGCACGGCGCGTGACCTCGTCCGGTGTCCAGGGGCCGAGAATAGCATGCAGTCGCGGCCGGCGGGTCAGAAGGTCCAGCGCAGGCCGATGCCGGGGCGCACGCTGAGGCCGCCGTTCAGGGCGTACGCGCGCACCTGCGGCACGATGGCGGCGTGGCCGGCCAGCGTGACGGCGAGGTCGGCGCCAAGGACCGCCACGGCGTGATAGCTCGACGTCTTGTCGTCGTTCACCGTCGGGAAGGGCAGGTTGAAGCCGCCGAGGCTGCCGAGCATCCGGCGGTCGTAGACGTAGCTGGTCGTGACGTTCTGGTTCAGCAGCCCCACGCCGCCCAGCAGTTCGAGCGACGTCCGACCGGCCCCCAGGTGATAGCCGAGCAGGGCGAATCCTGCCGCCGTGGTTCGCCGTGATTCGACCGACTGGGGACCGAACGACACGCTCGGCGTGGTTGGGAAGCTCGTCGTGAAGCTCGTCGAGAAGCCCATCGCGCCACCCGCGAGCACGCCCAGAAGTGATTCTGATGTGTAGGCGCTCAGACCCTGTGACTGCTTCAGCGCGTCGGTCAGCGACCACTCGAATCGGGCCGAGACCCGTTCGGTCAGGTGCACGCCGACGCTGAGCGCCCCACCGGCGACCGTGCCGCCACGGCCTTCCCCCGACATGCCGAGGCCACCGGATGTGGGCGCCTTCTCGACTGCAGCAAGGCCGGCGGCGCCGATAAGCACGGTGCCGCGTGTGGGCTGTGCGATCGCCACGGTGGGCGAACCGGCAATCAGAACAAGGGCGGCACACGTAGCCAAGCGCATCACGGGAATTCTCCAGCTAATCAGACGCACCTAGAGATACCACGAGACGTTGGTAATTGGAACGATACTGGTCCCCAAGAGGTGCCGAGCCTTCGACTACGACTCCGTGGTTCGCGCCGCTACCGTCATGACAGCTTTGCGCCGGTAGTCGAGCTCGCCGCAGCTGGCGCACTGCGTGAGCCGCCCCTTCGGCAGATCGGCCACCATCACGGCCATGTCGTGGCCGCAGACCGGGCAGGTGTGAAGCAGGTCCGCCGGCAGAGATGCCAGCGGCCTCTGGGTGTCCAACACGCCAACCAGGGGTGCAACCCACGTGCCGTATGCCGGAGGCCGGCGGGGACGCGCCGTGTCTCGTGGCGCATCCGGTGTTTCTTCGAACGAAACTCTCTGCAGAGGGTACGGAGGAGGAAAGGCGGCGGTACGGCGCGGTCGAGGCAGCGCACAGATTGGCCAGGTGGTGTGCAGTTTCAGCACACCTGCCTGCCTCCATGTGGCACACCTTCGTGATCGCTCGAACTACTTCGGCAGTTCCAGCTTGATGTCTTTCAGCGCGTCCAGTTCCTTGGCCAGCTCGACCTTGCCGGTTGGGTACTTGTTCGACTTCAGCAGGTGGGCGACGATGTCGACCTTGGTCTGCGGAGGCACGCCGCCAGGGCTGCCGGGAGGCATCGACACGCGAATTCGATCGAACAGATCGCCGACCGACGTGCCGTTCCAGTTGCTGAGGAACTCGCTCCCGGCCAACGCCGGAGCAAAACCGTCGCCGTCGAGTCCCGCGCCGTGGCACGACGAGCAGTCCTTCGTGTAGGCCGCTTCTCCGCGTTTGGCCTGCTCGTCGGTGAACACGCCGTCCACCACACTCTTGCTCTGTGCCGCCTTGGGCGAGGCCGTCACGAGCGCCATCCACACCACGGGTAGCGCCACCAGTCCGAACTTCGATGCCGTCATTGGGTCCCTCAATTTGTAGAGTAACCCATTTCGCGCGTGGTTCCCGGGATGCCGGCGCAGGTTGCCCGCGCCGAGACCTAGACGTGCTGGTCGACCAGCACAGGATTGCCGTCAGGGTCGATGGCCACGAAGCTGGCCGGTCCGGTCGTGGTCTCGTCGGCTTCAGTCGCCAGTGTGATGCCGGCGGTCTTGACGCGGCGCTGCAGCTCGCGCACGTCGGTGAATCCGGGCACCGGCTGGGCGTTGCTGTCCCAGCCGGGGTTGAACGTCAGGATGTTCTTCTCGAACATGCCCTGAAACAGCCCGATGAGATGGGAGCCGTTCTTCATGATGAGGAAGTTCTTGCCGTTGCCGCCAAAAGCCGTGAAACCAAACGTCTCGTAGAATGCCCGCGACGCCGCGAGGTCCTTGACCGTCAAGCTGATCGAAAACGCGCCGAGTTCCATGTGAGTGTCTCCGCGGGGTGAAGTGGTTCTTACACGCGGCTGCCGGATTCAGACGCCCGCGCCTGCCGTGGCCCTCTTCCGGCCGAGCACGCCCGCGGTCACGAACGTGAACACGAGCCCAACTGGCAGCGGCTCGAGGAAGGTGAAGGCGATGTTCACGAGCGGATTCTTGTACATCGTCCAGAACTCGTCCAGCTCCTTGGCCTGTCGGGCGAGGTCGGCCTCAGTCGCGCCGCCGAGTCGCGCCTTCTCTAGCGCAAAGGCGGTGTACTTCTCGACGAAGTCGGGCATGAAGCCGTAGTACATGACCTGCCAGGTCAGAACGTAGCACACGGTGATCACGGCCGTGATGAGCGAACCCACGATGAAGGCCCGTCCGAAGGTGATGGGACCACCGGCCGCGGTGTCACGGTACGAGCGGACGCCGAAGTAGACCATCAAGAACGCGAGGACCATCGTCGTGTAGCCGACAATGACGCCCCGGTCGAACCCGATCTGGGCCGTGAAGGGCAAGGTGAGGGCCATCATGACGGCGATGAGCGCGCCGCCGATGAGACCGAACGTGAGGACGACCTTCTGCATGGCTACTCCCGGGTCAGAGACGAGGGCCTCATTCAAGCCGAAGGTTCCCCGCTGGGGCGTCACCCGAACGAATGATTCTGCGGCATCCGCTGCGAAATCACCCGAAAGTTCATTGCTACGAGATGAGCCGCAGGTCGCGCGCCCGCTGTACGGCCTGCGTGCGACGCTTCGCGTCCAGTTTGTCGAAGACCCGGCTGGCGTGGGTCTTGACGGTGTTCTCGCTGACGAAGAGACGGGCGGCGATTTCATGGTTGCTCAGACCCTCAGCGATGCAGGCCAGAGTTTCGAGTTCGCGGGGAGTGAGGCCCAGGGCCGCCACCTGCCGGTCGTCGCGGACGAAGGCCGCCGGCGCCGGCACGGCCACCTCGCGGTCGATCACCTCGCGGATCACGATGGTTTTCGCCGGCCGGGTGAGCGTGAAGCCCAGCCAGACACCCAATGCGGCGAAAACCGCCGCGACGAGGCCACCGTAGATCTCGATTGAATGCTCGACGACGAGCCATCGGTACTCGACGAACTTGAGCCCGGCAATGAGTATTCCGCCCAGCAGTCCGTAGAGAAGGATGTGTGCGCGCATGGACTTCGCTCCGTACAGCACAACGGCGGCGACCCGAAGGCCGCCGCCGTGTGATGTTGCCCGATGCGCGGCGAAAACTACTTCGCCGTCGAGGTCGGCCAGGGCGGGCCCTGCTTCTTCATCGTCACTGGACCGAGGCCCTTGTAGATGAACTTCTGCACCCGCTTGCCCTGGTACGTCTCGGTCGTGATGATGTTGCCCTTGGAATCGGTCGCGATGCTGTGCACGCCGTAGAACATGCCCGGCTGGCGCCCGCCGGCGCCAAAGGCAGTGATCTCCTCGAGCGTCTCGCGCACGATGATGCGCACGCGCGAGTTCTGCCCGTCCGCCATCAGGATGAAGCGCTGCTCGGGGTCTCGGGTGAACGC
>JANMDX010000294.1:0-1767 GCA_031376505.1 Acidobacteriota bacterium
GTGTTCTCCTTCGAGTGTGCTCGAGCGGCCGCGGGATTGCGGTCTCGCGAGCACGAACCTAAGATGAGCGTTCGCCCTCCGCGTTTCCCGCCGACTCAGCGCGTCACGAGACGCATGGCGTGTCCGTCCGGATCGCGCAGCATGAGGCCGCGGGAGAAACCCGTCATCGCGCGGTCGACGACCACGACGTCCGGCGACACGAGCCCGCCACCGTGCTGCTCGGCCAGCAGCGCCTCGGGCCGCGGCCCGACGATGGTGGTCTGCCAGTGCGCCAGGTCGTTCGCCTTGAGGTCGAGTGGCGCGGGCCGACCGTCGCGCGGCGCCAGATACTGCAGCAGTTCCACGCCCGGCCCATCCGGCGCTCGCAGCGTGGTGATGCGCAGCCGCGCGCCGAACACGTGGTTCAGGTGCTCCTGCTCCTCGCCGTAGTTCTCCCCTTGGCCCGCCACCGCCAGTCCCAAGCCGTCGCGGTAGAACGCCAGCGCCTTTACCGTGTCGTCCACGACGAGGGCCGTGTGGTCGATGCCCAGGAAGAGCCGGTCGATGCCTTGCCAGCGAGCGTCGCCCTTGCCGGGCGGAAACTGCAGGACCTCGAGGAAGTGACCATCGGGATCGCGGAAGTAGAAGGCCTGGATGCCGGCCGCCCCGGCGTTCCAGTCGGGGAGACGCTGGGGACCCGTGGACGCGTGCGGCACGTCGCGGGCGCGCAGCCGAGCGTACGCCGCGGCCATGTCCGACGTGATGATCGCGATGTGCTGGAACCAGCGGTCGTTGCCCCGACTGTCCCCGGGATACGGCCGGCCGCGCGGGGCTGCGTACTCGGTGAGCTCGAGGGCCTCGCGGCCGAGCGTCACTCGAGCCACGCGCATGCGAGCGCCGAACACGCCGTGCAGCAGTTCGTAGGGACGGCCCGCGAGTTCGACGGGTGCGGCGGCGGCCTCGAAGCCGAGTACGTCGACGAAGAACCGGACCGATCGCTCGAGATTCGACACCGTGGTCCCGACCGAGTCGACGGACGCGGCGACAAACGGCTGAGTGGTCGCTGGAGCGCGCAACGCGCTCGCCGGTACGATCGACAGCAGTGCCAGCAGCGTGCCGACGAGCGCACTACGCGACCGCATCGTGGGCCCCCGCTTGGCTCGTCACGCCGAGCCGGCCGAGCAGGTGATCGCCGACGCGCATGGCGTTGGCCATGATCGTGAGGGCGGGGTTCACGGCGCCGCTCGACGGAAAGAAGCTGCCGTCGACGACATAGAGGTTGTCCACGTCGTGCGCCCGGCAGTGAGCGTCGAGTGCCGACGTCTGGGGATCGTGTCCGAACCGGATCGTGCCGCACTGGTGCGCCACGCCAGCCAGCGGAATGCGCTGGCCCACAAAGAGGCTGCGTCCAAAGAGGCCGACGTGGCAGGCGTCGCCGTGCACGGCGCAGCGGCGCTGCCCCTGCACCAGCGTCTTCAGCCGCGCGTGCAGCTGATCGTGGGCCGTCGTGTTGTTGGGCACGTACGACAGCACGATGCCGCCGTTCCGGTCGAGCGAGACCCGATTGCCGGGCGCGGGCAGGTCTTCGGATGTGAGCCAGAAGTCGAGCGAGTGGCTCGCCATCAGGTCAAGCGTGAATCCAGGTGCCAGCTTGGGAGCGCCCGCCGAGAGCGCCACGCCGTCGAGCTTGCCCACAAACGAGATATGCCCCATGGGGAAGGGAAACTCAGCGTCACCGAAGTAGTAGTCGTTGACCGCCAGCGTCTTCTGGAACACCGTGGGATTCGG
>JANMDX010000307.1:0-13182 GCA_031376505.1 Acidobacteriota bacterium
CCGGTCTTCAGTGACACGGTGGGAAACAATCTTCGGACCTATTCAGGGTTCCTCAACGACGCCTGGCGCCTCAACAGCCGGCTCAGTTTCAACCTCGGGCTCCGGTACGACAAGAACAGCACCAAGGACCAGGGCGGCGCGCTTGTCGGGAACGCGGATTCCTTCAGTCCCCGGCTTTCGGCGGCCTGGGACGTCAACGGCAACGGAACGTGGATCGCCAACCTGAGCTTCGGCCACTACGTCGGGATGTTCAACACCCAGATCGCCGACGCGGCGTCGGCCGCGGGGCGCGAGGCCAACTACAGCTTCTGGTATCAGGGCCCCGAGGTGAATACTGGCGCCACCGGACCGTACCTGACGTCGGCCGAGGCGCTGAAGGTGCTCTTCGACTGGTTCAATGCCAACGGCGGAACGAGCCGAGCGCTCCGCGCGACCCCGACCGTGCCGGGGGTCAACACCGCAGTGGACCCCGGCGTGAGGTCGGCGAATTCGAACGAGTTCGTCGCCGGCGTGGCCCATCAGTTGGGCCAGAAGGGCGCCGTCCGCGCCGACCTGGTCTATCGCCGGTATTACGACTTCTACGGCAACTACGTCAATCTGGGCACGGGGTCGGTGACCGATCCGCGCACCAACCTGACGTTCAACAAGACTGTCGTCGACAACACCAACGACGTCCGGCGCGACTACAAGGGCCTGAGCGTGCAGTTCGACTACCGGCTGTTCAAGAGCCTGAACCTCAATGGCAACTGGATGATGTCGTGGTCCAGAGGCAGCGTCGAGGGCGAAGATGTGACCAACGGCGCCACCCGCGCCAGCGCCAACGAGTATCCCCAGTATCGTGAGGCGAGTTGGAACTACCCACTCGGGTACACCAATGGCGACCAGCGGCACAAGGTTCGTCTCTTTGGAACCTACGATCTGCCGCTGCCGGCGGCCGCCGGGGCGTTCGCGCTCGGCTTCATGCAGCGATTCGATTCGGGTGCACCCTGGGACTACAACCTCGCGATCGACCCGAGGCCCTACGTGACCAACCCGGGCTACCTGGTGCCCCCCGCCAGCGTGACTTACTTCATCTCGGGGCGTGGGGAATTCAGGTTCGAACACGCCTGGCGGAGCGACCTGTCGCTGTCGTGGAACCACCGGGTCGTCGGCGGCACGCAGATCTTCCTCAGGGCCGTGGCCAACAACGTGTTCAACAACCAAGCGCTGACCGGCTTCAATACGACCATCGTCGGCACGGGCCTGCAGACGTTCAATCCGTTCACCAGCACACCGGTTGAAGGGGTCAATTGGCAGCAAGGACCGGAATTCGGCAAGGCGTCGAGCCCCACCAGCTACCAGTCGCCGCGCGACTTCAACATATCGGTGGGCTTCCGGTTTTAGCGGCCCTCAGCGCTGCAAGGTGGCGGTATTCTCTTGGGGCACGCGACAGGAGTCAGCATGAGCACACAGACCTCGGCGTCTCGTCGAACGTTTCTCGCGGCCACGGCGGCCACCGCCGCGCATGTGTGGATTCCGAAGCCCGTGAAGGGCTACACCGCCGCCGAGATCCTGGCGCCGGTCACGCCCATGGCGACCGGCATCTCCAAATGGGATCTCGACACGCCGGCGCTCTGCGTCGATCTCGACAAGCTGGAACAGAACATCAGCAGGATGCAGCGCGCGCTGGCCGCCAATAAGCTCGGCAGCCGCCCGCACGCCAAGACCCACAAGTGTGCCGCCATTGCCGTGCTGCAGATGGCCGCCGGGGCGCTGGGCATCTGCACGGCGAAGCTGAGCGAAGCCGAGGCGCTTGCCGCGCAGGGCCTTGACCGCATCTGCATGACGACCGGCAACCTCGCCGCCGGCAAGATCCGCCGAGCCATGCAACTGCGGAAGCGGACGCCGCAGTTCATTCAGGCGGTGGACTACGAACCCAACGCGCACGACCTGAACGCCGCGGCCAAAGAGGCCGGCATCGTTGCCGATGTGGTGATTGACATCGCCGTGGGCACGCGCAGCGGCATTCCCGCCGGCCACGAGGCGTTGGCGCTGGCAACACTGGTCGACCGCCTGCCGAACCTGAAGCTGCGCGGCGTGCTGTCGTACGACGGCGGCGCCCAGCACATCACCGGCTTTGCCGAGCGCAAGCGGCGCGCGCTCGAGAACATCGAGGGCAACGCGGCAACGTTCGCGGCCATGACGCGGGCCGGGCTCACGACCGAGATCTTCAGCGGCGGCGGCACCGGCACCTACAACATCCAGCATCTGGTGCCGGGCTTCACCGACGTGCAGGTCGGCAGCTACCTGTTCATGGACATGCAGTACCTGGCGATTGGCGGCGAAGACGGGAACCCGGTCTATTCCGACTTCGCGTCGTCGCTGACGGTGCTGGGGACCATTGTCAACAACCGCTTCCCGGGCCGGCTCACCACCGACGCCGGCGCCAAGGCCCTCACGTTGAACCTGCCGCGGCCCGGCGTCATCGGCGAGCCCGGCATGGACTACAACCCAGGCTCGGACGAGTTCGGCACGATTACCTTCAAGGACGCCAGCAAGACCTACAAGATGGGCGACCGTCTCGAGATGATCGTGCCGCACTGCGATCCGGTAGTGAACCTCTACGACTACCTCTACGGCATTCGCAAGGACCGCGTCGAAACCGTGTGGCCCATCACCGCGCGGGGCCACTCGCAGTAGCGATGGTCGTCGCGGCGCCGGGCGCCGCCGGTCGTTGGCGTCGATACGGGTGCCGCGCGCTGCCCACTCTGATAACGTGCATACCGTCCAGGCACCGTGCCCATGTTTCCCATCGTCCGGATGTCCCTCGCGATGCTATGGCTGCTGACGGTGGCCGGTCCGGCCGGCGCCCGTGACGGCGTGCCCACCACGGGGCGGCTGACGTCCTCCGCGCTCGCCGAGGCGCGCGACTTCACGGTACGGCTTCCGGCCAGCTACGCGCGCGAGCCGCTCAGGCGCTTCCCGGTGATCTACGTGCTCGATGGCCCGCCGCTTGACGCGCACACGGCCGAGGGCGCCACCGCGCTCGCCGCGCGCGGTCAGGCGCCCGAGCTCATCGTGGTCGGCATCCCGAACATGCAGCGGGGCGGGCGGGCCCGCGACTTCCTGCCGCCGTTCCTGTCGTTCAGCCGGCGCGACGGCACGCCGTTTACAGGCGGGGCCGATCGCTTCTTGCGCTTCCTGCGCGACGAACTGGTCCCCCGCATCGAGCGCGACTATCGCACGACGGCGCCGCGCCTGCTCGTGGGTCACTCGCTCGGCGCCATCTTCGTGTGCTATTCACTTGCGGCCGCGCCGGCCTTCTTCGACGCGCGGTTCGCACACAGTCCGGCCATCTGGCGCGACGAGGATGCCGTCGTGGGCGATGTCGCCCGCGCGCTCACGGCGGGCCGCGCGCTTGGCGGATTCTTCTATCTCAGCGTCGGCGCCAAGGAAGGCACCGGCATGGGGCTGGGATTCCAGAAGCTGCAGGCCGTGATGGCCGCCCGCGCCGCCGCCGCTGGTGTGCGCTGGCAGGCCGACGTCACGCCTGGCGCCCTGCACGAGACCAACGTGCGGCTGGCCACGCCGTCGGCGCTGCGTGCCTACTTTGCGGGCAGGTAGCCCACGGGCCCGCGGCCGTCGCGCCACGCCTTGAGGGCATGCCACCCGAGTGCGAAGGCGCTCGTCAGCGCAATCATGAAGGCCGCAAACGCGAGCGCCTGGGGCAGCTCGAGCGTCGGCCCGATCCGTCGTGCCAGCCGCAGCTCGCCGCCGAAGAGCACGTACAAGTGGAACACGTAGATCGCCAGCGTCTCGGCCGCGATGATGCGCAGCACGCGCGGCAGCGACTTCATCGGCGCGACGACCACCGACAACACGAGCGCCACGAGCAACACGGCGGCCAGGTTCGCGACCACGAACGCCGGCCGAGCCGACGGGTGCGTGGCCGCAGTCACCATGGTCCACGGCACGGCCTGCAGCGCCTGGCCGACGACCCAGGTGCCCACCGCGAGCATGCCCAGCCGGGACCAGATCACGCGATGCGGGGTGTGGCCGCCCCGCGGCAGCGCGATCGCACCCACGACCACGCCGGCAAGGACGTTCCCGGTCCACGGCAGGAGGGGAAAGGGCGAGCCGCCTTGATGCGAGATCCAGTTCAGCAGCACGTGCGCTTGTCCCTGTGCGAGGGTCGCGTCGGCCAGGGGCGCCAGCGAAAAGGCGAGCACGGCGAGCACACCTGCGGCCACGACCACCTGCCGCGCGGAACGTGATGCCAGCGTGATGGCTTCGAGCACGACGAGCGCCGCGCCAATGCTGTGCAGGATGCCCACCGAGAAGAAGTAGCGCCACGCCAGCTGCGCCTGCGCCGGGTCGGGCGTGAACGCGCCCCAGGGGAATCCCAGGAAGTAGCCTGCCGCGATGACCACGAGCGCCCGGCGGAACCGCGCCCGAATGGTTGCGGGGTTGGCCCGATGCCGCTCGAAGCGCGCCAGCGTACTGACGTGAAACGCCATGCCGGCCACCATCAGGAAGCCGACCGAGACCAGCCCACGCCACCAGTTGTAGTTGTCGAAGAAGGGACCCTGCTTCAACGTGGGCAGCAGCACCGCATCGAGCGTGTGTCCGTTCACCATCTGCAGCGAGGCCAGCAGGCGCACGACGTCCACGAACCACACTCGTGGTGTGCGCGCGGGGAGCACGTGCTCGCCGGTCGTCACCGGCGGCGGATCTCTGCAGGATCGATGTGCAGGACGTGCAGGTCGCCGCGCCGCTCGAGGCGACCGCGCACGTCGACGGGCTCGGCCGCAAACGGGGCGACGGCCTCGTTGACCCGCCCGCCCGCGGTCGAGGCGAGCACATAGTGTGTCTCGCTCCCGTCCGCGCCGATGGTCACGAGCACCGGCGGGATGCCGCCAAGAATACAGAGCTGCGCGCAGGCGCGGTGCCCGTGGCCTACGCCTGGACGCATGCGACCCGCGTAACACTTCGAGTCGACGATCTCGCCGCGCAGCGTCACCTCGCCCAGATCTTCGCTCGGCACCGACGTCAGCCGCGCCAGGTCTGCGGTCGGCAGATCGCTCGCTGCCGCAAAGCCACCCGCGCCCTCGAGCATCCGCAAGCCGGCGCGTTCGTAGACGTTGCCCGTCGCGACGACCGGCTGGCCAATCTTGTCGGCCGGCAGGTCCACGTTGGACTTCACCCAGCCGGTGAAGAGCAGCGTCGTGAACGTGCCGTTGGCATTCAGCGTACGCAAGTGCGGGTAGGGCGAGGCCAGGAGCAGCCCGGTATGGCTCGTGCCGTAGGCAGCAGCCTGGAGCAACTCGCCCGGCGTGCGTTGAAATCCGGCGAAGACCACACCGAGGAGCACCGTCGCGGTCATCAGGCCGGTCCCGGCCACAAGACTGAAGCGCGCGGCCGATCGGCTCATCGGCAGATAGCCGACGAAGAACTCGTCCGGCCCGGGCGCATCGGAGGCGCTACCTTCGGTGACCGCCGACGCAGCATCGAGCACGACGGGCTCGCACGGTGTCCCCGGCGGCTGCGCGGCCAATTCCACCAGCAGATGTCCGCGCGCGTCGAGCCGCACCCGGTGCGTGGGGAGCCGTTCGGTGAAGGGCGGCGGCGATTGTCCGTCGGCGGGCCGGTATTCCCAGCCGTGCCACGGGCAGGTGAGACACCCGTTGCGGACACGGCCCTCGGTGAGTGGTCCGCCCTGATGCGCGCACACCCCGTGCATGGCCGAGATCTGGTTGCCGTGCCGCACCACCGCCAGGCGTTCCCCGGTCGGCGTGGTGACGCTGTGCGCGCGGTCCGGCGCGAGCGCCGCGGCTGGGCCAGCCACGATCCACTGCGAGCCGTCGAGGGTCACGACTTGTCCGGCACCGCCGCGGTCTGGGCCGGTGGAACGCAGCGCAGCCAGCACGTGCAGCGCGCCAACCACAGCGACGCACGCCGCAAACGCCGCCACGAGCCAGCCCGAGGTCTCGAACTGCAACGCCCCGAAGGCGACATGCGCGACGACCAGAGCGTAGCCGGCGTAGACCAGCATGTGCAGCCATTTCCACTGGCGCGCGCCGAGCACCTTCTGCCAGAAGTCGTGGCTCGTGGCGGCCATCACGAAAAAGATCGTCAATGCCGCGGCGCCAAAGAGCTGAAACGGCGCCGAGGTGGCGGTGAACATCGCATCGTTTGTGAGCAGCGACTCGATCTTCGAGACGGGCCCATAGGCGTGGTAGAAGTTCAGCACCTGGCGGGCGTGGTTTGCGGCCACGACGAAGAAGATCACGCCGAAGTGGCGGCGGTTGTAGACCAGCGGCAGGAAGCGCGGATCGAGCCGGGACAGCGGACCGAGGCACAGGATCGCCGTGAGCATGAGGAACGCGCACGATCCCCACGCGCGCATGCCGAGGGTCTCCGGCGTGATCGCGTTCGCGCCGGTGAGCGCGGCGCGGGCCACCGCGTCGAAGACCGTCAGATACGCGGCGATGCCCCCGACGAGCATCGCGTCGTAGACATACTTACGCCGATTCCACTGCACCGTCACGAAGGTGTGACTCATGGGGCCTCGACGCGATTGATCAACGCAAACGCAATGAGGATCAGCAGCAACGGCGCCAGCACCAGCCAGACCATTAGATGCGCGGAGCGTTGTCCGCGGGTCATGCGGCCTCGTCCCCTCTACGTGCCGTGATCCACAGGCGCAGAAGCACCGGCCACAGTAGCGTTGCCGCCGGCAGCACCACGAGCTTGAACCCGAGCGAACTGCCCTTGGCGCCGTCCACCGCGCGGCCGACCCCGAACAGCAGGAAGGGGACGGCCACCAACAGGCCGATGGCACACCACGTCAGCACAATCGCCGGGATCCACGCGAGCATAGGGGACACTCTCTTGCGCTGCGGCGGTGCGCGCCAGCCTTGGTCACTATACCGCGACGCGTCGAGGGCGCTCGTATGGGTGTCACGCCGTGCGGCGCTTGACGCCCGGCGGTGATCACGCGAACATCCTCATCAGAAGGAGCTGCGCCCCATGTCTCTTGCCCAACAGGCCCTCGGTGAACTCGCCGCCGCGCGAGAGTTCTTCAATCGTTCCACCGCCGTCCTGACCGAGGCGCATTCCAGCTACGCGCCGGCGGCCGGCATGATGACCGCCGCTCAGCAGGTCGCGCACGCCGCACATACCATCGACTGGTTCGTCGCAGGCGCCTTCTGCCCTGAGGGCTTCGACCTGGACTTCGAAGCGCACGCGAAGGCGTTCATGGCTGTGACGTCCATTGCCGACGCCCGCGCGTGGTTCGAACGGGCAGTTGCGGCGGCCTCGGCAACGCTCGGCGCCGCGACCGATGCCGACCTGCTCGTGCCGATGCCGCCGGGCCCGGTCATGGGCGGCATGCCGCGCATGGCAATTCTGAGTGCCATCACCGATCACACCGCGCATCACCGCGGCGCGCTCACCGTCTACGCGCGGCTCAACCACGTGGTGCCGCCGATGCCGTACATGTAGACGGGCACGTCCGGTCAGGATGGGCGGGTAGCGACGAGGAAACGCCCGCGTGTGGCGGTCAAGGTCGGGGCTGAGGTGCCGATTTCAGTGGCAGGTGCCGGCCCTTTCCTTTGCGGACGTCTTTGGCGAGGCGCTTCGCCGCGGTCTGGCCACACCAACGCGCCCGTCAGCCCCGTGGAGCCCTGACGCCCGGCCGCAGGCCGCCAATCCGTTTCTGTTCACCCGCCCGCTGACGACCGCGAGTCCCCGGTGGCCGGCCGAGGTTCACGCCCGCCCCAGCCGCCCGGCACATCGCCTGACCGACCAGCAGCGGCATGCCTTCGACACGCTCCTGGCCCTCGGCGGCAGGCTGTCGGGCGATTTCACGGCCGAGGACCTGCTGCGCGAATACCGGCAGCTCGCAAAACGCTATCACCCGGACCGGCACGGCGCCGCCAGCGCTGGCGACCGCGAGCGCATGGCGCGCCGGTTCGCGGAGGTTTCCGACGCCTGCAGGTGTCTCCGCGCCGTGGTTGACGCCCGACACTGAGCGGGACTGGCGGGCGCGTCTATTCCCCCTCCCCGGGCGTATACTGCTGCCGTTGTTTCAGACTTCCACCCGCAAGGAGGCCCGCATGTCAGTCTCGCGTCGCAGTTTCGTCAGGACGGTTGGCGCCGGCGCCGGTCTGTCTACCGCGTTCATCATCGGTCGTGGGCAGGAGGCGCTGGCGTTCGGATCCGAAGCGGTCCAGCCGTCCGACGACGGCGGCTTCATCCGCATCAGCTCGAACGAGAATGCCCGGGGCCCCGGGAAGTCCACGATGCAGGCGTTGCAGTATGCGACCTCTGCCCGCGTCGGACGGGGCTATCCCCCAGACCATGTCGACGACCTGACGACCACGATCGCGTCGGCCTATGGCGTTGGCAAGACCAGTGTGATCGTGGCCACGGGCTCCGGTCCCATCCTCGAGGGCGCGACGCGCGCGTTCTGCTCGGCGGACAAGCCGCTGGTCACGGCCGCGCCGACCTACACGACCTGCGAGCAGACCGCGCGCCGCATTGGCGCGCCGGCGAAGGTGATCCAGGTGGATCGCTCGCTCGGGCTCGACCTCGAGAAAATGGTCGAGGCGGCCAAGGGCGCCGGCCTGATATTTTTCTGCAATCCGAACAATCCGACGGGCACCGTGCACAACGCCGCGGCGGTCGAGCGCTTCGTCCGCACGGTGAAACAGACCTCGCCCGACACGAAGATCCTGATCGACGAGGCGTACATCGACTACGTGCACGACGCCACGGCGAAGACGGCGGCGCCGCTGACGCAGGAACTGCCGGGTGTGTTCATCACCCGCTCGTTCTCGAAGGCACACGGCATGGCGGGCCTTCGTCTGGGCTACGCCATCGGACAGCCCGAGACGTTGAAGGCCATCTCGGGCGCCTGGGGGCTCGGCAGCATCAACACGCTGACGGCGGCCGCCGGCGTCGCGTCACTGAAGGACGTCGCACACATCGCCGAGGAGCGGGCCGAGAACGCCCGCGTGCGTGACTTCACGCTGCAGGCCTTCAAGGACCTTGGCTACGAGGGCGCGGACTGCCACACCAACTGCATCTTTGTCGACCTGAAGCGGCCGGCGAAGGAGTTCCGCGACGCGTGCGCCGCGCTCAAGGTGAGCGTGGGCCGCGACTTCCCGCCGTACGAGAAGTCGCACAGCCGCATCACGCTCGGCTCGATGGCCGAGATGCAGAAGGCCGTCGTGGTCTTCAAGCAGGTGCTGACCGCGTCGACGAGATCGCAAGCCCGCTAGCGCGATCCCGGTTCTGGGGTCGGCGGCGCCGTTCGGCGCTGCCGGCCCGTGCGTTACTCGCCTCGAGATGCCGCCAGGGCGCTGTCGTGGCTTCGACCACATTGAACGGCGCTGGCGGCTGGAGCGCGACCGGTTCCAGCGCGCTCTCGCGAATGGCCGCAATCGCGGCCGGCGAGGCGAGAAATGCGATCAGGCTGCGTGCGGCGTCAGGATGTCTGGCGGCGGCGCCAATGCCGGCCGAGAACACCGTCACTCTCTGCGCCGCGGCTGGAAGTGGTCCCACGTAGTCGATGCCCGGCTCCGGCAGCAGCTCGCTGATCTGCTGAAAGCCGATCTCGGCCTCGCCGCGGGCGACGACCGCGCCGACGCGCTCGCCTTCGACCCTGCGGCTCTTTGGCAGCACCTGGTCGGCAATGCCGAGCTGCTGGAACAACTCGGACGAGAGGTAGAGGCCGCTCACACTGGCCGAGTAGGCAATCGACTTCGCTGCCAGCAAGGTGCGCCGCAGCGCATCGACCGAACTGATGTCGGGCTTCGGGGCACCCTTTCGCACGGCCATCCCAATCGCGGATCGCGCCAGGTCGACCCGCGTGCCGCTGACGATGTAATGGTCCCTCATCAGCTGTGCGAGCGCTGCGTCCGCAACGATGACGACGTCGATGGCTTCGCCGCCCGCCAGCCGCGCCGCGATGGATGTGGCGCCGGTGCCTGTCGACGTGGCTTCGGTCACGAGACGATGGCCCGTGGCACGCTCGAACTGCGGGGCGAGCCTAAGGTAGGCCGCGGTGAACGCCCCCGAAGTCATGACTTTGATCTCATCGGCCCGGGCGGCGCCCGCGCTCAACAGGAAGGCTACGGCCACTCCCGCGGCCACTCTGGCACGATGCGCGCTCGTGATCATGAAGGCTCCCCGCACTCACTCCTACCGAGGTCCGTCACTTCGGCGCGGCGCCCGACCTCGCCAGCATCTCCATCAGCACGCGTCCGTCAGCGCTACTCGGCGCTTCCACTGCGACCATCGCCGCCACGGTCGGCGCCAGGTCGTTCAGCGCCGCGTGCTGATGATAGCGGCCGGGCGTGATGCCGGGGCCCATGAACACCAGCGGGATGTGGGCGTCGTAGTTGTAGGGCGTGCCGTGCGTGGTGCCAGTTGGGGCGCGTATCCAGAACGGATCGAAGACGATCTCGAGGTCGCCGGAGCGCTCGGCGTTGAAGCCGCGCAGCACGCGCCGGCCGATGAGATCCGGTGCCACCTCACCGCGTTGCAACTGGTCGCGGGTGTAGACGCGGGCCACATGCGGCGTGCGCAGCGCGGCGTCGGCGGCCACCCGCCGCACGTCTTCGGGATCGAGCTTGCGCTCGGCGATGAGCGCGTGGTTCAGGTACGGCGAGGAGCCGGCTGTGGCGAGCAGCCAGTTGCCAGGGCCGAAGCGCGCCTCGAGCGCGGCCGCGATCGGTGGAAAAAGCGTCTTCGCGTCGATGCGGCCCCCGGGCAGCCGTCGCTCCCGCTGCACCTCGGGTACCGGCGCCACGCCGTGGTCCGCCGTGAGCACGATGAGCGTGCGCGCCAGGCCCACCTTCGCGTCCAGCATGGCGAAGAACTCGGCCAGTTGCCGGTCGGTGCGCACCGACACGTCGTGAACCTGTGGCGACTCGGGACCATACGCGTGGCCGATGGCGTCGTTGTCCGACAGGCCGATCGTAAGCAGGTCGGTCACGCCGCGCTGCCCCAGACGTTCGGCGGCGATCGCCTCGGTGGCCAACGCGAGCACGCGGGCGTTGGTGTCGACGAGGCCAGTGCCCTGGGGCGGCACGGGGCGAGCATTGAACGTCGTGACCCATGCGGGCAGCGCCGCGAAGTAGTAGGTGCTGCTCACAAATGGCGCGCTCGGAGCGGGCAGCCAGAACGCGCCGTCGGCACCGTGTCCGGCCGGCAGGATGGCGCTGCGATCCTTGGACGACATGCCGAACACGCGCGGCGCACGCGCCGGATCGCCGCGCGGCGCCGCCATCTTCATCTCGTCGCCCACGGTGCTGGCGAGCATCCGCGCGGGCGAGGCGCCAGCGCCCTGGCCGCCCAGCAACGTCACGGTGTCGTCGGTGATGCTCTGCACGGTCTTGCCGGTGTCGCGGTCGAACCAGTCGTTGCCGATGATGCCGCTGACCGATGGCGTGGCGCCGGTGAGCATCGTGGAGTGGCCCACGGCCGTCACGGTGGGGTAGTGCTCGAGGTACGCGTTCGTGAAGACCGCGCCGCGCGCCAGCAGGCGCTGCAGCCCGCCGGTGTAGTCGCGCTCGAACCGCCACAGGTAATCGGGGCGGAACTGGTCCACCGCCACGAGCACGACCAGGCGAATCGCGGCGTCAGCGTCCGCCGGGGCGGCGGCCAGCGGACGCACTTGCGCCAGGGTCGGCCGTAGCGCCCCGAGCAGTACGGCAACGAGCAGGGCGGCAAGCGGGCGATAGGTCATGCGCGCAATTCTATCCCGCAGCGGCACGTGCTCAGGGGTGAGAGCGCAGTATGATGCCCACGATTCGGCCACTGAGGTACGAGCGATGGCACATCAGGAGATTCGCAGTTACGACTACGTCAATCATCCGTACGCCCGGGTACGCGAGTTGGTCGTCGTCGACCCCATCGTGATCTTTGCCGTCGCCACGCGGGCCACGGCTCATCGCGCGCGGGAACTTGCCTCGGAACTGCGAGCCACAGTTGGCGGCGTGGACGTGGCGGCTGAGGTCGTGATCAGCGTCGGCGCGATCGAGGACGACGCCAGCGGGCCGCTTGGCGGGCCGGCCACACGCATCCCGGTGTCGTGGCAGGCTGCGAAGCACCCAGGGTTGTTTCCGCTCATGAACGGCGTGCTTACAATCTACCCGCTCACGGCCACCGAGACGCAGCTGGATTTCCTGGGTCGCTACGATCCGCCGCTTGGCGTGGTCGGCAGCGCCGTGGATGCGCTGATGGGGCACCGGATCGCCGAAGCGTCGGTGCACCGCTTCATCGGCGATGTGGCCCAGTATCTGCGCGACGCGGGCGCGTAGCGCCACGCACCAGCCAGGGACGCCGACTGGTCTACCACGCGAGGTCGACCGGCAGGCGCGTGGCCATGCCGGCCCGCGCCTCGATGGCCTCGCCTGCGGCCAGGCACAGGTCTTCGCGGAAGCGCGCGGCCAGAAGCTGCACGCCCATCGGCAGCCCGTCGACCACGCCCGTTGGCACGGCCAGGGCCGGCACGCCCAGCACGGGCACGGCCGTGAGCGTGGCGCACTCGCGCCAGAACTCCGCCGTCCGTTCCACGCTCTGCACGTCGAAGCCCCGCGTGTAGACCGGCTGGCTGCACACCGGCGCCAGCACCAGCGGCACCTGTTCGAAGAACTGCTGCCACTGGCGCACCACGTGGGCGCGCTCAGCCAGCGCCTTCATGTAGGGCACGCCGTCCTCGGCGGGATGGGCGTCGAGCATCAGGCGCATGGCGCGGCGAATACCCAGGTCGCCGAATTGCTCGATGGCGGGCCACAGGAACACGCGAATTTCCGGCATCTGCATCGCGAACCACAGCTCCATTGCGCGCGTGAAGCCGGGCGTGGGCGTATCGACGATCTCGTAGCC
Source organism: Acidobacteriota bacterium (assembly GCA_031376505.1). Lineage (GTDB taxonomy): Bacteria > Acidobacteriota > Vicinamibacteria > Vicinamibacterales > UBA2999 > CADEFD01. The sequence goes on from JANMDX010000307.1 coordinate 12,877, forward strand.
GGCCTCGGCCAGCCAGCCAGCGGCCCGCTCTACCGCATCGGCCACGGATGGATGCAGCCGCGCCCCCCCGAGCGCGTCGGGGCTTGTGACGACCGCCACGCGCAGCGGACGCGGCAGGGGCGGCCCCTCGAGCGGCGCGTCCACCCACCACGGGTCGCGCACGTCACGCGCGGCCATGGCGGCCAGTCCCAGACGGATGTCGCGCACGGTGCGCGCCAGCGGTCCTTGCACCGACAGAAACTGCGCCGACATCGAACGCTCTCCGGTTGAGCCCGGGTTGAATGCCGGCACGCGGCCAAACGACGG
>JANMDX010000309.1:0-5552 GCA_031376505.1 Acidobacteriota bacterium
GTGGCGTGGCTGCGGTGCTTCCGCGGGATCGACACCTTGACCGCGATGTTGATCCTGGCCGAGTTGCACGACTTCCGACGCTTTCCGAATCCGCGGGCGCTCATGGCCTACCTCGGCCTGGTGCCCAGCGAAGATTCGAGCGGCGATCGTCACCGGCGCGGCCGGATTACGAAAGCGGGGAACGGCCTCGTGCGTCGCGTCCTAGTCGAGGCGAGTTGGCACTACCAGCACCGCGCCGGCGTGGGGCCGGCCTTGGCCGCGCGGCGCAGAGGCCAGCCACCACGGGTGATCGCGATCGCCGACAAGGCGCAGCAGCGACTCTGTCGCCGCTTCCGCCGACTCACCGCGGAGCACAAACCGCCACCGAAGGTCGTCGTGGCGGTGGCGCGGGAATTGGTCGGCTTCATCTGGGCGGCGTTGCAACCGACCACTGCGGCCTAAGTCCGCGAGAGAGCAGGAGATAGGAGAAGCGTCGTGATCGCGTCGCCAAGACGACGGATGGACCTCGGCACGATTCAGAGGATCGGCGGGCTAGTTATGCGATACGGACTCCGGTCCCAACTCGCGCCCCTAGATTGCACGTCCTCTCGACGAAGCACTGTCATGTGTGCTCTGCTGCGGGCGACCGTGGTAACCACCGAATATCAGCGTGACTCGTCGTCGAAGCGCCCGAAGTCGTCCGTCGTCTTGGTGGCACGATTCCGACGGAGCCGGTGGACACTGCCGCAGCGGTGGACGCAGAAGAACGCGCCCACCGCTGCTGTGGAAAACGACAGGGCCGTTTTCCACAGTGACCACCGGCACTTGACAACCGGTCATTCCATATCAGCTAGACAGTATGGCTGTCGGAGCAGAGCCCTGCCTCACGTAGTAGATCGTGGGTTGCGCGCCCTCAGCCGCGCCGGCTCATGATTCCACCGGCATCGGCTGCAAGCCGTGGTTAGTCGGCGTGATGGTCCACAAAACCCTCCCGCCAAGCACGTGAAGACTCGGAGTTCCTCTGCACGTACCGCGAAGTCGCCTGCTCGATAGCAATGCAATAGATCGTCGTCAGAACTGTCATGACAGGCGAGGCATGGTCGCAGTCACTCTTGCGTGCCGTAGGCGCTCGCCGATCGAAAGCATCGAAGCGGGCGGCGAGTATGGCCTCGTGCCGTGTCATGGACCGCCGGATGCTGCTACTTGCCGTCGGCAACGAGTTTGGACGCCACTGGGAGTGCCGTATCGAAACGGCTCAGCTGGAACTGCTCCTTCGTAAACAGCCCATTGACTGCCGCAAGCGCAATAGCGGGAAGAGCCAAATATCCTTGCTCCCTGGTAGCTGTGTTCCAACGGCGCACGGCATCTCGGTCCAGAGACGCAAGCCTACTCAATGTGCGCTTAGGCTCGCCTTGCTTCCATGAGCCGCCGGTCCACATTTGCTCTTGAAACGCCAATGCCACGAGCATCTCACTTGGGGTTACTTCCGAAGTCGGCATCTCTTGACGAACCACTTCCTCGACCGTTGCACGATCAATTAGGCGGATTCGAGCGACGTATTTGGCTGCCGTGTCGGACGTCAGTGGGCGACGAGCGTAAAGGAAGGCCGACGCTGTGTTGGCGGGTCGCAGTATTGTTTGCAGCGTCGCCGTCTGGCCTGTCGCTGCAAGCGCCGTTTCGACCATCTTCGGCATCTCAGTCTTGTACACCGCCTTCTCGTCAGGCGACAGTAACTGGTCCGTCGTTGCCAATGCCTTAATCGAGATCGCGGCCCCGCCGGCCTTCAGGGCGGCCGCCATGGCAGACGCGATCTGAGTCGGTTGTGTCTGGCCCTCGGCCTGAGCAACCGCGGTCAGCACAATACAGGACAGAACTGCAGCTCTTCGCATGTCGAGACTCCTTGTCATCGTTGGGCCGATGTATACGAGCGGGCATTGTGTACATTCGGCAGTACGTCACTGCAATGTGTTCGTATGGCTAACGTCAGCGCTCACCAGCGGCCGCCCACGATTACGGCCGCGGCCGTCTGGTGCAGCGCGTGTTGGGCGGCTCTTTCGCGGCCATCTCATCGCGCTCTGATAGCTGCCAGCGCCTTGCAGGATGCCTCCTTCAAACTCGCGAAACCTTGCTCTTCCGTCGCCGTCAGAATGGCCACTGCCGTTGGGTCACCAATGCGGCCCAAGGCTTCGGCCGCAGTCACGCGAGCCTGAACGAGGCGATCGTCTGGCCAAGCTACGAGATCGAGGAGAGTACGCACCGCCCTACGATCACCGATTTCACCCAAGACCATTGCAATCGCGTCGATACGACCTTCAGTGATCGCAGCGTCCACGCCCTGTTGAGCACGGACAGTCGCACAGTGGTTCTCAAGGTCGCTAATGAGTCCGACAGCCGTTTCTGTATCGCGCATTGCCGCAAGTGCGGACGGATCGAGAAGAGACAATGCTTCCAGAAATACGCGCACTGGGCCGAGATTGTCAGCCTTCAGCGCTTTCGCGATCAGTGGCTTCACTGCTCTGGCATCGCCGACCCGCCCCAGAACCGCCGCGGCGGCAATATTCTGCCATGGGCCCTGCTCCAGTCGCTCGAGTAGTGATGGTACGAGTTCTCGAACCTTCTCGTTTCTCAGCAGAACGATGTCGATCGTGCGAAGAGCCTCTTGTGTCGCCTTCCAGGACTCAAAACTCCCGTCTCTGAGAACCCGCTGCACCAAGTCTATGGACGTGTCCACGGTGTCGTCCGGATCCACCACACTCCTGGCCGGTTCGTTTTTCACAAGGTCTTGGAGACGTCGCCAGGTCACTTGCCCATCAATGTCAACGGACAGTCCTGACGTTCCATCAGGCGTGAAAGCGACGCCTACAACGAAGGCACCTGAGTCATTCGCCTCCGCCAGCTGTCGCCCCGATCGACAGCCCCACAGACGTAGGTTCCGACCACCAGTCAGCACACAGCTCCCGTCAGACGCAAAGGCGGCCGAACGGATTGGCAGGTACCCACAGTCGAATCTATGTGCGATGACCCGCTTCCGCGTATTCCACAGCACCAGATCGCCATCGTGACCGCCAGACACGGCATGGCGACCATCGGGCGACGTGACCACGCATGTCGCGTTGCTCGGAAGATCCCGACCATCCAGGTATTTGAGCGTCTCAGTCGCGCCGATCTCAGCGAAACCGATGCCCTGCCTGCTAGCGAAGACAATCGTTGAAACACCACTGACGAATGCGAGTGCCTGCACGACAAGATAGCTGGAGTGCGCACCTTGCCACACCAATGAGCCACGGTCTACGTCCCACATATAGAGTGCTTCTGCCCCATTCCCTGAAGCAATCCTGCCGTCTGAAGAGAGCCGAACGCAGCTGACGTCACCATCGAGCTTGAATGTCTGAAGGGCCCTCTGCGCAATCACATCCCACACGACCACCTGATGCCCGCCTCCGCCGATTGCACGGGTACCGTCGGCGGAAATGTCCACGCAGTGAATACCGTAGGATGCGTCATCAACTCGAAAGGACCCAATCTCTCGACGATCGGAAAGACTCCATACTCGTACCATCCGATCGCTGCCAAGCGTGACCAGCGCCTGACAGTCAGCTGAGAATGCTGCTGATTCGATTTGTTGTTGGAGCTTGAAAGAATCCGTTGGATGCATCGTTCTCCCCGTGCGAAATTACACTCGCCGTCTTCAATTAATGAAGTCTTTCGTTGCACGCCATCGTCATTGTCCGCCCAACGAACGTGGGCGGAAGGCGCCATTCGCTGGGTCCGACCCGCGACTCGCTCCTCAGTTCACACGAAGGGCCCATCCTGGGGGCATTGTGCCCGCCATTGGTGCAGGGGACAAGCCTAGAAGCGTCAGAGAGATATGGGGCAACGCCCCCGTTTGTCTGGCCAACTGGCGCTGGAGCCAATGTGGCACAGAAGTGGCCCGGTTGGGTGGAAGGCGCCAATCGCGGATGCTACTCAACGCGGTGAGGCGCGTCAATCGGAGCTGACGTTGGAGCACGGGAGCCGGGCCCGCGGCGTCGAACGAACAGCTCGTCGATCACGTCAGAACACCTCCGTAAGATTCCCCTCCGAACCCGCGTTCCTCTAGGTACGTCGACAGCTTCGCTGTCACCACGCACGGCCTGTCACGGGTCGTGCGTCCTCCCTCGTTCTACGGATCCTCAGGAACCGCTGGAACTTTCACCCGCACCGCTGGTCTCAGACACGCGGTGTCCCAGGAGGACTTCATGTCCAAGAAGAGCGCAGAGATCGTGTCTGTACGGATCGTTCCGAATGCCACGGGCAGCCCGATTGGGAAGCTCGCCGATGCGGAACTGGTCTTCGAAGCCGACGCCGGCCCGTTCAGCGGGATGAAACTCATCGGCTTCGCGGTGTGGGAGCGTCGCACCGGCAACGGGCGCAATGTGACGTTCCCGGCCCGGCAGTACTCCGTCAACGGAGAACGCCGGAGCTTCGCGCTGCTGCGTCCCGCCAACGGGGAGGTCAGCGCACAGGAGGCGGTCCGGGACCTGATCCTGGCGGCGTCCAGCGCTGGTGAGGCTCAGGCCTGATCGACTCAATGGAGATGCCCGGACGGTAGGCCTCACGCCGCCGTCCGGGTCTCCGGCGACACTTCCATGCCGGCCGCCTCAGGCGCCGGGTGGTGTCGCCACCCAAGCACATTCCGCCGACGCTGACTGCGCCCTACGAGGCGCCACCGAGGACCGCATGGACACTGCCCTGTATCCCGCCCTCGCCAGCCGACCAGACGCCGCACCGCGTGCGGGCGGGCCGTCGCCTCTGCCAGGCGTGCAGACGGTGTCGGTCGTGGCGGTCTACCGGTTGTCCGAGGCCGGCCGGAAGGCGTCACTGCTGGCGGGCGGCAACGGGCGGGAGCGGCAGCAGCTGACGCTCGACGTGCCCGTGACGCGCCTGCACCTGGTGCACGTCGATCCCAATGGCACCGCCCGGCTCAAGCTCAAGCCGCGATTCGAGCTACGCGCCGAGAGCCAGCGGGTCGTGCGGGTGGAGGAGTCCCCGCAGTACGACGCGCCGCCGTCGACCGACGCGCTGCTGCAAGACGCCGCCCGCAACCATCAGCTCGACGCGACGTATCAGGCCCAGGGCGTATCCCAACGGTCGACCCGCCTCGAGACCAGTCGCACGTGGCGGGACGAGGTGGCCGTGGCGTTCCTGAGCGACGCGACCCGACGCGCCATGACGCACCCGTCGCCCACACCCCGCCGGTGCGTGGTTCCCACGGACCGCGGGCGGATGGACTTCGACGCCAAGCGCGACCGTGGCGCCGCCCGGGACGTACCGCTCGAAGCCTATCGCCGCTTCCAAGCCGACCTGTGCGCCAGGCGCGAGCGCGCCCAAGACGACGTGGTCACGTTCCACGCCGTCCACACCGAGAAGCAGCAACTGGTGCGGGAGTGGACGACCGAGCACGGCACGAACGACCAGCGCGCACGGCTAGCTGCCGGGGTGCTGCCGCTTGAGGAAGCCGTTGAGGCGATGACCGCCCAGGCATTCGCCGCGGTAGCCCATCTGCCCGCCTACGGACGCGACGGCGCCGCCCG
>JANMDX010000340.1:0-28916 GCA_031376505.1 Acidobacteriota bacterium
GCGTCGCCGAGCGCATCGGCATGACCGGGCGGCACGAGCACACCGGTCACGCCGTCCTCGACGGCTTCGGGGATGCCGCCGGCACGCGTGCCGACCACCGCCAGCCCCATGGCCATCGCATCGAGCACGGTCGAGCCCAGGCCTTCGGTGACCGAGCTCATCACGAAGAGGTCGGCGCTCTTGGTCAGCGAGAGCACGTCGTCACGAAAGCCCGCCAGCACCACGTGCTTCTGCAGATCGCGGTCGCGAATCTGCTGCTCGAGTGCCTCGCGCAGCTCGCCCTCCCCGAAGATGACCAGCTGCGCGTCTGGCACGTGGCGCCGCACGTGGGCCATGGCGTCGACCAGAAATTTCTGGCCCTTGTGGGGCACGAGCGCACCCACGTTCACGAGCACGGGCGACCCCTTGGGGAACCAGAACTCCTGACGCAGGTCGGTGGCTGGTGCGTGCATCACCTTGTCGACGTCGATGCCGTCGTGCACGACGACAACTCGGTTGGGTGGGATCCCGTCGTGCGCGAGGATGTCGGCGATGGCGCGCGACGCGGCGATGAAGCACTCGACCTGGCGGTACTTCCAGCGCGAGAACGAGTGGCGCTGCAGGTGAAAGTCCACGCGCCTCGACGCGACCAGCGCCGGTGTCGCGGCGCCCACCCCGAACGACAGCGCCATCGATGCCATCGCCACGGCGTGCGGATCGTGCGCGTGGACGACATCGGGGCGATGCAGCGCAATCACGCGCGCGAGCCGCCAGGCCGCGGCCAGGTCCACTTCCGATCGCGGAGCGAGCGGCACCAGATCATCGCCTTCGCTGGCGCGTTGATACAACAGGCCCTCGGGGTGGGCCACGAGCATGGCCCGATGGCCGCGCGCGCGCATCCCCATGACCGTCAGAAGGACTTGCTGCTGGCCGCCGCGCCAGGAGCGGGCGGTATCGACGTGGAGTGCGAACACTGTTCCCAGAGCTTTGCGAACTTCACGGCGACGTACGCGGCGTTCATCAGTGAGATGATGAGGCCGGGCACGCCATCGCGGAAGCCGCCACGCAGGATGTAGTTACGAAGGAAGGCGGCCGGCGGGTGGACGGCCAGATCGAGCCAGCCGGCCGTACGACCTGCTTCACGCATCTCGGCCGCCGCAAGGGTGGAATAGCGGTCCATGGTCTGGAGGTGATGCGCCAGATCGCGGTACGCCAGATGCTGCAGTTCACTCCCAAGGTCCACGACGGGGCCGTCGACGGTGACCGACTCGTGCACGTGCTTACCCGTCCAGCGGCCGCGGCGCCGGTCGTAGAGCCGCAGCTGGTAGTCAGGATACCAGTCGGTCGTGCGAATCCAGCGGCCCAGGTGGAAGGTGACGCGCGGCAAGCGATACCCGGCGGCCGCCGGCTCCTGCCGCATCAGCTCGCGGATGTCCCGCGCCAGTTCGGGCGACACGCGCTCGTCGGCGTCGATCGAGAGAATCCAATCGTGCGTCGCTTCGGCCGCGGCGCGGTTCTTCTGGTCCACGTAGCCGGGCCACGGGCGCACGATCACGCGGCTGGTGTAGCGCTGCGCGATGTCCAAGGTGGCGTCGGTGCTCTCCGAGTCGACGACGACGATTTCGTCGGCCCAGGCGACCGAGTCGAGCGCGGCCGCCAGGTTGGCGGCCTCGTCGCGCGTGATGACCGTGACCGACAACTTCGGCACGGCCGCATGTTACTCGGGCGCGCCGGGCAGCGCTACTGGCGCGCTGCGGCCGGAACGGGACTGGCCGCTAGCGCGGTTGCCGCTGCGTCGCTGATCCGCTCGCGCCGGCCGCAGCGCCGCCTGCGCCGGCCGTCGATACGACGCTCACACCGGCGCCGCCCGACAGCGGCGCGATCTGCGACGTCTCGTAATTGACCACCGACTTGAGGTAGTCGATGAGGGCCTGCAACTCGTTGTTGCGGGCCTGGTTCAGGTCGCGCTGGGCCTGCAGCACGAAGAAATTGGTGGTCATGCCGGCCTGGAACTTCTTCTCTTCGGCTTCGAGCCGCTTCTCGGCCAGGGCGCGCGACGAGCGCGTCGCGTCGACGCGCTTGGCGTTGGTGGTCACGGTGCGGGCGGTCTCGCGCACTTCGGTGGCGACGCGGATTTTCGACGAGTTGAGCTGCTTCTGCGACTGCTGGTTCTGCAGCTTGGCGCGCGCCAGGCTGACGTCGGCGCTCGAGGTGCCGAGGGGGTAGGAGAGCTGCATCGCAAAGGTCCAGCTTGGGAAGTTGTTCTTGAGCAGGTCCTTCAGGACCTCGGAATACGGCCGCGTGACTGAACCGATGATGGCGCCTGGGAAGCCCGGCCCACGCACGAACTGGCTACCGCCGATGCCCGTGCCGCCGTAGTCGACCGACGCGTTCAAGTCGGGCAGAATCTGGTTCTTCAGAAAGCGGATCGAGATGTCGTTGGCTTCGATGGTCTTCTGGGCCTGTACGATGTCGGTTCGGGCATCGAGGGCCGCCTGCACGGCCCCCTGCAGGTCGACGGCCACGGGCGTGAAGGTGGCTGCGTCGGTGGGCGTCAGCCGCGCGTTCCACTGCTCGGCGGCGTGCTCGCCGTAGATGAGCGCGCGCAGCTGATCCTCGGCTCGGGCAATGGCCGCTTCCGCGACGATCACCGCTTCTTCGCGCGTGGCGACTTCTGCCTCGGCCTGCACGATGTCGATCGGGGCCATCGTGCCGATTTCGACGCGCGCGCGGTTTTCCTTGAGCGACCGCTGGGCCAGGTCGAGCGACTGGCGTTGCACGTCGAGGCTGTTGATCGAGAAGACCAGATCCCAGTAGGCGTTCTTGACCGACCGGGTCGTGCCGGCGACGGCTTCGCGCACCTGCACGTCGGAGATTTCGCGATTCTTACGCGAGACCTGCAGCTGCTGGCGGTTCGTGTCGGTCTTGAAGTTCCGCAGGAGCGGCTGCGTGAAATTGAGCGTGAAGGTGGAACCGGTCTGCGGCGAGAAATTCGCAAACTGGTTGTTCGTGGTGGCGCGCGAGTTGTCCCAGCCGACCCGGTAGCTGGCACCGTACCAGGGCAAGGCCGACGTGAGCCCGAAGTTGAACGCCGCCTGATTGTTCTCGATCTTGTTCTGGCCGCCCGACAGGAAGCTATTGACCGGGTTGTCGCGGTTCTCGCCCTGGAACAGGCTCGTGATGCTCGGCGCCCATGCCGCCTGCGCCTGCGACACGCCCAGATCCTGCAACTGAGGTGTGAGCCGGATGACTTCCAGGTCGGCGTTCTGTTCAAGGGCCAGCTGCACGGCGTCGGTGATGCTCAGGCGCCGGTCAGCCGCCGGTGTCTGGGCGTGAACAGTCGCCGCTCCAAAAACGGACAGGCCGACCAGGGCCCCCACCAGTGCCGTGCCTATCGCCGAACGTCGATTCCCGAGCATGTGCTGCGTCTCCCGATGATTGCGTCAGTGTGAGCAGGTAGAGCGCCCTGCACCCGTTGAGCAAGAACGCTGCCGGACCCCCGCCGCTGGCGACCCAGCCGACCCGCGCCACAAGGATAGACGTCTTCGGCCCGGGAAGGGTTCTGCCATTCCAGCCAGCTATACTACCGCTCGATGAACGACACCGACGTCTTGCGCCTGTTCCGCGAGTCTGGGGCGCTGCTCGAAGGCCACTTCAGGCTGTCGTCTGGCCTGCATAGTCCCGGCTATCTCCAGTGTGCCCTCGTGCTGCAGCATCCCGCCTGCGCCGAGGCCCTCGGGGCAGGCATTGCCGAGGCCACCCGGGGCTGGGGTGCCACCGTGGTGCTCTCCCCGGCCATGGGCGGCATCGTCATCGGACAGGAGGTGGGGCGTGCCCTCGGGGTGCGGGCCATCTTCGCCGAGCGCACCGACGGCACCCTGTCGCTGCGACGCGGATTCAGCCTGTCGCCCGTCGACCGCGTGATCGTCGTCGAGGACGTGGTCACCACTGGGAAGTCCACGCGCGAGACCATCGACGTGGCCGTGGCCGCGGGAGCGACGGTCGTGGGAGCCGCCTCGATCATGGACCGCAGCGGCGGCAACCACGGGCTCGACGTGCCGTTTGCCGGGCTCTGCCCCATGGTGGTGCCGGCCTATCAGCCGGAGACGTGCCCGCTCTGCGCCGCGGGGCAGTCGGTGACCAAGCCCGGGTCGCGGGCGTAAGCGACCAGGCACTTGAGCCCGGCCGTGAGCGTTCGCGTCCGTACGTTGCGTCTGACCGTCGCCTATGACGGCGCCGGCTTTGCCGGCTGGCAGCGTCAGCACGCCCAACGAACCGTGCAGGGCGACCTGGAGCAGGTCCTGAGCGCCATCGAGGGTGCGCCGGTGCACGTCGCAGGAGCGGGCCGCACCGACGCGGGCGTGCACGCTGCCGCGATGGTCGCCAGCGTTCAGCTCACCGCCGAGATCGCGCCGGAACGCCTGGTGCGCGCGTGCAACGCGTCGCTGCCGCTTGATGTGCGGGTGCTGGCAGCCGAGGAAGTCGCCGGTCGCTTCCACGCCCGGCTGCACGCACGAGGCAAGACCTACCGGTATTACATCTGGAACGCGCCCGCCGGGCAGCCGGGGCTGCGCCGCACGTCGTGGCACGTGCCCCAGCGGCTGTCGCTGGCCGCCATGCAGGACGTCGCCAGAACCTTCGTGGGCGAACATGACTTTGCCGCCTTCCAGGCGCAGGGCAGCGATGTGCAGACCACCGTGCGTCGGATGTGGACCTCGACCGTGGAACCGGATGAGGCTCTGCCGAGCTGGTGCGCGCCGCTTGACGACCGCGGCCGTCTGCTGTGTTTCGAGGTATCTGGCGAGGGCTTCCTGCGCCATATGGTGCGCGTGATGGCCGGCACGCTGGTGTGGGCAGGCAAGGGTCGGTTCACGCCGGCCCAGGTGACCCAGGCGCTCGCCGGGGGCGGGCGCGACGCGGCTGGGCCCACGGCGCCTCCCTGCGGATTGCACCTATGGCGAGTGCACTATCCTGCCGCAGGTCCAGAGGCGCTATCCCCCTCTCCGTAACCTGCTGTAAGATTGCCCTTTGTCTCACTTGACCGACGTCATGGGACTCGACCAGCTCACAGCATGGATTCCTCCCGGCGGGGCCGAGGAGGCGCTCTTGCGGCAGGTGATCCCGGAACGGATTCCGCGCCACGTCGCCATCATCATGGACGGCAACGGGCGATGGGCCGCTCAGCGCTACCTGCCGAGGGTGGAAGGCCATCGTGCCGGCATCGATGCCGTACGCGATACGGTGGAGACGTCGGCGCGCCTCGGTCTCGAGGTCCTCACGCTGTACGCGTTCTCGGTCGAGAACTGGAAGCGTCCACCAACCGAAGTGAGCGTGCTCATGGGGCTGCTGCGCCGCTACCTGCGGCTCGAACTCGACACGCTGCTCAGGAACAACATCCGGTTCCGCGCCATCGGCCGTCCCCACGAACTGCCCGAGCAGGTGTATCACGAGCTGCTGCAGGCCGAGGCCCGCACGAGCCGCAACACCGGCTTGCAGTTCAACATCGCGCTCAACTACGGCGGTCGCGCCGAGATCGTCGACGCCGCCAGGCGCGCGATCGAGGCAGGCGTCTCGCCCTCGTCGCTCGATGAAGCGCGCTTCTCGGAGTTCCTCTATACCGCCGGGCAACCCGATCCTGACCTGCTCATCCGGACGAGCGGCGAGATGCGGGTGAGCAATTTTCTGCTCTGGCAAATCGCGTATGCCGAGATCTGGGTGACCGATACCCTGTGGCCCGACTTCCGCTGCCAGCATCTGCTCGAAGCCGTCGTGGCGTATCAGAAGCGCGACCGGCGCTACGGCGGAATCGCGTCGGTGCCGGTGGCAGCCGGCGTGAAGTAGGCGCCGGCGCACGATGGTCCGAGTCCTGAGTGGCCTCGCCCTGGGGGCCGCGGCCTTTGCCCTGGTGTGGTTCCTGCCGTCGCGTGCCCTGCTGGCCGTGATCATGGTCATGGCCGCGCTCGCGTTCTTCGAGTACGCGCGCCTCGTCAGGGCTGTGGGGGCCGCCCTGCCCGTCACTGTCAGCCTGGTGGCCACGCTGGCTGCGTGTGTCTTGGCCGCGCAGCCCCTGTCATTTGCCACCGCCGCCCTGCCCGCGGCAGGGATCACGCTGCTGGCCGTGGCCGTGTCGCTGATGGCCAGTGGCGCGTCCGGGGCCGCGCTCGTGCACGGCGCCTCGGCCGCCATGCTTGCGCCGCTCTACATCGGGCTGCCACTCGGGACGCTCGCCGCCATTCACGCCGTCGCCGGCCGCGAGGCCGTGGTCACGTTGGTGGTCACGGTGGCGGCCAGCGACTCCTTTCAGTACTACTCGGGGCGCACGTTCGGCCGCTACCCGCTCGCCCCGACGCTCAGCCCGAAGAAGACCATTGAGGGCGCCGTCGGCGGCTTCGTGCTCGCGCCGCTCGTGCTCGTGGCGATCGCGCACTGGTGGCTGCCTCGGGTGTCGCCGCTGGCCGCCTGGGTCGTTGGCCTGGGCATCGTGCTGGCCGGCATCGCCGGCGATCTCTTCGAGTCGGCCCTGAAGCGAGCCGCGGGCGTGAAGGACAGCGGCACGCTGATTCCTGGGCATGGCGGCATGCTCGACCGCATCGACGCGCTGCTCTTTGCCGCGCCGCTCTTTGCCATGCTCGCGTGGCTCGCATGATCCGGGTGGCGATCCTCGGTGCGACGGGCTCGATTGGCACGAGCGCCCTCGCCGTGGCCGCCGCGCACCCGGACCGGGTGCAGGTCGTGGGTCTGGCGGCCGCGACCAATACCGCCGCGATGGCCGCCGCGATGGCCCGGCACCGGCCCGTCGCGGTATCGATGGCTACCGGCGAGGCGCTACAACGACTGAAGGCCGCTGCTGGCGGCCTGCCCCGCGTGGCGGGCATCGGCGACGAGGGTCTGGTGGAGGTGGCGACCCACCCCGACGTGGACCTGGTGCTGTGCGCGTCCTCGGGCACGGCTGCGCTCGAAGCGGTGCTTTCCGCCATCGACGCGGGCAAGACCATCGCACTGGCCAACAAGGAGGTGCTCGTGATGGCTGGCGGCCTCGTGATGGACCGCGCACGCGCCAAGGGCGTGGCCATCCTGCCAGTCGACAGCGAGCACAACGCCATCCACCAGTGCCTGCACGGCCATCGTACCGCCGACGTGCGCCGCTTGATTCTGACCGCGTCGGGCGGGCCCTTCCGGGGCCGCACGCGCGCCAGTCTGGCCCACGTGACGCCGGCGGAGGCGCTGCGCCATCCCACGTGGCAGATGGGTCCCAAGATCACCGTCGACTCGGCCACCCTGATGAACAAGGGCCTCGAGGTCATCGAGGCGCACTGGCTCTTTGGCGTGAGTGCCGCGCAGATCGACGTGGTCGTCCATCCACAGTCGATCGTGCATTCGCTCGTGGAGTTTGCCGATGGCTCGATGCTGGCGCAGCTGGGCATGACCGACATGCGGATGCCGATTCAGTACGCGTTCTCGTACCCCGAGCGCTGGACCGCGTCGGTGCCATTCCTGGACCTGGCCCGCGCAGGGACGCTGGAGTTCCAGGCCCCAGCCTGGGACGAGTTCCCCTGCCTGGGCCTGGCCTTTCGGGCCCTTCAGGCCGATCGCAGCCTGCCCATCGTGCTGAATGCGTCCAATGAGGTCGCCGTGGCGTCTTTCCTAGACGGGCAGCTGGCCTTTACCGCCATTCCGGACGTGATTGGGGCCACGATGGACGCCCACGGGGCCTCTCCAGTCGACACCCTGGCCGCCGTGCGGGCCGTGGACGGCTGGGCCCGCGCCCATGCGCTCGAGCTCGTGCGGACGGGTAGAGCGGTAGAATCGAGAGAGAGGTAGGCGGAACCGATGCCGACGACACTGCTCGCGTTTGGATTCGTGCTCGGCGTGCTCGTGTTCGTGCACGAGCTTGGACATTTTCTGGTGGCTCGCTGGCACGGGGTACGCGTGCTCACGTTCTCGCTCGGCTTCGGGCCAAAGCTCTTGTCGATGAAGCGCGGCGACACGGAGTACTGCCTCAGCCTCATTCCGCTCGGTGGCTACGTGAAGATGGCCGGCGAGAACCCCGACGACCACCCGCAGGGCGCGGCCGACGAATTTCTGTCCAAGACCAAGTGGCAGCGCTTCCAGGTGCTGCTGGCGGGCCCGGCCATGAACATGATCCTGGCCGTGGTAGTGCTGGCCGTGGTGCTGATGCAGGGCGACCGCGTGCTGGCGTTTCTGAGCAAGCCCGCCGTGATTGGGGTGGTGCAGGCCGGATCGGCTGCCGCCGCCGGCGGCATGCAGGCAGGCGACGAAGTGGTGCGCATCAACGGCCGGGCTATTTCCACCTGGGAAGAGCTCGACATGGCGGTCACGTCGAAGCCGGAACTGAACGTGGAGTTCGTCGTCCGGCGCAGCGGTGCAGAGCGCACGCTCACCGTGCGTCCCGCGACGACGAAAGTGACCTTGCAGACCGACACCACCTTCGAGGTGGGCACGATCGGCGTGCTGCCCGACACCTATCCGCTGATCGATGCCGTGAACCCCGGCGACCCGGCCGAGAAGGCCGGCTTTCAGAAGGGCGACGTCATCCTGTCCATCGAAGGCGCGCGGATGGTGTACTCGCGCAACGTCTCCGACGCCTTGAAGACCCGCGGCGGACAGCCCACCGTCATCGTCGTGCGCCGTGCCGGCGCCCAGATGACGGTCACCGTCACGCCGGAGCAACGCGGCGACAACGCCGTGGTCGGCATCACGCTCGGGAACGAGACAATCTCCTACCAGCCGGGCCCGCTCGAGGCCCTGGGACTCAGCGTGAAGCGCAACGTGCAGACGGCAGGCTTGATCCTGCGTACCCTCGGCGAGCTCTTCACGGGCGGTGCGTCGCCCAAGCAACTCATGGGACCGGTGGGCATCGCGCAGCTGTCAGGCGCATCGGCCCGGCAAGGCTGGGTGGAGCTGTTCGCGCTGATGGCGTCGATCAGCCTGAACCTGGGCCTGCTGAACCTGCTGCCGATTCCGGTGCTCGACGGCGGCCACATGGCGATCATGGGGATGGAGGCCGTGGCGCGCCGCGACTTCTCGCTGGCGGTGAAAGAGAAGATGCTCTTTGCCGGCTTCGTGCTGCTGATGATGCTGATGGTCACGGTGATCTACAACGACCTCACTCGGGTGGCGTGGATCGAGCGGCTGATGCCGTGGCGGAACTAGCGGTTGTTGACAGTCTGAATCAGTAGAGCGTAGACTCCTATTCAGGAGTCTACTGTGACGTCCTCACCCCTGCACTACCCGGCCACCCGCTACCAGGTGGACGAGCCGACCGACCTGGCCACCGCCGCGGCCCGCCAACGCCTCTCGCCCCCGGCGCTGAAGGCGTTCTTCGCCATCATGGCGCGCTGGAAGGTGCGCGACGACGACGCGCGCGCCCTGCTCGGCGGGGTCACCAACGGCCCGTTCTACGAGATGAAGCGCCAGCCCGATCGCGTGCTCGAGGTCGATCGGCTCACCCGCCTGTCGTACCTCATCGGCATCTTCAAGGCGTTGCACATCCTGCACGGCCGGGCCCTCGCCGACGAGTGGGTGCACCTGCCCAACCGCCATCCCATCTTCAGCGGCCAGCCGCCGCTCGCCGTCATGGTGCAGGGCGGCCTGCCGGCGCTGCAGTTGGTGCGGCGTCTGCTCGACGCGCGGCGCGCGGGATGATCACGTCGCCGCCGGTCACGCTCGTCCGGCACTACGACACGCACCGGCTCATCCCGTCGCGCTACCTGCCGGGCGGCGACAGCGTGCTGGCCGAGCTCGTGAACGACGACGCGCAGTTGCCGGCCATCTTCGAGCTCGACGCCGCCACCAACGATCGCCTTCACGCCGAACAGCACCGGCTGCCCGGTATCGGCCCCGAAGAGCTCGTCTTCGCGGTGCCGCACGCCGCCGTCGTGAATGCGTCGTTCTGTCACGCCAATCCACTGGGCAGCCGTTTCAGCGGTCCCGATCGCGGCGCCTGGTACGCCGGTTTCGAGCTCGAGACGTCGCAGCGCGAGGTGGCCTTCCACAAAGCCGTGCAGCTTGCCGAGATCGACCGGTTCGAGGATTCCGTCACCTACGACGACTACCTTGCCGACGTCAGCGCCACGTTCCACGACTTGCGCCGTGTCGGCCGTGCGTTTCGCGCCTGCCTCGATCCTGACAGCTACGTGATGTCGCAGCAGCTGGCGGAAGACCTGCTGGCTGGCGGCGGGCTCGGCGTCGTCTATCCCAGCGTGCGTCACGCAGGTGGCACCTGCGTAGCCGTTTTCCGACCGGCGCTCGTGGTGAACGTCCGTAGGGGCAAGACCTACCGCTTCACCTGGTCGGGTACGCCGGTGCCGAAGGTGACGGTCGGGCGCTCGGTCGCGTAGCCCAGTGCCGCCGGAGGGGAGGCCACTGGAGCACGGGACGTCGCCGGTGCAGTTGGGCAGCTGACGCGGTACCGATCACAACTGCTGCGTCGACATCCCGTCCTCCAGCGGCCTCACTGCCGATGTCAGAGCGCGTCACGGCGCGTGGGGCGGCGTGGCGTCTCCGTGAGGCGAAAGCTGAGGACCGCGAGCTCTGCCGGTCCCCCAGCTATGCGGCGCACTCGGCAGCTTACGTCGCGTCAGCCCGGCATCGCGGACCGAAGTTGAGCCGAAGGGAGATGCCGCGTCGTCTCACGCGCCGGCCGCCGCTACTTGTGGCGCAGCACCTGACCCGGCCGCGCGCCGGTGTGCGTGCCTTCATCGAGCACGACCTGGCCGTTTACGAGGACGGTGTCGATGCCGACCGGGTACGCGAAGGGCTTCTCGAAGGTCGCCGTGTCGGCCACTGTCGCCGGATCGAAGATCACCAGGTCGGCCCACTTGCCCGGCGCGATCGTGCCGCGATCGGGCAGCTGCGAAATCGCCGCTGCCAGCGACGTCATCTTACGCACGGCCTCCTCGAGCGGAATCACCCTCTCGTCGCGCACGTACCTGCCGAGGACGCGTGGAAAGGTGCCGAAATTCCGTGGATGGGGCACCCCGGACCGCAGCGGCCCCTCGATGGAGAGCGCTGAGCCGTCGGATCCCACGGCCACCCATGGCTGTACCATCGCGAGCTTCACGTCGTCTTCCGACATGATGAAGTAGACGCACCCGACGCTGCCGCGCGTCTCGACGAGCAGATCGAACACGAAGTCGAACGGGTCCTTACCGGCCTGCCTCGCCGCGTCGGCCACGCGCAGGCCCTCGTACTTGCGGTTGGGGGCGTCGTCGGTCGCGGCCACGCCGCGCGTGCGGCCAATCGACGCCAGCTGCACGTTGGCCCAGGTGCCGGCCGACTGATAACGGTTGTCCCATGCGGCGTTGGGATCTTCCATGTCGCGGCGCACGCGCGCCCGGGTGCGGCGGTCGGTGAGGTTCTTCACCAGCGCTTCAGACCCGCCGTCCATCACCCACTGGGGCAGCGTGGCCGTGAGGCTCGTGCTGCTGGCCACGTAGGGGTAGATGTCGGCGGTCACCTTGACGCCGCGGGCGCGGGCGGCCTCCACGAGCTCTACGACTTCCTTCATGCGGCCGAAGTTCTGCTGGCCCGTCACCTTGATGTGGAACACGTGCACCGGCAGCTTCGCGCGCTCGCCGATGGCGATGGCCTCCTCGATGCCCTCGCGGAGGCGCTTGCCGTCGTGCCGCAAGTGCGACGCATACCGTCCGCCGCGAGCGGCGGCCGGCGTGGCCAGGGCCACCAGCTCGTCCAGTGTCGCGAAGGCGTTGGGCGGATAGATCAGCCCGGTCGAGACACCGGCAGCCCCCTGCGACATGGCGGCCGTGACCAGGTCCTGCATGGTGGTCAGTTCGGCGGGCGTGGCTGGGCGGTTGTCGTTGCCGACGACCAGCTCGCGGGCCGTACCCAGCCCCACATACGACAGCAGGTTCACCGAGATACCCTGCCGTTCGAGCAGGCCGAAATAGCCGGCGAAATCGGTCCACGGCAGGCGCTCGGAGGGGGCCCTCTGAGGCGCAATCGACCCGGATTCGCCGATCACTTCGGTGGTCACACCCTGCCGGATCTTGCTCTGGGCGTTGCCGTCGGTCACGAGCGGCAGGTCGGAATGCGAGTGCATGTCGATGAATCCAGGCGCGACGACGCGCCGGCGGGCGTCGATCACCCGCTTGGCCCTGGGCGCGGCCGCCGCCCCGCCAGCTGTGTCCAGCACCTCGAGCACGCGCCCCCCCTTGACGGCCACCGCGCCGTCGCGGGCGGGCGCCCCTGTCCCGTCGACGATGCGCGCGTTGGTGATGAGCACTTCGATGGGTTCGGGCGGCGCAGACGGCTGTCCGCAGGCTGCGGCCAAGGCGGCTACCAGCGTGATTGCATACCTGGCAAAGTGGCTCGAAGCGAGCATGGCGGCTACTCCTCGTGCGCTCGTGCTTCACACGAGCCGGTGTTCGCACTACTATTTGCGTCAGCGTCCCCGTTGGGGCGCGTCGTCTCTATCGTTGGTACCGAGTCACTCTGGAGAGTGTTGCATGGCAAAGAAAGTCGCAGCGAAGAAGTCGCCCGTCAAGAAGGCCGCCCCCAAGGCGGCCGCAAAGAAGGCCAAGGCGCCGGCCGCCAAGAAGCGCACGCCGAACGCCGGGTTCATGAAGCCGATGACGTTGAGCGCCGACCTGGCGGCGGTGATTGGCGACAAGCCGATGCCGCGCACCGAGGTCACCAAGAAGATCTGGGAGTACATCAAGAAGAACAAGCTGCAGGATGCGAAGAACCGGCGGAACATCAACGCCGACGCGAAGCTGAAGGTCATCTTCAAGAAGCCGACCGTGTCGATGTTCGAGATGACCAAGCTCGTCAGCGCGCACCTGAAGTAACCCGCGTCGAGTCGGGCGCGCTACTGAAAGTGCGCCCGAATCGCATCCACCAGGGCAGGAATGGACGGCACGGCTGGCACGATGGCCGGCGACACACCGAGCCGGCGCACGGCGTCGGTGGCGGCCGGGCCCACGGTGGCCACCGTGGTGTGGGTCAGCCGGTCGGCCGTCTGTTCTTCCCCGTAGAGCGCTGCAAACGATCGCACGGCCGCGGCGCTCGTGAACGTCACCACGTCGAGGCGGTGCTGCAGCAGCTGGCCGTAGACATCCAGTTCCGGGTTGTCTTCGGCCGCCAGCGTCCGGAAGGCCGGGGCGTGCCGCACGTCGGCGCCGGCAGACAGCAGCGCCTCGCCGAGGGTATCCCGGCTACCCACCGACACCGGCATCAGCACGCGTTTCCCCTGAACCGCCGCGAGCCCGCCCATGGCGACAACGACGCTGTCCACGCCCTGGCCTTCGGCCACGACGTCGACACGGATCCCGAAGCGTGCCAGGCGCTCACTCGTGCCCACGCCCACTGCGCAGAGCGCTGGACCCGCCAGCGCGCGCGCGTCACGGCCGCGATCGAAGATCCGGTGCATGAAGCCCTCAACGCCATTCACGGTCGTGAAGACCACCCAGTCGTAGTCGGCCATCGCGTCGGCGGCCTCGTCGAGCGCGTCGAAGCCGTCAAGCGGCGCCACGCGCAGCACGGGCGCCTCGACGGCCTCGGCGCCTGCGGCCTCGAGCAGTTCGACCAGTTCGCTGGCCTGATGTCGCGACCGCGTCACGAGCACACGGCGGCCAAACAGCGGTCGCTGGTCGAACCACCGCACGTGGTCGCGCAGGCCCACGACCTTGCCGACAATCAGGGTCGCTGGACCATCGAGTGGACCCTCGGCAAGACGGGCCGCGATGTCCTCGAGTGTGCCAGCCAGGGTCTGCTGGCCCGCCAACGTGCCGCGCGTGATGAGCGCTGCACGGTCATCGGCCGGCCGGCCATGATCGGTCAGCGCCTTGACCACGTCCGCCAGTTCGTCGCGGCCGCCGAAGCACACGACCGTGCCCTCGAGCTTCGCCAGATTCGCCCAGTTGATGCGCGTGGGCTCGCCGTTGCCGGCCTCGTGTCCGCGCACGATCGTGAGCGTGTCGCCGCCGCCGGGATAGGTGAGCGGGATGCCGGCATAGGCGGCCACGCCAAACACCACCGGTACGCCGGGCACGACCTCGAACGGGATCCCTTGCTCGTGCAGAAAGAGCGCCTCTTCGCCGCCTCGATCGAATAGAAAGGGGTCGCCCTGCTTCAGCCGGGCCACGACCTTGCCCTCGCGGGCCTTCTCGGCCAGCAGAATGCTGATGGCATCCTGATCGGTGGCCTCACGGGCCGGACGTCCGACGTCGATGCGCTCGGCGCGTCGTGGTGCCAGATCGAGCACGCGTGCGTGCACGGACCCGTCGTAAATCACCACGTCGGCCGCATCGAGGCACCGCTGCCCCCGCGCGGTAATGAGACCTGGCGCACCAGGTCCCGTGCCAATCAGATACACCAGCGTCCGCATGTGGGGCTCATTCTATCCCGCAGACCGGGATTGGTCGGTCGGTGATCGCCCGGCCGCAGTGTCAGGCTCCGGGGAGCGACCCGCCCGCTCATTGAGGTCATAGCGCATGATGGCGGCGTGACGGCCGCCCTTCACCCGCTCGAGGTCGTACACATCGCCGGGCACCGGGGCCTGTTCGTCCAGCACCGCCTGCAGCGCCTGTCGGTCAACCTGATTCAGCGCGAGTGCGCTGGCCGCCTGCGTGCTGGCGAGATGCCGAGAGTCGCGGGCCCCGACGATGACGCCTGCCACCTGCGGCTGGGCGAGCACCCAGGCAATGGCGACCGTGCCCATCGTGACCTCGTGCCGCTGCGCCACCTGGTGCAGGGCCGCGAGCAGGCGCTGCAGCCGTGCCCAGCCGCCGAACTCGCCGATGATCAGCCGGTACTTCACGAGCGACCGATTGGCGAGTTCGGCCGGTTCCGGCACCCCGAGATAGCGTTCCGTAAGGAAGCCGCCGGCCACGGCACCGTAGCAGAGCAACTGTATGCCGCGCGCGTCGCACAGGCGCGCCATCGTCCCCGCGGCCCGCTGGTCGAGCAACGAGTACTGCACCTGATGCGCCACCACGGGCACGCCCGCATCGACGATCGACCGCAGCACCGGCGTGTCGAAGTTCGTGGCGCCGAGGTGACGGATCTTGCCAGCCAGGCGCAGGTCGTTCAGCCAGCCGGCGGCGTCGAGCAGGCCGGGCCGGTCGTAGTCCCACCAGTGGAACTGCACGAGGTCGAGTGCCTCCACGTTCAATCGTTGCAGTGACCGATCCACCGCGCGCGTCACGTCGCGGGGGGTCAGCCGGCCGAGATCGGCCAGATCGGGCACGTACTTGGTGTGGATCTGCACGTTGCGCGCGAGTCCGCGCCGGCGCACGAAGTCGCCGATGAGTGACTCGACGCCCGTGTAGATGTCGGCGCAATCGAACGTCGTGATGCCGGCCGCGACAAACGCCGCCATGTCGGCCATGGCGTCGCCAGGTTCGACTGGGCCGTGCCCGCCCGCCAGTTGCCATCCGCCTTTCACGATGCGCGAGATTGTGTAGCCGGGCGTCAGCGCACGGCGCGACACCAGGGACGTCATGCGCGGTGCAGAGGCACGGCCGTGACGTCGGCGTGACGGAAGGTGCGGGTACCGAGGCGCGTGATACGAAAGCGCGCGCCGCAGTGCGGGTCTGGGCACGCCACCTCGGCGTCGGTGGTCATCCAATCGTGCGGATGCGTCGGGCGCTGCTTGGCGGGCAGCAGCGGCAGCAGCGCCGCCAGGGCGTACAGCGAGAATGTCTGGCCGGTGGTCATGACGAGGTGCTCGCCGTGCACTTCGAACGCGTCGCCGGCCCGGTGGTTGCACACCATCGGCCGGTCGGTGGCCACGACCTCCACGCGCAGGTCGTACAGCGTGAACTCGTCATCGTTGTCTGGCGTCATCGGGACTCCACGCTCGCTGGGGTGCGGCGCACCGCGTAGTACTATACCCGCCTCATCGACGAGCCTCGGGACTCGAGCGGAACTCCGCGTGACGCATTCCACACCGGTCGACTCACCGCTCGCGTTCCGCGGCGGCATCGCGGGCGCACTGGCGCCGTTTGGCGTGTTCCTCGCCGGCGTGTCGTGGCTGGCCATGCAAGGCGCGCCCGACGAGCGCGGCTTCTGGCCGGTGTTGCTGGCCGCCCTCACCGCAGGCCTGCTGCTGACGCGCGACCGCCCGCGCTATGCCGAGACGATGATTGCGGGCATGGCCACGCCGGTCGTCATGCTGATGATCCTGGCGTGGCTGCTGGCCGGCGCGCTCAGCAGCCTGCTGGCCGCCACCGGCTTTGTCGAAGCGCTCGTGTGGAGCGCGCGGGCGCTCGACCTGCGAGCCGGGCTCTATGCCGGCGCCGCGTTCCTCGTGTGCGCGCTCGTCTCCACGTCGACCGGCACCAGCTTCGGCACGCTGCTCATCTGCGGGCCGCTGCTGTATCCGGCGGGAGCGGGCGCCGGTGCGCATCCCGCCGTGCTGCTCGGCGCCATCCTGGGCGGCGCCACCTTCGGCGACAGCATCTCGCCGATTTCCGACACGACCATTGCGTCTGCCGGCACGCAGCGTGCCGACATCGGCGGCACGGTGCGCGCGCGGCTCAAGTACGTGCTGCCCGCGGGAGCGGTGGCCCTGCTGGCCGCGGTGATCTTCGGCGGGGCGCCAGGTGTGGACTCCGCCGCGCCGGCCGCCACCGGCAGCGCACGCGGGCTGCCGATGCTGCTCGTGCCGGCGCTGGTCGTTGGGCTGTTGCTCGCCCGACGCCATCTCGTGGAGGCGCTGCTGCTCGGGCTGCTCGCGGCTGTGGCGCTGGCCCTGCCACTTGGCCTGCTGCGGCCTGACCAGCTTCTGCGCGTGGAGCCCGGAAGCGTCGCGGCCACGAGCGTGCTCATCGACGGCCTGGAACGCGGCGTTGGCGTGTCGGTGTTCACGTTGCTGCTCGTGGGGCTCGTGGCGGCGCTCGAGGCAAGTGGCGCCGTGGCTCGGGCGACGGCCCTGACCGGCACCGCGCGCGGCGCCGCCGGCGCCGAGGCGCGCATCGTGGCCATGTTGACGGTGGCCGTCGTGCTCACCACGCACAGCGTCGTCGCCATTCTGGCGGTGGGCCCCTATGTCGCCACGGTGGGCAGCCGCAGCGGCATAGGGGCGTATCGTCGTGCGAACCTGCTCGATCTGACCGCCTGCACGTGGCCGTTCCTGCTGCCGTTCTTCCTGCCCACCATCCTGGCCTCGGGCGCGTCGGCGTCCGGCGCGGCTGCCGGCATGCCGCGAGTCTCGCCGCTCGAGGCGGGCATGTACAACGGCTACTCCTGGGCGCTCGTCGCCATGCTGATTGTCGTCGTGACGACCGGCTACGGACGGCGCGAGGGCGGGGCGCAGCCTCGCTACGACGCAGGCGCGAAGTAGCCGCGCTTGGTGCGGGCCGTGGCGCCGTGACGGTTCACCTGCACGTTGAGCCGTCGCCATCCGCCGTCGCGCTTCTGGTTCGTCGACGCGTAGCCGAGCGTGTATTGGCCGGCGAGTTCGTCGGCGATGACGCCGTAGATGCCGCTCAGATCTTCGGCGCGCTGCGGGAAGAAGGCCCGGCCGCCGGTTTCCTGCGCGAGTTGCCGCAGCACGAACTCGGCCTCGCGGAATCCCTTCGAGAACCCCGTCTCGCGCGACTGCAGGCCAATCGTGTAGATGGTCGTGGCCGACCGCTTGGCCAGGTCGAGCACCTCTTCGAAGCTGACCAGGCTCGATGTGTCCTCGCCGTCCGACAACAGCACCACCGCCCGCCGCCGCACGTCGTCATCGCTCTTGGCCTTGATCTTCGCGAGCTCCTTCAGTGAGATGTACAGCGCGTTGTACATCGAGGTGGATCCGCCGGCCGTGGTTGAGCGGATCGCCTTCTCGAGCGCGGCCACGTCGGCGGTGAAGTCCTGCAGGATCTCGACGCGGGTGTCGAAGTCCAGGACCTGCGCGAGGTCCTGCGGCCGCAGTTTCTTGGCGAAGCCCACCGCGGCGTCCTGCGTGGCGGCCATGCGCTGCTCCATGCTGGCGCTGGTGTCGATGAGGAGTGACAGGGCAATCGGCAACGTGGTCCGGTTGAAGTAGCTGACTTCCTGCTTGGCGCCGTCCTCGTAGACGAGGAAGTCCGCGGTGTCGAGGTCGGTCAGATAGTGGCTTTGCTGATCCAGGACAGTGACGTTGAGCGACACCATCTCGACGCCGGCGCGGAAGATCTGATCCGCGGGCCGGCGGACCTGCGGCGACCCGGTCTGCGCAAAGGTGGAGATGGCGGCCAGGGCCGCTACGACCGTGGCGCACGACACCATGGTGATCCGTCGTCGTTTCATCTGGGCTGCCCTCTGGCTGCCCCGCCGTAGGCGCTGTGCCCTGGTGCGGCGGCCGCCACCTCGAACGATTCGGGTGGGATCAGGGTCTGCGGGCGCGCGTAGACCACTCGGAACTGGTGGGTGATGGTGCGGGCGAGATCCGCGAGCGCGGGCGCGAAGGCCATGCTGGCCAGGACGTCGCGGCGGACACCGCCCGTCTCATTCACCCCGCGGTCAAGCAACATGTCTCGCTGTCGCGCGCCGTCGCCGAAGGCATTCCGGCCGGGCGGCGAGAGCACCACCGCGTGCAGCGTTGCGCCCGACGACTTCAGCAACTCGAGCGCGCGCGTGAAGTGCACGCCGCTTTGCTCGACGCCGTTGGCGCCAACGATCACCAGGGCGGCGCGTTCTCCCTCGCGCTTCGCCAGACCACGCGAGGTCTCGAGCACGGCCTCGAGCAGTGTGGCACCGCTGTCGGGCCGGGCGAAGATGCGCGTGATGCCCTTGGCGACCGCCTCGCGCGAGGTAGTGTAGTCGACGATGACCGTGGGCCGTTCGCCCATAGTAATGAGGGCGATGGGGCCGAGGTCGCCGAGCGTGCTCACAAACGCGGTGAGCGCGTTGCGGATATCGGCGATGGCTGGTTCGGCCGCGGCGCTGTTGTCGACCACGATGGCCAGTGGCATCGGGCCGGTCGCGGGTGACATGCGCAGCACCTCGCGGGCCACGCGGTCTTCGCGGATCACGATGTCGCGCGCGGTCAGCTCCTCGAGCGGCGCGCCGGTCTTGCGATCGACGACCGACACGAACGCCACTCGCTCGCGGGCTTGCGCGGCCACGCCGGCGGGGCAGGCGAGCCACAGCGTGGCGGCAGCGACGGCAAGACGCGCGGTGAAGTGAGCCATCGTCGGTCGGGACCTCGAAGCGCGTGGCAGGCGCGGCAGATGAGGGCAGTATAGCCTCGCCTCCGCACGTGCGCGGCTGGATTCCTGGCCCTCGGAGCGGGCTACACTACCTGGAGTGGCGGACACCTCGAACACGCGGACGCTCAAGACCATCGGCCAGCTGAGTACGATCGGCCTTGCGTTCGTACTTGCGCTGGTGATGGGGTTCGGTGCCGGATTCTGGCTCGACGCCAGACTCGGCACGAAACCGTGGCTCTCGCTCGCGGGTTTTGCCGCCGGTATGGCGGCCGGCATTCTCAACGTGGTCCGCACGATGCAGGCGGTGACAGCTGGTGAACGGGCGATGCAGCTCGAACGTGACCGCAGCGACGAGGCTCGGAAGCGGCCGTGACGACCTCGCCGGCCGATCAGCAGTTGCGGCGGATCGAGCGCGACACGCTCGTTGCAGGCGGGCTGCTGACCCTCGGCGCCCTGATGGTGTGGCCACACCACCCAGGCCGTGCGGCCGGTGTTTCCGCTGGTCTGATGCTTATCGCGCTGAGCTATCGGGGCATCCGGTCAGGCGTCGATCGCGTGTGGCCTCGGAGTCCTGGCGACGGCCGCGCCAATGCCGAAGGCGGCGAATCCGTGCCCTCACGATCCCAGTTCGGGTTCGTGAAGTTTTTCACAAGGCATGCTATACTCGCCGTGAGCGCTTACGTTATGATGGCGCGTTTTGAGTTTGACCCGATGGCGATGCTTGTGGGGGTTACGACCCCGGCAATCGCCGCCAGTATC
The DNA here is from genome assembly GCA_031376505.1 of Acidobacteriota bacterium. Taxonomy (GTDB): domain Bacteria; phylum Acidobacteriota; class Vicinamibacteria; order Vicinamibacterales; family UBA2999; genus CADEFD01. The sequence continues at coordinate 19,899 of JANMDX010000340.1, forward strand.
GAGTGCGTGCGGATCATGCGCGCACGTTCGGTCGGGTCGCATTCCAGGCTTTCGTAGGAGGCGTGTGTTGAGTACTCGGTCAATCCTGTCTGCGTCCCTGATGTTGCTGGTCGCGGGCCTCGTGTCCCCGATCTATGCCCAGGATGCCGCTGGGGCCACCAATGCGGTCGTGGCTCAGTGGTCGATTATCACTGCCGGTTTTGCCCTTGGCATCGCCGCGGCGGGCGCCGCGATCGGACAGGGCCGGGCGATTGGCTCGGCCACCGAGGCGATTGCCCGCAACCCAGGCGCTGTTGGCGAGATTCGTGGCGCCCTCATCCTGGGCCTGGTGCTCATCGAATCGCTCGTGATCTACGTCCTGCTCATCTCGCTGATTCTGTTCTTCCTCAAGCCGTTCGGCGGGTAACACCACGGCCGGACGTCCGCTCGGGTTCGAGGGCAAGCCGCGGCAACGCGGTTTGCCCTTTTTGCATGTACGCGCGAGACCGTTCGGGCCGCCGTCGCTGGCCTCGCGACCATGACGCGAAGCCGCTTTACCGGGCTCGACCTGCTGCTCGTGCTCGTGGTCGTGGCGTGGGGCACGAACCTGTCGGTCGGTGAAGGTCGCGCTGCGCGATTTTCCCGTGCACGCGTTCAACGCGCTCCGCATGATCGTCGCCGCGGCGGCGTTTGGGGTGGTGCTCTGGCGAACGCGGCCGGCCGAGCGGCGGATTGACCAGGCAGACTGGGGGCGCGTCGCGTTCCTGGGGCTCATGGGCGGCACGTTCTACCAGATGCTCTTCATGAGCGGCGTGCCGCGCACGAGCGTGGCCAACTCGGGGCTCATCTTCGGCCTGTCGCCAGTGGTCATCTCGCTCCTGTCGTCGGTGGTTGGTCACGAGCGTCTGACGTGGACGAGGTGGGCCGGCGGACTGGTGTCGGTGGTCGGGCTGTATTTCGTGGTGGGCGTCGGCGCCACCCTGTCGGTGAATTCGCTGACCGGCGATGCGTTCGTGTTCGCGGCGATGGTGGGCTGGGCCGTGTACTCGGTGGCGTCGCGCCCGCTCCTGGGACGCTACTCGCCGACCATTCTCACCGCGTGGACGTCCATCGTGGCCGTTCCGGCCTATCTCGTCTTCGCCGCGCCGTCGCTGCGCGCCACCGACTGGGGTGACGTATCGGTTCTCGGATGGGCGCTCATGCTGTGGTCGTCCGTGTTCAGCCTGGTGCTGGCCTATGTCATTTGGTACACCGGGGTGCAGCGCCTGGGGGCCACGCGCACCTCGGCCTACAGCAATCTGACCCCGATAGTGGCCATGGCCGTGGCCTGGGTCTGGCTGGGGGAGCCGGTGACGGCGGCGCAGGCGGTGGGAGCCGCCGCGATTCTGGCTGGCGTGTTCCTGACCCGGCTGGCGCCAGTGGACCTCACGCCAATGGCGCGCCGGTTCGAGGCGTAACCACCCGCTTGAACACGCGCTAGGAGTGTCCGTTTTCGGGACACTGGGGGACCCGGCGCCACTTGTAACGGTGACAGGCCCCGTTACAAGTGGCGACAAGAGTATTGCCTTTCGTCACACCTTCACGTACCCTGCGTCGTTACGTAGCGGTTTCATCCCAGATCGTTGGGGCGGGCGCTCGTTCTGTTGTTGTTCGAATTCGGTCACGCGCTGCCGCACGTTGCAGCTCGCGGCTGTTGAGGATCGGAGAGCAGGCACTGGGCAGCGGTGTGACAACCGCTTTTCCCACGCCAGGGGATTCGGGCACGGCGCACGGCGCTGTGCCCAATTCCCTCGTGCGTCTTCCCATCCCACTAGCGGTACCCGGTCGAGAGCCATGTCCAGGTTCGACTGGTTTGTTGTTGTCGGTGACTGAATCGGCCACGTGGCCGGCCTGCCCACAGGCCGCACCCCACAGGCCATGGAGGATACGAATGAAGCGATGGTTTATCGGGCTGCTGGCCGTGGCGCTTGCCGCGGCATCTGCTCCGAGCGCGTTTGCTCAGGGCGGCGGCGCAAGCAGCACAGGTACGGTGCAGGGTCGCGTGACCGACGCTCAGAGCGCAGTGCTTCCGGGCGTGACGGTCACGGCTACCAGTCCGTCGGCGCTCGGCGCGCAGACGGTGGTCACGACGGAGACGGGCAACTATCGTTTCCCCGCACTGCCTCCCGGCACGTGGACGGTCACGTATGAGCTCGCCGGTTTCAACACCGTGCGGCGTGAAGGCATTCAGCTCTCGCTCGGGTTCACGGCGAACATCAACATCGAACTCGCCCTGGCCACTCTGCAGGAGACCGTCACCGTCACCGGCGAATCGCCCGTGATCGACACGTCGGCGACCCGCATTCAGCAGAACTTCAAGACCGAGCAGCTCCAGAGCCTGCCCAACGGCCGCGACATGTGGTCGCTGCTCGCGGTGACCCCGGCCGTGCAGATGACCCGTATCGACGTGGGCGGCAACCGCGCCGGCACGCAGACGGGTTACTCGGCCTACGGCTTCACCGGCCAGGTGCGCGTGCTCATCGAAGGCATCAACACGACGGAAGGCACCGGCGGCGCCGGCTTCTACTTCGACTACTCGTCGCTCGAAGAAGTGTTCCTTGGCACCACGGGTCAGACGGCGGAAATGCCGAACCCCGGCGTGCAGAGCCAGTTCATCGCCAAGTCGGGCGGCAACCAGTTCAACGGCGAGGCCTACCTCGACTGGTACAACAACTCGATCCAGGGCTCGAACCTGCCCGACAACTACCTGGTCCCGACCGCGTTTGGCAACAGCCCCGTCCGCAAGGGCAGCAACGAGATCGACCACTACTACGACACGGCCCTCAACACGGGCGGTCCCATCAAAAAGGACAAGCTCTGGTGGTTCGGCACCTACCGCACGCAGAAGAACGCAGTGGCGCAGCCGGCCTTCACCTTCGACAAGACCTTCGACACCAAGCTCTGGAACGCCGTCGGCAAGGTGACCTACCAGGCCAACCAGAACAACAAGGTGATCGGCTACTACCAGTGGGGCCAGAAGCTGCAGCCGAATCGTCTGCCGTTTGCCACCTACACCTACACCGACCCCGGCCAGACCAACAAGCAGAACTCGGGCAGCTGGGTCTACAAGGGCGAGTGGAACAGCACCCTGAGCGACAAGGTGTACTTGGAAGCCCGCTACGGCGACTTCGGCTACTACTTCCCGCTGCTCGCCAACGGCACGGACCAGTACTGGTTCCGCGACACCGGTGCTCTCACGCTGACGGGTGCGCAGCAACGCTGGCAGCTCGACCGCGATCGCAAGCAGTACAACGTGGCCAGCACCTACTTCCTCGACACGGCCAAGGCCGGCACGCACACCTTCAAAGCCGGCGCAGAGGTCCTTCGCGAGCGTGGCTGGGAAGGCTACGAGCAGCGCTGGGGCGGCAACATCGAGCACATCTACGCCAACGGCGTGAGCAGCTCGGTGTCGTTTGCGTTCCCGTCGGCCTCGGGTGCCGTCGGCACGCTGAGTGCGCACGACTCCCTCACCTCGAAGTCGGCCCTGAATGTGTTCGGCACCTTCATCAACGACACCTGGAACGTCGGCCGGCTCACCATGAACCTGGGTGTGCGGTTCGACAACTACAAGGGCTGGCTGCCGGAGCAAAGTCAGGTGGGCGGCACCAACGGCCCGGCGACGCTGCTAAGCCAGAAGTTCGACCAGAGGGACATGTTCACGTGGCAGTCGTTTGCGCCCCGTGTTGGCCTGATCTACGACTTCTCGGGCGAGGGTCGCAGCGTGCTCAAGGCCAACTACGGCTTGTTCTGGCACAACCCCGGCGTGGGTCTGGCAGGCGACGCCAACCCGAACATCGCCGAGAAGTTCGTGACCTATAACTGGAACGACTTGAACGGCGACCGAAGGTTCCAGCTCGGCGAGCAGGGCGCGCAGACGGCGAACCAAACCGCAGGTTCGATCTTCCTGAACCCCGACATCAAGCAGCCCTACACGCACGAAGCGGGGCTGTTCTTCGAGCAGCAGCTTACCGACACCCTGGGTGCGCGCGTGGGCTTCGTCTACAAGACGGAAGACGACCTCACGGGCACGACCTTCCCTGGCCGTCCGCTGAGTGCCTACAACGTGCCGTTCAACTTCGTTGACCGCGGCCCGGACTCCGTGCTTGGCACCGGCGACGACAAGAACCTCACGCTCTTCGGTATCACCACGACGCCCGACTTGGCGACGCGGTTGCCAGTGACCCAGGTGGTCGACAACGTGCCCGGCCGTCAGTCGCGCTACAAGACGTTCGAGAGCTCGCTCAATAAGCGGTTCAGCCACCGCTGGTCGGGTCAAATCGGCGGCGCCTACACCATCAGCTCCGACTTCCCGGAGACGGTGCTGAACAGCTTTCCGCGCAACGCCAGCCTGCCGGGCCTTCAGGACCGGACCAACTGGAGCTTCAAGGCCACTGGCAGCTATGACGGCCCGTTGGGCGTGCGGATCTCGCCGATCGTCCGGCACCAGTCGGGCGTGAACTTCGCGCGCACGATCTCGGTGCCCGGCACGGCCGGCAATGCCTTCGGCCTCACGTTCCCGGGCTCGACCATTTACGCCGAGTCGGCCGATTCGCGCCGTGAGGACAACATCTGGGTGTTCGACACCCGGTTCGAGCGCACGTTCAGCGTCACCAACCGCATCCGGTTCCGTGGCTTCCTGGACTTCTTCAACATCACGAACAGCCACGCGTCGGAGACGATCAACCGGTCGACCGGCGGCTCGTTCCTGCGGCCCACGGCCATTCTCGCGCCCTTCACTTCGCGCGTCGGCTTCCGGCTGCTCTGGTAAACACGGGGCTGGGGCGGGGGGGCGACCCTCCGTCCCCTTCCTAGTCCCTGGCCCCACGGTTGGACTCCTGTGGGGGAGTCTCTTAGAGGTGGAAGGCTCGCCGCGCTAGCGAGCCTTCCACCTCTTTTTTGCGTACATTTGTAACGGGGCCTGTCACCATTACATTTGAATGTGACGTCGAATTGAGGCCGGTCACCGCATCTTGACATCAAAACTTTCAGACATCATGATGTCTCGATGAGAACCACCTTGACCATCGAGCCGGAAGTGGCGCGTCGCATCGAAACCGAGATTCGCCGCACGCGCAAGACGCTCAAGGCCGTCATCAACGACGCGTTGAAGGCCGGGTTGGGCATGTCCGGCAAGGCCGTGGAACCCTTGCCGCCGTTCGAGGTCAAGGCCTACGACATGGGCGTGATGCCTGGCATCGACTACGACAAGATCAACCAGCTCCTGGACGACATGGACGTGGACGCCTACCTGGAGAAGGAACGTCGTGATCGTTCCTGACGCCAACCTGCTCCTGTACGCCCACAACAGTGCCGCCAAGTGGCACGCTCCGGCGCAGGCGTGGCTCGCACACTGCTTGAGCGGCTCGCAAACCGTCGGACTGCCTTGGTCAACAGCGTTGGCCTTCGTGCGCATTTCGACCAATCCCAGAGCGCTACCGCGTCCCCTGACCGTCACCGAGGCTTGCGGGGAAGTCCGAGGCTGGCTCGCTCGTCCGAACGTGACCATCCTGCACCCCGGCGACCGACACGCCGACATCCTGTTCGGCCTGCTCGAACACGTCGGCGTGGCCGGGAACCTCACGACCGACGCGCACCTGGCCGCGTTAGCCATCGAGTATCAGGCCGAGCTGCACTCGACCGCCGCCGACTTCAGCCGGTTCCCGGGCCTGCGCTGGCGTAATCCCCTGAAGAAGTCGTCCCTGAAGTAGGCTGTCGTCGTGGAACGCGCGGTCACCTACAACTCCTACCTCAAAGTCGATGAGCTGCTGACACTGCAGCAGCCCCGCTCCGAAGGTCCCGAGCACGACGAGCTGCTCTTCATCGTGATCCACCAGGTCTACGAGCTGTGGTTCAAGGAGATCCTGCACGAGCTGGATCACGTGCGCGTGCTACTCGACGTGAACGACGCCCATCGCGCTCAACACACGCTCAAGCGCGTGCTCACGATTTTGAAGGTACTCGTGGCCCAGCTCGACATCCTCGAGACGATGACCCCGCTCGAGTTCCAATCGTTTCGCGCGCGTCTCGACCAGGCCAGCGGCTTTCAGTCGGACCAGTTCCGGCAGCTCGAGTTCGTGCTCGGCCGGCGTTCGCCGCAGGCGCTCGATCGCTTCCCGGAGGGCAGCCGTGCGCGCATGTCACTGGCCGCGCGACTAGCCGAGTCGTCGTTATGGCGCACCTTTCTGGCCTATCTCGAGCGCGAGGGCTATGCCGTTCCGCGCGACCTCCTCACTGCCGATCTCGCGCTGGCCACCGAGCCTTCTCCAGCGTTGCAGGACGTGCTCGTGCGCGTCTACAAGACCGACCCGAAGAACTCCGAGATGTGCGAGCGCCTCGTGGACCTCGACGAAGGCGTGCAGGAATGGCGCTACCGCCACATGAAGATGGTGGAACGCACGATTGGCGTGAAGCCTGGGTCAGGTGGGTCGGCGGGCGCAGCCTATCTGCGCACCACGTTGATGCAGCCGGCCTTTCCCGATCTGTGGGCCATCCGTGCGCAGCTCTGAGGGTGCCCCCGAGGGGTGATGACCAGACGACGCCGTTCGGGGCGCAGCCGTCAGCGTTCCGCGGCCGTCTCGATGAGGTCGCCGAGCACCGGCGCCCAGCGCGATACCGAGTAGCGATCCACCACCGTGCGTCGACCGGCCGTGCCCAGCCGCGCGCGCAGCTCGTGGTCGTCGACGAGCCGTTCCAGCACATCCACCCACTCATCGTCGCTTTGCGGCAGGAAGCCGTCTTCGCCAGGGGTGACAATTTCGGCATTCACGCCCACCGGGCTCATCACGCTTGCCGCGCCCATCGCCATGCTGACGAGGCCCTTCAACCCGCACTTGCCTCGCGTCCATTGGTCGTCGGGCAACGGCATCAGCCCGATGTCCATCCCGCGCAGTAACGACAGCTCCGCGGCGGGCGTCCAGGCCTCGCCCTGCAGGCCCAAGGGCTCGTGTCGAAACGTCGGATCCCCCATGACACGAAAGGCGACGCGGTTGCCTACGCGGGCGGCGAGCCGTTCCAGCACAGGGAGCAGCGGGCGCAAGTGCTCGATGGTTGAAGGGCTGCCGCTCCAGCCAATGACTACGGGCCCACTGGCACGAGGCGGCCGGACCGGGGCGAACACGTCGGTGTCGACGCAGGTGGGCACGACCGTCACGTTCCTAGTGTAGGCACTCGCCCATGCGGCCAAGTACGCGTTGCCGGCCAGCACCGTATGCGCCAGCGCCACGACGCGCGGGATCTTTTCCACGTTCTTGAGCCACGCGTAGCGGCTGTTGGCGGCAGACATCGTGCGAATCCACACGGCGTCGTCGAAATCGTAGATGACCGGAGCGCGCAGGCTGGCCAGCCACTCGCCCCAATGATTGCCGAGAAAGAACGCCTCGCGTTGGACGAGCCACACGTCCACGGCTCCCGCACGGACCAGGCTGCGCGCGCGCCGCGAGAGCGCGCTGACCGCCACGGCCGCCTTGCGAATTGCGGGCTCATGGCCGTAGAACACGCGCAGGTCGTCGCGGTCGAGTACCCAGTCGTAGCGCACCGCGATGTGTCGACGAGCCAAGGCGGGCAGGAACGCTTCGACGCGATAGCGCTGCCCCGGGCTGATACCCGGCTCCTGGAGTGCGAGGAAACCCACGCGGAGTGCGGCCATGTGACGCTCCATTATCGATCGAGCACGCGTGCAGGCGAGCGATTGAGGGTCTCGCCTCTTGAACGCCCGCCAGCCGCGGACCATAATTCATGGGTCGTCATGGCTGCGCAACCCCTCGCCAATACCTGGATCGTCACCGGCGGAGCCGGCTTCATCGGCAGCAACTTCGTCAGACGCGCCCAGGCGGCGGGCGTGGCGCGGCTGGTGGTATTCGACAAGCTCACCTACGCAGGCCATCTTGAAAGTCTCGACGGCGTACTCGACGGCGACACCGTTACGTTCGTGCAGGGCGACATCGCCGAACGGACCGACGTGCGCGCGCTAGTCGACCGGGTGCGTCCGTCGGCCATCGTGAACTTCGCCGCCGAGAGCCACGTGGATCGCTCCATCGATGCGCCCGGGGACTTCGTCCGTACGAACATCGGGGGCACGTTCGAGCTGCTCGAAGCCTCGCGCGTGATGCTGCAGGGCGCCTCCGACGCCCAACGCACGCAGTTCCGTTTCCTCCACGTCTCGACCGACGAAGTCTACGGGTCGCTCGGGCCCGAGGGCGCCTTCACCGAGGCGACGCCGTATGCGCCGAACTCGCCGTACTCGGCGAGCAAGGCCTCTGCGGACCATCTCGTGCGCGCCTACCACGAGACATATGGGTTGCCGACGCTGCTCACGAATTGCTCGAACAACTACGGGCCGTACCAGTTTCCCGAAAAGCTCGTGCCCCTGATGGTGATGAACGCCCTCGACGGCAAGCCCCTGCCGATCTACGGCGACGGCCTGAACCGGCGCGACTGGCTGCACGTGAACGATCATTGCGACGCCATCTTGCGCGTGCTCGGGGCGGGCGTGCCCGGCGAGAAATACAACGTGGGCGGCAACGCCGAGAAGACCAATATCGACATGGTGCATGCGCTCTGCGACGCGCTCGAACGGGCAGCGCCAGGGGTCCAGAACGCGCGGTTACAAGCGGCCGGCGCCGCGAGCTATCGCGACCTGATGGTGTTTGTGAAGGACCGCCCGGGGCACGACAAGCGCTATGCGATCGACGCGTCGAAGATCGCGCGCGAGCTGGGCTTCAGCCCGACGTATTCCTTTCAAGAAGGACTGAACCAGACCGTCGCGTGGTATCTCGCCAATCGGGCGTGGTGCGAGGCGGTCACGCGCGGCAAGTACGATCGCGAGCGCCTCGGGCTCTCGGTGGTCAAGTCGTGAAAGGCATCATCCTGGCCGGCGGATCCGGCACACGGCTCTATCCCGTGACGCTGGCGGTGTCGAAACAGCTCGTGCCGATCTACGACAAGCCGATGATCTACCACCCGCTGACCGCGCTGATGCTGGCGGGGATTCGCGACATCCTG
>JANMDX010000350.1:0-53806 GCA_031376505.1 Acidobacteriota bacterium
AAGGTCACGAGGTTGTCGAGCGCCACCCCCGTGTCGGTGCCCTTCAGGTTGCTCAGGCTCTGCACGAAGAGCCCGGCGCCAAAGAGCAGCAAGAAGCTGAGCGCCACTTGCGCGGCCACGAGACCCTTGCGCAGAAACAGCGACCCGCCAGACCCGGCCACGGCGCCTACGGTGTCTTTCAGCGTGCCCCAGGTATCGGGACGGCTCGCGCGCAGTGCGGGCAGCAGGCCGAAGATCACGCCGGTAACCGCCGTGAGCGTGAAGGTGAATGCCAGGATGCGGCCATCGGGCGTGGGACTGATGAGGAGCGGCGCGCCTTCAACTGGGAGGTATCCCAGGAGGACGCTCGTCATGCCCGAGGCCAACAGCAGGCCCGCGGCGCCGCCTGCACCCGCCAGCAGCAGGCTCTCGGTCAGCAGCTGGCGCACGAGCTGCCGGCGCGTGGCGCCGAGCGACAGCCGCACCGCGATCTCTTTCTGCCGCATGAAGCCGCGCGCGATGAGCAGGTTGGCGACGTTGGCGCAGGCAATCAGCAGCACCAGGCCGACCATGCCCATGAGCACCAGGAGCGAGGTCGAGAAGTCGTTGCGCAGCGCCGAATAGCCCATGGCCGCGGGCGCCACGGTGAGCGTGCCCTTCATGAACTGGTCGCGGATGTAGGGCGTGAAGTCCTTCGCGCCCGGCAGCGTCATCTCGTGCTCGCGGATCTGCAGAAAGAGCCCCTGCAGTGGTCCCTGCGCCGACGCCACCGTGTAGCCCGGCTCGAGTCGGCCGAACACCTGCACCCAGCGGGTGCGCTCGTCGTCCATCTTGAGGAACGTCCACTCGGGGGCGATGACCGGCTGCATCAGCATGGGCACGCGGATCTGCGGTGAGCGTGTGGGGTCGAGGCCGGCAAAGCCCGCGGCCGACACGCCCACGATGGTCATCGGATAGTTGTTGACCAGGATCTTCGTGCCCACCGCCGAGGCCGCGCCCGCAAACCGCCGCAGCCAGTACTCGTGGCTGATGACCACCACGGGATGCCCTTGAAAGATGCGGTCGTCTTCCTGCGAGCTGAACACGCGGCCGATGGCCGGCGACACCCCCAGCATCGAGAAGTAGTTGCCCGACACCAGCTCGGCGGCGAGCCGTTCGGTCTGGCCCTCGATCGTCACCGACGTCTCGATCGGACGGCGCGCCAGCACCTCACTCAGGGGATCGGCCCGCTGCTGCAGCTCCCGGTACATCGGGTACGAATGCATCCGGATGCCCATGTTGTTGCCGGCGTGTGACCCCTGCTGGTAGAGCATCACCAGCTCGTCGGGCGCGCGAACGGGCAGCTTTCTGAGCAGGATCTGGTCGATCAGGGTGTAGATGGCGGTGTTGGCGCCGATGCCGAGCGCCAGGGATAGCACGGCCACGACGGCAAACAGGGGGCTGCGCCGCAGACCGCGCAGCGCCAGGCGGAGGTCGTGAATAATCGGCGTCATCGGCATCTATAGACGGCGCCGGCAGCCGGAGGGTTGCACCCTGGCCACCGGCCAATCACAGCCCAAGACCCGGTTCAGTTATTGACGGGGTAGCCGAACGCGACGTTCGTGAACGACTCGCCGCCAGCGGCAAACTGCTTTACCACGGCCGTGAACGCCGTGACGCCCTTGAGACCTGGCTGGGCGCCGCCAAACTGCGACGAGTTGCCCACGGTGTCGCCGGTCAGCCCATTGGCCGTGGACATCAGAGACACCTGCACTTTCGCGCCGCCGGGCACGGTGACCTCCACGTCGATGCTCTTGGCGGGGCTGCGCACGGTGCCAGACGCGCTGCCGTTGAGCACGTAGGCGGTGAGCGTGCCGCTCGACGGGTCGTGCACGAACTCCAACGCGGCAACGGCACCGAACTTCACGACGGTGCCGCCGTGGGGCGCCTTGGAGGCGGCCGAGGCCTCCGCCGCGCTGGCCATCATGCCGCCGGCTTCTTCGGGCGACATCTCGCCCACTTCGGTGGGCACGACCTTCGGGGTGGCGGCTGGCGCCGCAGGCTGGGATCCACCGCCGCACGCGGCAGTGAGGGCGGCCGCGACCACGAGAGGGGCGGCCTTCAGGGCAAAGCGATGACGTGTCACGTTCTCTTCCTCCGGATGCGCCGCAGTCGGCGCGCAGACAATGGGTCTGACGCGTCCGATCTTATCGTGGGTTCGGACCGGAGCGGCCGGCGGGCCGGTTTCCGCCGCGCCCCGCTGGTAAACTCGCCGTCATGCGTTCCTTTCGCTGTGTCTGCGCCGCGATCGGCCTGGCGGCACTCGCCCTCGTGCCCGCCTCCGCCGTCACCTCTTTGCCCTCGGCCGACGGCCAGTTCTGGGACATTCAAGACACGTCCCCCTGGGCACAGGACAGTGGCGGCATCGCCACGGGCGGACGCGCCAATCCCTTCAACGGCTTCGGCTACTTGAAGCTGCAGGTACGCCACGGCGTCGGCGCCGCGCCGACCGTGACCAATCTGTACTTGCGGGGCTTCGGCCTGGCGCGCGACGGCGAGCGCTTCGACAGCATCACGCCGGTGCTGCACGACGGCATCGTGGTGGCGCGGTCGATCTTCGCGCCGAAAGACACCAACTACCTGCGCTATGTCGACACGCTGCACAATGCCACGGTCGAACTGCGGGTGGTGCAAATGGCGTGGGGTGGGGCCACCGGCGCCTACGACGACGGCGGACGCGCCGCCGTGGCCGCAACCTCGAGCGGCGACACACGCATCGACGCGGCCGACACGTTCGTCACCATGATGCAGAACGCCCGCGGCGCGGCCGATCCACGGCAGGGGCCGTCGGGCCATGGCCCATCGGCGCACGTGCTCGGCAACAGCCAGGCTAGGGCCGTGCGCACGGGGGTGGGCGACATGTACGCCAATCCATTTGCCGATGCCTACCCCGGCTTCGACGCGGGGCACGTCGGCTACCTCTACTCCGTCACCCTGCGGCCCGGCCAGACGGCCGCGCTCATGACCTTCGTCGTGAAGGGCGTGAGCGAGGTGTACGACCCGCGCGGGGGCTACCCGATTTCGCGTAAGGACGCGCTGCTCTCGACCTGGAGCGAGCCGGAGTATGCGGGCGCCGACAAGCGCGTGCCCGCGCCAGGAAGCGAAATCGCGCGAGTGACCGACGAGGCGCGCCGCCTGGTGACGGCGCCGGACCTGCGTGGGCTCACGCCACGTCAGCGGTCCGAGATCGTCAATTGGACCCTGCCGGACACACCCGCGCCCACCCCCTTCACGGTGTTCGAGAAGACCGTCGTAGACCTGCAGGACGCCATGACGAGCGGCGCCGTGACGAGCGAGGACATCGTGCGCGACTACCTGACGCGGGCCACGCTCTACGATCGCAACGGCCCGACGTTCACGGCCATCCTCGCCCTCAGTCCCCGCGCAATCGCCGACGCGCGCGCTCGCGATGCAGCCAGGGCAGCGGGTCGCGTGCTGGGGCCGTATCACGGCGTGCCCATCGTGCTGAAGGACAACATCGACACGACTGAGCTGCCCACGACCGGCGGCGCGCTCGCGCTCATCGACCACCGTCCGCGGATCGACTCACGGGTCGCGGCGGGCATGAAGGCGGGCGGCGCAGTGATCCTTGGCAAAGCGAACCTCGACGAGTTCCCGTTCGGCGACTTTGGCATCAGCTCGGTCGGCGGCACCGTGGGCAACGCCTACGACCCCTCGCTGAGCACGGCCGGGTCGAGCGGCGGCAGTGCCACGGCCGTCGCCACGAGCCTGGCGGCACTCGGCTTCGGCACCGACACGTGCAACTCGCTCTCGAACCCCAGCGGCTTTGCGTCGCTTGCCACCATCCGCACGACGCGCGGCTACACGAGCCGCGCCGGTGTGATTCCGCTCAACACGTTCAACGACACGGTCGGGCCGATGGGCAAGACCGTGCGCGACATCGCCCTGGCGCTCGATCTCGTCACGGGCGTGGACCCGGAGGACGCGGTGACGGCCGACGCAGCGGCACATCCCGGTCCCTCATTTGCCGCGGGACTGGCGAGCGCGTCGCTACGGGGCGCGCGCATCGGCGTGTTCCGGCAGCGCTTCGTCAGCATCACGGGCGAGCGTGAAGTGGCCGACACGATGGACCGGGTCGTGCGCGAGCTGCAGGCCGCCGGCGCCACGGTGGTCGACGTCGCGATCCCCGACTACGACCTCAAGTACAGCACGGCCCGCGGTAGTGCGCCCGGGTCGCTCAAGACGGCGTGGGAGGCATACCTCTCGCGTGGCGCGAGGGCCGGCGATCGCGTGCTCACGATTCAAGAGCTCATCGCCTCGGGCAAGATGGCGCCCGTCGGACAGCGCCGGCTCGAGGGCGCGCTCACGCCCGCGCCGCAGGGTACGGCATTCGATGAGGCCACTCGGCAGTTCTATCGAGGGCGCGAGGACTTCCGCGCGCTGCTCGTGAGTGCGATGGACACGCAGCGCCTCGACGCGCTGTTGTATCCGGCCAACCAGGCGCGGCCCCACACGCACGAGGGTGGGGCGGAGCGGTACGGCACCGAACCCGGCACCTGCGAAGAGAGCGCGGCGACCGGCCTGCCGCAGGTCACCGTGCCAGCCGGCTATCTGGCCAATCGGTATCCCGTGGGCGTGTCGTTCCTCGGCCGCTTGTGGGACGACCGGAAGCTGCTCGGCCTGGCCTACGCTTACGAACAGGCGACAAGGCACCGCCGCCCACCGCAGACCGTGCGGTAACCCGCAGGAACGGCGCGCGGGTTCGTCAGGGACTGGGTTACTATCGACCCATTCTTCCTGGGTTTTCGCCCCTGGGATATGCACGACTGTTTGGGGGAGAGGGCAATGACCACGTACCGACGCACGCTGACGGCGTGCGTGCTGGCCGCGCTTTGTGCAACGCCGGCGTTCGCGCAACGCGACACCGCAACGGCCATTGGCACCATTACCGACGCCCAGGGCGCGGTGCTGCCCGGGGCCATCGTCACCGCGGTGAATACCGCGACCGGCGTGACACGCGCCGTGGTGGCTGATGCCGACGGCATCTACCGTATGGCGGCCTTGGCGCCAGGCACGTACGACATCCGGGCGGAGCTGCCTGGCTTCGCACCCGCGCAGCGCACCGGATTGACGCTGTCGCTGGGCGCCGAGGCCGTCATCAACTTCCAGCTCGCGCTCAGCACGCTGACCGAAGCGGTCACCGTCACGGCGCAGGTGCCCATCGTGCAGACGACCACCTCGGCCCTCGAGTCGCGCCTCGACCGCGAGGCCATTGACCTGCTGCCGATCATCGGCCGCGACTACGAGTCGCTGCTGCGGCTCGCGCCCGGCGCACAGAGCTCGAACGGCGTGTCGTTTCTGGGCTCGCGGGGCCGTTCGAACCAGTGGAACGTGGACGGCATCGACAACAGCGAGGACATCTCGGGCTACTCGCGGCAGTCCCTGGCGCTCGACTCGGTACAGGAGGTCCAGATCCTGGTCACCGGCTTCAAGGCGGAGTACGGCCAGGCCTCGGGCGGCGTCGTGAACGTGGTGACGCGTTCAGGCACGAACGACCTGCGCGGCAGCGGGTTCCTGCTGTTTCGCGATCAGCGCACGATGTCGCGCAGTCCGTACGCCGACCGGTCGGTGCCGGCCGATCCGTTCCAGCGTGTGCATTACGGCGGGTGGCTGGGAGGGCCGATCCGGAAGAACAAGGCGCACTTCTTCGTGAACTACGAACGGGAAGACCGTAACACCAGTTCGGTGAGCACGCGCGTGCTGCCGGCCGCCACGGCCAGCTTCGCGCCGTCGACGCTGCAGTTCCTGGCGGCCAACAACATCCCCGTGTCGATCTTCGGTGCTGGCGGCACGGTGCGCCACGTGCGGCCGGAGTACATCAACATTCACAACGTCACGGCCAAGATCGATGCGCAGGTGACCGGCGCACAGTCGCTGACCGGTCGCTACCAGCTCACCCACGACCGCGAGCCCTCGGGCACGAGCGGCACGGTCTACGACTTCAACGGCTCCACAGCGTTCAACCGTACCAACTACGTGAACGGCAACCACAAGTGGGTGATCGGCGCCAACACGCTCAACGAGGCCTACGTGCAGGTGGGCCAGACGTCTGCCGACTTCACGGTCAGTCAACCCGGGCTGCTGAACCTGACCATCACGGGCGGCTTCACCCTCGGGGGTGACTCGGGTTACCCGCAAGGACGCACCGACTGGATCTACCAGGCCATCGACAACTTCTCGTGGACACGATTCGGTTCACGAACCGGCGATCACGCCGTCAAGGCCGGCGCGCAGGTGAAGATCTTCCAGTCCGACAGCTTCTTCGACTCGAACTTCCGCGGCACCTACACGTTCCCCTCGCTGGCAGCGTTCGTCGCCGGCACGCCCACCCGCTTCACGCAGAATCAAGGCGATTCCACGCTGGCGCGTCCGAACCAGATCATCGGGCTCTACCTGCAGGACGACTGGCGGCCAACGCCCAGCCTCACCGTGAACCTGGGCCTGCGTTACGACTACGAGGGCGCCAAGACCCAGGCGCTCATCGACGTGACCGGTGCTCCGGGCAATGGCGTGTCGAAGGACCGCAACAACCTCGCTCCCCGCTTCGGATTTGCGTGGGCGCCCGGCGGCAGCACAACGCAGGTCGTCTACGGCGGCAGCGGCATCTACTACGACCAGGTCATCCTGAACGTGGTCGGCAACGCGCGCTTCACGCCGCCCAAGATCATCGGCGTTCAGATCGACAACCCGCGCTGGCCCGATCCGTTCGGCGGCACGGCCACGATCCCAGTCCCGAGCCTGTCGGTGATCGACGAGAACCTGCGGACGCCGTGGAACTGGAACACGCAGCTTGGCTACCGGCGCGAGATCACGCGCGACATCGGCGTTGATGTCAGCCTGATCTACAACCGTGGGTACGACCACGTATTCATCAAGAACACCAACGCCGGTCGCCCCGGAACCGCCAACATAAACGGCGGCGGCGCCGTGCGGCCTGACCCGGCCTTCACGAACGTGAGCTTCTACTCGAACTTCGGCGAGATCCGCTACCGCGGCCTGGTGGTCGACGTCCGCAAGCGCCTGACCGGACGGCTCTCGTACGGCGCCAACTACGTGTTGTCGAAGTCGCGCGACAACGCCTTCAACTTCGTGAGCGGATTTCTGGTGCCCGAGAAGACCGACCTGAACTGGGGGCCCGGTACCGACGACCGCCGTCACACGGCCAACGCGCACGTCGAATGGCGGCTGCCGGCGAAGTTGATGTTCGGCGTGATCGGCGAGTTCGAAACCGAAGCGCCGATGAACATCACCGTGGCGCGTGACGTAAACGGCGACGGCCTGACCACCGACTGGGTCAACGAGGCCATCTGCCGCAACATCGCGTGCCCCGGTTCCACCTATTCCCGCAACAGCGTGCGCGAGATGACGCTCGAGGAGGCCGACCGTCTGCGGGCGCTGTTCGGCTTCGCACCGATTGCGCGTTTCGACAACAACCCCAAGTACTTCAACGCCGATGTCACGCTGCAGTGGACGCCGACCCTCGGCGGCGCCCGGTCGCTCAAGCTGAGCGTCGAAGCCTTCAACGTGTTCAACCTCGCCCAGCGGACCCTGCCCACCGAGAGCATCTCGTCGGGTGTATTCGGGCAGGTCACGGGCGTGCGCCAGCCGCGCGCGGTGCAGTTCACGGCGCAACTGGGCTTCTGATCGGACCAGGTAGAGCTTCCGGTCTGGAGCCGTCTCCGCTATCGCCGGCTGCGCGCGACGGCCTCCGCCACGCTCGCCGTGGCCCGATCCACGAGCGCGGCTTGTGCGGTGAGAGCTTGTGCCACTCGCACGATCTCCTGGTCAGCCTCCGGGTAGCGCTTCAGTTCGATCGCCTCACGCACGCCGGGCATCGTCTTGACGTCGTAACCCGTATAGACGCCGGGCGCGTAGAGCAAGTGCTTGAACCACGGGCGCCTGGGCAGGCCCGCAGCGCTCGTCAGTGCGCGCTCGCTGTCGATGAGCAAGCGGTCGAGCGCGCCAGCCGCCTCTGCCGTCGGCCGCGCATCGGCGTTCAACCACGCGTCCACGGCGGCGCGGTAACGGCGCGCGCTGTCGGTCAACGCATCGACCGCGTTGTCGAGCGGGGCGAAGTTGAGATACGGAGGAACCGTCTCCGTCTTCGGCGCCACGGTAGGCCGACGATGGTCGTTCGTCGCGCGGAACACACCTTCCTCGATCTGGCGATTCCGCTCGCCGATTGTCTCCTGTCGGGTCTTGAGCAGCTCGCGCAGCTCCTTGACGTAGACCCGGGCCGTGTCGGCCGTACCCGTGAAGTCAAACGGCAGCACATCAGCGCCAGCCAGCCGCATCACGGTCGTGCCAATGGTCTGGGCCATCGCCACGCCGTACACGAAGTTCGTGTCGGCAAAGTGCGTGTACCAGTAGAAGTCGTCGTAGATGGAGTGGTAGACGCCGCCGTCATCCGCGCCGCCGAAGCCGAGGTCGAGCGTGGCGATGCCGAGATGGTCGAGGAAGGCGGTGTAGTCGGTGCCCGAACCCAGCGCGTCGATCCGCAGGTCGCCTCGCTCGCGAATCTCGGCGCGCGCCTCGGCGCTCTTGGCGGTGGCGATGCGCTGCAGCTGCTTCCGTTTCCAGACGGACATCTTCGCTTCGGGGTCGTCGATGGCCCTGGCGACGTCGTTCACGAAATGCTCGAGCGAGTGCGAGCCGCCCATGCCAAGAAAACCGCGGCCGTTGCTATCGCTGTTGATGTAGACGGCGGCGTGCTGCCGCAGCTCGTCGGCGTGGGTCTCGACCCATTCGGTCGACCCGAGGAGCATCGGCTCCTCGCCGTCCCAGATGCAGTAGACGAGCGTACGCGCCGGTTTCCACCCGCGCTTGGCGAGTGTGGCAAAGGCCCGTGCTTCCTCCAGCAGGGCCACCGTGCCCGACACCGGGTCGTCCGCGCCGTTGACCCATCCGTCGTGGTGGTTGCCGCGGATGATCCACTCGTCGGGGTGAACGGCGCCCGGGATGCGCGCGATCACGTTGTAGACGGGCTTCAGATCCCAGTTGAACTGCAGCCGCATGTGCACCTTCGCCGGGCCTGGGCCGACGTGGTAGGTGATGGGCAAGGCGCCGCGCCATTCCACCGGCGCCAGCGGGCCGGTGAGTGCCGCCAGGAGCGGCTGCGCGTCGCCGTACGAGATCGGGAGCACGGGAATCTTCGTGATCGTGGCGGCGTCCTTGCGATCGAGGCGCACGGCGCCGGGCGTGGCCCCGACACCCGGCGTGAGCGGATCTCCGGGATAGAGCGGCGCGTCCATCACGCTTCCGCGTTGCACACCGTCCTTGGGCCGCATGGGCCCGACCGGAAACACGTCGCCGCTGAAGTAGCCGTCGTCGCGAGGGTCCGAGTAGATTATGCAGCCCACGGCGCCGTGCTCGGCCGCGACCTTCGGCTTGATGCCCCGCCAGGCGTTGCCGTAGCGCGCGATCGCGATGGCGCCTTCCACCGACACGCCGAGCCGCTCGAGCTGCTCGTAGTCTTCCGGCAGGCCGTAGTTCACGTAGACGAGCGGCGCCGTCACATCGCCGTCGGCCGAATAGGCGTTGTAGGTCGGCAGTTGCTCGCTCTTCTGATCGCTGGTCGCGTCGACGGCAAGCACGGGCTCGTCGAGCCGCAGGGTGAACGCCGTGGGCTCCAGCATCTCGACCAGACGTTCTTTCGGCGTGGGAAACAACACGTCGAAGCGCTCGATCTGGGCGTCCAGACCCCACTCCTCGAGCCTCGCGAGCATCCACTCGGCGTTGTCCTTGTCGTAGGGCGAGCCCACGTGGTGCGGGCGCGCGGTGAGGCGCTGCATCGCGTCGCGCATCACCCTGGGCTCGGGCAAGGCGCGAAAGGCCTGCTCCCACTCCCGCTGCGGCCTCGACGACCCGCCGGCGAAGCCAGGGAGACGATCGTCCTGCCCACGACCAGCAACCGAGAGGCCGGTAAAGAGGGACAGGAGCACGAGGGCGATGACGCGTCGCATGGGAATCCTCACAAAGGGGTCGGAAATTTTCACAGTCTACGCGCCGGCCGACGGGTCGGTTCCGGCGCCGAAACCACGTCCACCAGCGCGGCGTAGCACGTGGCTGCATTGCCCAAGTCGGCCAGCGTTCCAGACCGCGCGGGTCATCCGCCGTTCGCCACCTTGGTGGGAAGAAGGAAGGCGCCTGGGATCCCGGTGTCGAGCGTGGCCAGCGTCGCTCCGTGTGCCGCGGCCAGCTCCAGAAGGTGGGCGTCGGTTGTGCGCAATGCGGAGGAGCACCACTCCGGAAACTGACGGGCGGCCCGGTCGTCGGCGAGCAGGACATGCCGGGCGCCCAAGGCGGCCACCATGCCGGCCAGCGTCTCGGTGGCCTCCGCAACAGTCACGCGGCCTCCGGTTCGCTGCACCGAGACCCGCACGAAGCCGAGTTCCGGGATGGCTGAGGTCATCAGCGTCGTCGCCTTCCTTCTCTTGGCCGCGCCAATCCACGCGGCCGTCCGCTCGTGATCAACGTGATCGGACCAGCCCCACGCGACCAGGACACTGACGTCCAGCAAGTAGGTCACGGGAAATCCGACAGCAGTTCGCGCACCGCAGCCGTGGTCAGCGGCGGCTG
This sequence comes from Acidobacteriota bacterium, assembly GCA_031376505.1. Classification (GTDB taxonomy): domain Bacteria; phylum Acidobacteriota; class Vicinamibacteria; order Vicinamibacterales; family UBA2999; genus CADEFD01. Next base: position 10,618 of record JANMDX010000350.1, read on the forward strand.
GTTGTCAGGCGAGGCAAAGATCATCGCACCGGTGTGACGGCAGCGCACCTTCGCCGGATTACGCGCAGGCACGAACGACAGGCTCGCTCGGCGGCGAAGGTACTCCGACACCGTGACGCGCTCTTTCCTCGCCCTCGAACGGATCAGCCGAGCTTCCTGATCGGTCACCTTGAACGTCAACGTCGCCACAGGTAATACCGTAATACCCGAGACTCGCACTGTCAACCCAGGGGATGGGCGCGCAACATCAGACCCTGGCCCCTGCTCTCTGGCGCCGGGCCGCAGGAGCTTGCCGATTGATATGACGTGAAACCACAACCATGGCGCGGCCGGCAGAAGCACGGCGTACATCATCGGGCGGTGCGGGCCGATCTCGGGCCGCAGCACAAGCGCCGGTGAACTGGCGACGAGCAGGATATCGGCCCACCTCGCACCCCGCCATCGATCGCCTCAGCGCCGTGCCGCACCTCGGTGCGCAAATGCGCACCACCGGCGTGGTGATGCTTGGCGCCGGGCACGCCGAGAACGCGCTGGCCCAGTCCGCCACGGCCACGGTCAACTGTCGCATCCTGCCCGGTTCCGAGATCGCGGCGGTGCAGGCCACGCTCACGAGACCGACGGCGGATCTCGCGCTCACCGTGACCGCACGGGCTGGATGAAGGCGTGCCCGTCAAGGCTCCGTATCAGGCCCGCGAGTACTGGGACCGCCTGGTGAGGACCCTGTCTTCCAGCCGTTAGCGGCTAACTGCTCGCCGGTGGTCGTCGGCGAAGCCGTTCGAGCCGCTGCCGATCCCGGCCGGGCAGCCTGCGAACGGGCTCTCGCCAAATCACGCCAGACAACCGGTGTACGAGCGGCTCTACGAAGGCGATCACGTGCTCGGGTTGGCGCGGGGCGGCCTTCCGCAGCAGCCACCCCATGGCCTTCCGGATGAAGAACTCCCGGTCGTCGACGAGCGGGTCCGCATAGCGTCTGAAGCGACGACAGTCAGCATCTGCATGTAGGACGACGCCATCACGGGCTGATCGGCACCTCCGCTCATTTCGGCAGTGCACCTCGAAGGCGTCTCCTGGGATTCGCGCGAGCGCCGGGGCTCCGGCTGCGGCGTCCGAGCCTGCATCCAGCCACACGCGGACCAGCAGTCATCACAACTCCCTATTGCCTGCACCGTAGACATGATTTAGACTACGTTGCAGACATGAAACCCACCCCCTACGTCGGCGAGTTCGAGTACGCGGTGCTGCTGGCCGTCATGCACGTCGAGACGGATGCGTACGCGGTGCCCGTGCGCGCAGTGCTCGAGGAACGCACGGGTCGGCCGGTGGCTCGAGGCGCCCTCTACACCGCGCTGGAGCGGCTCGAGGCCAAGGGCTGCGTGCGCTCTCGCATGGGCGATCCCACGCCCGAGCGCGGCGGCAAAGCCCGCCGGTACTTCAACGTGACACCGCTCGGGGTGAAGGCGCTCAAGGCCATGCACGCGTCGCTTGCCAGTCTGTCAAAAGGCCTCGAGGCCGTCTTGGAGCAACCATGACATCGCCGACCACACCTCCGCTCTCTGCCGAGCGCTTGCTGCGCCTGAGCATCCGCGACCTCGAGTGGCGGGACGCGGTCACGGGAGACCTGCGCGAGGAGTTTGCGGAGCTGACGCGCCGTCGGGGTGTGGCGGTGGCACGTCAATGGTATTGGCGGCAGTCACTCGCGCTGACCGCGCGCTTTGCCGCCGGCCGCGTGATTCCCGCGGTGACGCCGAGGCGCCGCACGGGCGTGGCCGAGCTCGAAGCCATGAGCCTCGGCTCGGGCTGGGTGCGGGAGTTCCGTCATGCGTGGCGCGCGCTGTGGCAGCGGCCGGGCCTCTCGGCCGTCATCATCGGCACGCTGGCCCTCGCCCTCGCCGCCAACGCCGTGATCTTCAATCTGGCGGATGCGCTCTACCTGCGGCCGTTCCGCTTCGCCGAGGTCGATCGGCTGGTCGTGATTGCCTCGGACACGAGCTCGGACAAACCGTACTTCGACCGCGAGTCGGTCGCGCCGGCAGACTTTCAGGATTGGACCCGGGTGGCCACCTCGGTGCGCGAGCTGGTGGCCCTCGAGTGGTGGGACCCCACCTACTCGGGCGTCGAGCGTCCGGAGCAGGTCCACGGGTTCCGCGTGAGTCCCGCCTACTTCGCCACCATGCGGGTTCAGCCGCTACTGGGACGCACGTTCACGGCGGCCGAGGGACGCCCCGAAGCGAATCGCACGGTCGTGTTGTCGCACGCGTTCTGGCAACGCCGCTTTGGCGGAGACCCGACCGTGCTCGGCAAGACGCTGCGACTCGGCGGCGCGCCGCATGTCGTCGTCGGGGTCATGCCGCCCAGGTTCGCCGTGCCCTACGGGGCCGAGGTCTGGGCGCCGCTTGGCTATGACGAGGCCGGCTGGGCGGAACGGCGCCGCGGGTTCCTCATGACGTTTGGTCGACTCGCAGAGAGTCAGACCCTCGAGTCGGCGCGCGCGGAGATGGCGGCCCTTGCCGCTCGCCAGTCGACGGAGTTTCCGGAGACCAATCGCCTGCGCAAGGTCACCCTGGTGAGCTTCTCGAGAGGGCTTGGCGACGACGCGGTGGGCCCATTCGTCGCGATCTGGCAAGCCGCAGCCGCGCTGCTCCTCATGATTGCCTGCGCCAACATCGCCAATCTTCTTCTGGCGCGTGGCACCGAACGCCAGCCGGAGTTCGCGATTCGCCTGGCGCTCGGCGCCGGGCGCACGCGCCTGGCGCTGCAGCTGCTCATCGAAGGCCTGTGCCTGGCCGCACTCGGTGTGATTGCGGGCACCGGCCTTGCCGCCGTGGCGATCCGGTTCTCGAGGGACTTTCTTCCGCCAACAGTCGTGCGTTTCGTGCCTGGCTACGAGTTCATCCGCCTGGACCTGGCGACGACGGCGGCCGTCGCCGCCTTTGGCGCCGCGGCGACGGTCATCTTCTCGCTCGTGCCTGCGTTGCAGGCCTCGCGCGCGGCGGCGAGCGGAGCGCTCCTGGGCGGCACACGCGCCTCCACCGCACCGCCTGGGCGCCAGTGGATGCGGTCCCTGCTCGCGGGTGCGCAGGTCGCCCTGACGCTGGCGCTGGTCGTCGCGTCCGCGCTCATCCTGGGCGCCGTGAATCGCGCCGCCAACGGCGCGACGGGTTTCGACAAGCGGAATCTGATCACGGCCCGCCTCACGCTGCCCGAGGGCCCGTACGCGGACGCGCAGCGGCGGCGCACGTTCTCTGCGCGAGTGCTCGAGACGATTCGCGCGCTGCCCTCGGTGACGGATGCCGCCGTCATCAGCGCCCTGCCTTACACGAACCTGGCGGCCAGCCGCACGCTCTTTCTCGACGGGCAGCCGGCCGACGACGCGACGCCGCGAACGGTGGACCTGCAGCGCACGACCCCTGAATACTTCAGTGCGTTGCGCATCCCCCTCGTCGCCGGCCGCAATCTCTCCGATGGCGATGGGCCGGAGGCGCCGCGAGTTGCGCTCGTCAGCCAGAAGCTCGCCGAGGAATACTGGCCGGCACAGGATCCGATCGGCCGGCGCTTCCGCCTCGAGAAGGACGGCGACTGGGTCACGGTCGTCGGCGTGGTCGGCGACGTGCTGCAGGATTGGTTCACCGGCAAGCGACTCCCGACGGTGTATCGCCCGCTCGGCCAGGATCCGACGTTCAGCATGACGTTCGTGGCACGCACGTCGGGTGATCCGCTGCTCCTCGCCGACGCCGTGCGGCGCGCGGTGACCGCCGCGGATCCCGATCAGCCCATCGAGAACCTCGCCACCATGGACGACGTGATTCGGGCCAAGGTCACCGGCATCGACTACTTCGCCAGAGTGCTCACGGTGATGAGCGGATTGGCACTAGTGCTGGCTTTGACCGGGATGTACAGCCTGATGTCGTACCTCTCGGCCCGGAGGACAAAAGAAATCGGCCTGCGCCTCGCCCTGGGTGCCACACGCCAGCAAGTCATGTGGCTCACCGCGAATCGCGCGGGGCGCATCACGGCCGGCGGCGTGCTGGCCGGCGTGGCCCTGGCCACCATGCTAAGCCGCGTGATGCAGTCCGCGCTGTTCGGCTTGGTGTCGCCAAGCGCGGCCGTGCTGGTTGGCGCTGTGGCACTGCTCACCGCAGTGACGATGGCCGCAGGCTATGTGCCGGCACGTAGAGCCGCGCGTCAGGATCCGTGGGTGGCGCTACGCACGGAATGAGGTCCCGGCGTCGCACGTAACACCGGACCTCACTCTGGCGTGACCGCGCGCGTTACCGCACTCTGACGCGAATACCGTGGGCGTCGGCGCGCTCGATGCCCGTGGCGTCCACGTTTGAAATGGGCACGAGGCCCCGTACCTCCATGTCGCGTCCGCCGCTCTTCAGTTTCATGACGAGCAGTCCGGGCGTCGACCCGGTCGACGAGTGTGGATCGCCACTGAGGGGCGTTGGCCCACGGAGCGAGCCGAAGAAGAACGTCCGGTCGGGCGACTCGCCGATGAGATCCACTGTCGGATCAGCGCTGAACGGCGAGACAAGGTCCACGGTGTTGACGCGCTCACCCGAGGCGCTGTCGAACACCTCCGCCACGTTGGCACCGCGGTCAAAGATCCAGGTGTAGCGCGCGTCTTTCGTCACGGCAGGACCGTGGGCGTCGCGGTCGTGCGATTCCTGATCCTCGTACAGCATCTCCAGCGCCGGCACGTTCGGAGGATTGGCCGCGACGTACCCCGTCATCGGAAAGCGGTAGACGGCAAACCCGTCGAGGTTGTTCGCCGTCCCGCCGCCGCCATCTGCAAAGACCCACCCCTTGGCCTCGATGAAACCACAGCCGTTGGCCGGGACGGTGGCGGCGTCGTACTCACCGACGATCGCCATCGGCGTGGCGGCCCAGTCGACCATGAACATCCCGCCACCGCGCAGACTGACGAAGGCGGGGCCGTTGTTAGAGGCCACGAATGGGCAGATGGGGGCCGCGTCCGGTCGGAGACCCGGGGCCTGGCGAGGCAGGCCGTTGGGCGTCAGCCCGTCGGCCAGGTCGACGGCGTCGGCCGGTGCGTAGGTGAACGTGTTGGTCGCATAGTCGGTGCGCACGCGCTCGAATCGCTTGCCGTTCTGGTTCGCCACGAGCAGGTATTGGTCGTCCTCGGTTGGCCAGCCGGCGTGTGCCTGCCTGGCGCCGCCAGCGCCTGGGGCCATGCGCAGACAGGCCAGTGGCGCTCGCGACACGGCGTTGAAGAACACGACGTGACCGGTGGCCACGAAAGCCAGGGCGGCGTGCGTGTTGGCCTGGTTGAACACGATCATGTGCGGCCGCACCGGCGCGGCTCCTGTGGCGCTCAGGCAAAGCGCGGTCGTGGCCCCACCAAGGTCGATGATTTCGGCAGACGGGCTGGGACGGGATCCGGCTTTCTCGAGGTCGCGTCCGTTGAAGATATGAATGGCGCCGCCGTAGGCAAGCCCGTTGGAGTTGCTCTGGTCGACGAGCCACACTTCGTAGCCTTTCTCATTCTTCTTCTCGTTGTCTTTCTCTTTCTGTTGGGCGGTCGCAGAGGCGGCGAGGGAGAGCGTCGTCAATGCACAGGCGAGTAGGCGCCGGGCGCGGCCGATTGAAGTGTTCACAACATCCTCCGTACGTGGGCGTGGGGAACATCAGCGCGGCACGCCTGCCGGCAAATGTCGCGGTTTGGTGTCACTGGTAGAAGAGGCACGAGCGCCGGGATTTGCTCGCGCACGACCCGGCCCGACAGGCCCGAACCTTGGCGCGACGAAATGTGAACGCCGTGTAATAAGTAAAGCTAACGTCTTTTAAACAATCAATAAGCTTGACTTCGCTAACGATCGAAACGTAGTTTAGCTATAAGAGGATTCAAATGAAGTTGACCGGAGCGCAGATCTTGTGGGAATCGCTCGTGCGCGAGGGCGTCACGTGCGTGTTCGGCTATCCGGGCGGGGCCATTCTGCCGGCCTACGACGCCATGCTCGACTACCCCATTCGCCACATCCTGGTCCGCCACGAGCAAGGCGCGGCGCACATGGCCGACGGCTATGCCCGGGCCACCGGACAGGTCGGCGTGGCCATCGCCACCTCCGGCCCCGGCGCCACGAACCTGGTCACCGGCATCGCCACCGCGATGATGGACTCGTCGCCCATCGTGTGCATCACGGGCCAGGTCGGCAGCAAGCTCATCGGCTCGGACGCGTTTCAGGAAACCGATATCACCGGCATCACCCTGCCGATCACCAAGCACAACTACCTGCTGTCGAACCCGGAAGACGTCGCCGCCACGGTGCGCGAGGCGTTCCACGTGGCCCGGTCGGGTCGGCCCGGGCCGGTGCTCATCGACATGACGAAAGACTGCCAGCAGAAGTCGTGCGAGTTCACGTGGCCCGAGGCCAGCACGTCGCCCGCTGGCCGTCCGAATCTGGGGCCGAAGGATGCCGACCTCGAGGCCGCAATCGCGCTGCTGCAGACGGCGGCGCGGCCGATGATTCTCGCCGGCAACGGCATCACGGCCTCCGGCGCGAGCGAGATCATCCGGCGGTTCGCGGAACATACCGACATTCCTATCGGGATGACCCTGCTCGGCATCGGCAGCGTGCCGGCGTCGCATCCGCTCAACCTCGGCATGATGGGCATGCACGGGGAAGCGTGGGTGAATCAGGCGATTCAGGAAGCCGACCTGCTCGTGGCGCTCGGCATGCGCTTTGACGACCGAGTGACCGGCAACGTGAAGACCTACGCGCTCAACGCCAGGAAAATCCACGTCGAGATTGACCGCTCCGAGATCAACAAGAACGTGAAGGTCGACGTGGGCCTGGTCGGCGACGTGGGCCAGATCGTGTCGGCACTGCTGCCGCGCGTGGCCAAGGGTGACCACTCGGAGTGGCGCGCGCATATCGACAGCATGCGGGGCGATGCCGCGGTGCGCGACATCAAGAACCTGCCCGACAGCGGCCATCTCTACGCGGCGCACGTCATCAACGACCTGTGGCGGGAAACCGAAGGCAAGGCAGTCGTGGTCAGCGACGTCGGTCAGCACCAGATGTGGGAAGCGCAGTATTACCATCACGAGCAGCCCCGCTCGCTCATCACGTCGGGGGGCCTGGGCACGATGGGATTCGCGCTGCCGGCCGCCATCGGCGCCAAAGTGGCGCGGCCCGACGCCGAGGTGTGGGTGGTCGTCGGTGACGGCGGCTTTCAGATGACGATGTGCGAGCTGGCGACCATTGCGCAAGAGAACCTCGACATCAAAGTGGCCATCATCAACAACGGCTACCTGGGCATGGTGCGGCAGTGGCAGGAGTTCTTCTACGAACGCCGCTACGCCGCCACGCCACTCACAAGCCCTGATTTCGTGAAGCTGGCCGAGGCGTTCGGCCTCACAGCGATGCGGGTCTCCGAACGCGCCAATGTGATTCCCACGGTGCAGGCCGCGCGCGCCCACAAGGGCACGGTGGTCATCGACTTCCGGGTGGAGCAGGAAGACACCGTCTATCCAATGGTGCCCGCGGGCGCCGACCTGCAGAACATGATTCGCCGGCCGTCGGTGTTGGCCGAAACCGGAGCCGACCAATGATGACGTTTGTGGTGTACGTCGAGAACAAGCCCGGCGTGCTGACGCGCGTGGCGTCGCTCTTCCGCCGCCGCGCCTACAACATCGAGTCGCTGACCGTAGGGCGCAGCGAGTCGCCGGGCGTGTCGCGCATGACCATCGTGGTCGACACCAACGACGAGGGCGCGCACCATGTCGCAGCGCATCTCTACAAACTGGTGAACGTGCTGCGGGTGGACAACGTGACCAACCGGCCAAACGTGACCCGCGAGCTGGCACTCATCAAAGTGGCCACCACGGCGGGCACGCGGCCGGAGATCTTCCAGCTCGCCGACGTGTTCCGCGCCCGCATCATCGACGTGTCGGCTGACTCGCTCGTGCTCGAACTCACCGGGGGCGAAGCCAAGCTCGATCGTCTGCTCGAGGTCCTGGAGCCTTTCGGCGTACTCGAGATGGCGCGCACCGGAACGCTCGCCATGGCCCGCGGAGAAGGCACCGCCGTCACCGCGCCTGCCGGCTATGCGCCGGGCCGCGAAGGCGCCGCCGACCCGCACGATATTTCGTACTCGGTGTAGTTTTCGCCCGGCGCCTCGCGCCGCGGTGCTTCAAGGAGATCAGTTCGCATGGCCGTCATCTACTACGACAAGGACGCCGACCTGGCGCCCATCCGCGCCCGCAAGGTCGCCATCATCGGCTACGGCTCGCAGGGCCACGCCCATGCTCTCAACCTACGCGACAGCGGCGTGGACGTGCGCGTCGGCCTCTACGAGGGCAGCCGCTCGGCGGCCAAGGCCAACGCCGCCGGCCTGCGGGCGATGTCGATTGCGGACGCGGCTCGAGAGGCCGACGTGATCATGATGCTCGTGCCCGATACGGTGCAGGGCGAGATCTACCGCAAGGACATCGAGCCGCACCTCACCGCCGGCAAGATGCTGATGTTCGCGCACGGCTTCAACATCCGCTTTGGCATCATCACCCCGCCAGCCCACGTGGATGTGGCGATGGTGGCGCCGAAGTCGCCGGGCCATCGCGTCCGCGAGCTCTACGAAGAGGGCGCCGGAACACCCGCGCTGTTTGCCATCCATCAGGACGCGTCTGGTCAGGCCCGCGCCGTGACCTTGTCGTATGCCAAAGCCCTGGGCGTGACCCGCGCCGGCGTGCTCGAAACCACGTTCTCCGAAGAGACCGAGACGGATCTCTTCGGCGAGCAGTCGGTACTGTGCGGCGGCACGAGCGCGCTCGTGAAGGCCGCCTTCGACACGCTCGTCGAGGCCGGCTATCAGCCGGAAATCGCCTACTTCGAGTGCATGCACGAACTGAAGCTCATCGTCGACCTGATGTACCGCGGCGGCCTGAACTACATGCGCTACTCGGTGTCGGACACGGCCGAGCACGGCGACTACACGGGCGGGCCCCGCATCGTCACCGACGACACGCGGGCCGAAATGCGGCGCATGCTGGCCGACATCACGAGCGGCGCCTACGCCAAGCTCTGGATGGACGAGCACGCGGCGGGCCGGCCCACGTTCACCGCCACGCGCCAGGCCGAGCAGCGCCATCTCATCGAAAAGGTGGGGGCGGAGCTGCGAGCGATGATGCCCTTCCTCGATCCGGTCACGGTCAAGCCCGAGGAACAGCGCCAGCCCGTGTAACCGGCTGGACGGCCGCTCCCGAGCGGGTCGTGGCCACCGGAGGCGAGTCCCACTGAGGGTCGAGACGGTTGCTTTGTCTCGACCACCAGACAGGATACGCTTATCGCTATATGCTCACTTCGAGACTCGCTCCGTCGATTGCCTCGTTCCGTTCAACCGCGCTGGCAGGCGCGCTGGCCCTGGCCGCCCTGGCTGCCGCGTGCGGAACCAAGACCGCCGGCCCGGCCGCCCCCTCGGCGACCGCCTGGGCCGTCGTGGACGGCCGCGAGATCAGCGCCGACGACGTCGAGAAGGCCTACCGGCGGGTATCGCAAGGGCAGGCACCGCCGTCGGACGAAGAAGTGCTGAACGCCAAGCTCAACCTGCTGAACGAGCTCATCGTGCAGGACATCCTGCTCGCCAAGGCGCGCGCGCTGAAGCTCGAGGTGACTGACGCCGAGGTCGACACCGCCTTCAACGAGGGCAGGAAGAACATTCCGGATGCGGCGTTCCAGCAGGAACTCACCAAACGCAACCTCACGGCCGCCGACATGCGCGACGGCATCCGCCGCGAGCTGTTGTCGCAGAAGCTGGTCGATCGCGAAGTCACGTCGAAGATCACGATTGCCGACCAGGACCTGACGGCCTTCTTCGAAGCCAACCGCGCCCAATTCAATCTGGCAGAGACGTCCTACCAGATCGCGCAGATCGTGGTCACGCCCGTGCGCGACTCCGACGTGACCAATCGCACCGGCGACGACGCGACGACACCGCAGATGGCGGCGCAGAAGGCGCAGATGCTGATGGAGAAGCTGAAGGCCGGCGCCCCGTTTGCGGACCTGGCCCGCGATTTCTCTGAAGACCCACAGTCGTCGCCGCGTGGCGGTGACCTTGGACTGGTGCCGATCTCGGCGCTCAACCAGGCCCCGCCCCCCCTGCGTGATGCGGTGCTGAAGTCGGCGCCCGGCACGGTCAGTGCGGTGAGCGGCGGCGGCGCGCACACGCTCGTGCTGCTCGTGCGGAAGGAAGAGGCCGGCCAGCGCGACCTCAACACGCCAGGCGTGCGCGACCAGCTTACGGGCACCCTAAAGCAGCGCAAAGAGCAACTCCTGCGCACCGCCTTCCTGAGCGCCGCACGCAACGACGCCACGGTGGTCAACGTGGTGGCTCGCCGGGTACTCGAATCGCCGGGCAAGATGCCGAGTCTGATGCCGGCAGCGCCTGGCGCCGCGAAGTAGCGGACTTCGCGTTCAACCGTCGGCGTCCCTTTGCGCTTGCCTGCGCGGCAAGTTGGCGCAGAACTGGGCAGTATCCCTCGCGCCTTGATTCGGCGCTTGAAGAAGGTGCTAGGCTACCAGCCTATGGACATCGTGGCAGCGTCTATTCACGCATGCGCCGGGGATACGCCGCTTGCTGTCCTGATGTACATCGGTCCAGACGTCTTTCTGCCGCTGACGTCGGCGTTGGCCGTCGTGGTGGGCGCGGCCTTGATGTTCTGGCAGAAGCTCGTAGGTCTCGTGCGCGCGATCTGGCGTGCGGTCTTCAAGCCGAAATCCTAGTCGCGTGACCGTGGCTCTCGAAGTTACCTCCCCGGAGACCCTCAGGCGGTGACGTGGATCGGAATCATGGCGACAGCGGCGCTGCTTGCCGTCGCCAGCCTGGTGTATTTGTGGCTCTACCTGCGGTGGGAGGGCCGGCAGACCAGCGGAATGGCGTACTACGGCCGCTCGCTCAGCGACCGGCGCGCCCTGAAGCGCACGATCCGCGTGCTGTCGCTCCCGACCCGGCCGCTGGTCCATCTGCTCGCGCGGCTCGGACGAGCGCGTGCGACCATGCCAACGTTCGAGTTCGAGCAGGTCAGCGGCCCGCCGAAGGTCAGCAGTCCTGCCGTCTTTGCGAGGGCCAAGGCTTACGCGCCTGGTCCAGACGATGTCTTTATCGTGACGCAAATGCGGTGTGGCACCACGTGGATGCAGCAGGTCGTCTACGAGATCCTCACGCGCGGACGGGGCGAGAACGTGAACGGTGAACGCCGGCACCTTTACGCTGTCAGCCCATGGATCGACGCCATCAACAGTGTCGATATCGACGCTGCCCCACGGATCGGCGAGCCGCCAAGCCGGATCATCAAGTGCCACTTGCCCACGAGTCTCTGCCCCTACGCCGGCGGGGCGAAGTACATCTACGTCGCGCGGCATCCGGTTAGCTGCTTTGCGAGCATCGTCGACTTCAATCGTTCGATGCTGGGTCCGTTTCTACCTCCCCTCGACACGATGGTCGACTGGTTCTGCAGCGACCGGATGTACTGGAGGCCTTGGCCGTCACATGTCGATGGCTGGTGGCAATGGGCGCGCGACCGCGAGAATGTACTCTTCGTTCACTTCGAAGACATGAAACGCGATTTTGGGGCGGTGCTGGATCGCGTGTCGGCGTTCCTCGAATGCACGCTCACCGCCGAAGAACGAGCGCGCGTGGCCGAGCATACGAGCTTCCAGTACATGAAGCAGCACGAGGAGTTCTTCGAGATGGCACCGCCAACGATGTTCTCCGTGTCGGGTGGCGAGTTCCTGGCAAGCGGCAAGGCCGCGCGTCACGAAGATGTCACACCCGCTGTCCAACAGCGCATTCGTGACTACTGTCGGCAGTCCCTGCGCGGGTCGGCCTATCCGGTGGATCGCTTCTACCCTGATCTCGCAGGCACCGCGAATGACGCCGGCCGTCTTCCTTGACCGCGACGGCACCATGATCGACGACGTCGGCTATCTGAGCCGACGCGACGACATCCGCTGGATTCACGGCGCCATCGACGCCGTGGCGGAGCTGAACCGCCAGGGGTTTCTGGTCTGCGTCACGACGAATCAGGCGGGCATTGGGCGAGGGCTGTTCACGCCGGACGTCGTGCTCGCCATTCACGCGCACATGGCTGCCACGCTCGAAGCGAACGGCGCACGCGTGGACGGCTGGTTCTTCTGTCCGCATCACCCAGAGGCCGTCGTGGCACCGTATCGAGTCGTGTGCGATTGCCGCAAACCGGCCCCAGGGATGATCCATCAGGCAACCCGGCGTTTCGCAATTGACCTGAGCCAGTCGTTCGTCATCGGCGACAAGCCTCTCGACATGGGCATGGCCGCGCAAGCAGGCCTGCGCGGTGTGCTCGTACGCACGGGCTACGGCGCGGACGCAGTACGCACGCACCCGGACGGCGTGCCGGGGGCGACCTGGATCGCGGCCGATCTCAAGGAAGCCAGTGGGTTGCTCGCGCGCGCGGTACGGGCGAACCCGGGTTCGCCCGAGCGGTCGTCTTAGGTCCAGCGCACCACGGCTTCGACAACGCGCGCAACGTCGGCGTCGGTCATCGAGTTATACAGCGGTAACCGGATCAGCCGGTCGCTGAGGTCCTCTGTGACGGGGCAATCACCCACCTTTCCGCCGTACCGCTGGCCCATGTCGGAGAGGTGCAGGGGAAGGTAGTGAAAGACGCTGCTGATCTGCTGCCGCTTGAGGTGGTCAATGAGCGAGCGCCGCTGCGGCCACGATGGCATCAACATGTAGAAGAGGTGAAAGGCCTGCTCACAGTCGTCGGGCACGGAAGGCAGCGTCACGCCCCGCCGCGCAGCCCATTCGGCCAGTCCCGTGGAATAGGCGGTCCAGAGGCGCTGCCGCCGGCCTTGAATGATGTCACGGGCATCGAGCTGCGCGCACAGAAAGGCCGCGAGCAATTCTGAGGGCAGATAGCTCGACCCGACGTCGACCCATGAGTATTTGTCGACCTGCCCGCGAAAAAAGCGGCTGCGGTTGGTACCTTTTTCGCGGATGACCTCCGCGCGCTCCACCAGGTCCGGGTCATTGATGAGCAGCGCGCCGCCTTCGCCGCAGGTGAAGTTCTTGGTCTCGTGAAAACTCAACGTGCCGAGCGCGCCCATCGTGCCGAGCCAGCGGCCGCGATACTTGCCGAACAAGCCATGCGCGTTGTCTTCAACGACCGGCACGCCGTGCCGCCCCGCCACGGCCAGAATCGTCTCCATCGCACAGGCGATCCCGGCGTAGTGCACCGGCACTATGGCCTTGGTGCGGCTCGTAATGAGGCGCTCGAGATGAGACTCGTCGAGATTCAGCGTATCGCGCCGGATATCGACAAAAATTGGCCGCGCCCCGCGCAACACAAATGCGTTGGGTACTGATACGAACGTGAACGACGGCACGATGACCTCGTCGCCACTCGAGACGTTGAGTAGCAGCCCCGCCATCTCGAGCGCATGAGTACAGGAGGTCGTGAGCAGCACCTTCTCGACGCCAAGCAGATCCTGGAGCAGGGCGTGGCAACGGGCAGTGAACGCGCCGTCGCCCGAGAGGTGAGCGGACGTTGCGGCTGCCGCCAGGAACTCGAGCTCGCGGCCCACCACGGCTGGCCGGTTGAACGGAATGGGCTGCGTCATCGATTCTCTCGCGTCGGCCGCGGGAACGGCTCGCCCCCGGTCCGCAGTCATGCCTCTCTTGTCGGCGGAGCTTACGATTGAGTTTAGGGCGGGTCGCGACGGCCCTCGTGATAGCGCCACGCCGCGGGCAGCCATCCGCGGGTAGGCGCCAGCGCTGCCTGCACCTGCCTGCGATCCAGCTTCGCGACGCGGCTCACGCTGAGCAGCCCGCATCATCCTGAGGGCGTGGACGGCGAGATCCTCGGTGGTTCCTCAGCCCAGGGGCGCCGCGCGCGGCGTGGCCGACGACCCTCGCACCTTTCGCTTCAACGGAGGAGCAGATGCCGTGCCACGAACCGCCGGGCGGATCTGGCGAGCGCGAGGTCTTGTGACCAGCCGAAGTAGCGGACGTTCCAGGGCGGTGCGGGAATCCTTTCAGAGCCGCCTGGGCACTGTCAGAGGACGCGCCTGTCGTCCGTCGTGGCGGCTTAGTCGCTCCGGATCGGCAGCACGAGCCTCGAGCCGTCAGGCCCACCGAGGTGGACAGTGATCCGTGCGCGTGCGGTCTCGGCCGTGTCCATCTCGAGCCGGCCAGTGTGCAGGTTGCGCGACATGTTGGGCGCAAACGAGGCCATCACCGCCACGCGGATGCGGTGCCCCCGCAGGAAGCGGTTCGCGGTCATCAAGGTGTCGAGCGTGAGACGGTAGACCTTCCCGGGCTCGAGCAGAGCCTGGGCCAGGGTCTTGTTCCGGTAGCTGGCGCGGATGACGTCGAGGCCGGTGCTCATGACGTTGTACGCCGTGCCGTCCGGTGCGACGTCGAGCAGCTTCACCCAGAGATCCGTATCGGGCCGATCGACCGAGATTGCGATCTCGGCGTCGATGGGGCCCAGCACCTCCAGGTCGGTTGGCAGAGGCGCCGTCTCGAACGTGAGCACGTCGTCCCTGGTGCTCAGCGAGCGGTAGTCGAGGCCACCGGCGTTGCCGTCGTGCGGATCGCGCACGGGGCGGGCGGCATCCGACACGAATGCCGCCGAGGTCTCGCGCGCGAGGGGTGTCCACTCGAGCGTGCCCGCCGTGGTGCCTGGCGCTGGTGCTCCGCCGAGATAAAGCGGCCGTCGTTCGGCCGGCGGCGGCCAGGTGTCGCCCGTACGCCAGGCGCCGGCACCCATGGCGTAGATCCGCACGGGCGGCTCGCGCTCCACGCCGTTGTCGGCCCCCGTCAACCAGGCGTCCATCCACCGCAGCACGAGCTCGTCGTAGTCGAGGATGGCAGCCGCGCCCATCTCGCGCGTGCCGACCCGCGACGAGCCCCAGTCGGACCCGTGGGTCCACGGTCCGACGACGACCTGCGTGCGCGCCTGGCGCGCATTGCCACCACGTGCCTTCACGAGGCCCGTGAAGTTGGTGGTCGCGCCGATCGGGCCGTACATCTCGTCGTGCCACCCGCTGATGTTGAGCACCGCGGCCGACACGCGCGCGTACTTGTTGGTCAGTTCCGCCCAGTCCCACCAGGGGTCGTAGGCGGGGTGGCGCAGCCACTCGTAGTACCACTCGGCCAGGCCCTCGAGCACCGGCATGTCGAGGCGCGGGAAGAACTCCTGCATCGCGGCGCCGCTCGCGGTCCAGGCGGTGCGCGCGTCCTGGTAGCTCTGTGGGCCCGGTGTCCCCGCCCGTCGGCGGAGATCGGGCGCCATGTTCATCCACGCCCACTCGAGCCACGAGCCGTCCCAGACGCCGCCCGTGTACCAGAAGTGCGTGGGCGAGGCGAAGGTCATCGCCGGCACCATCGCGATGAGGTGTGGCGGCGACTGCACGGCCGCGAGCCACTGCACGGCCCCCGGATACGACAGTCCGAAGGTGCCGACCTTGCCGTTGGACCACGGCTGGGCGGCGGCCCACTCGATCGTGTCGAAGCCGTCGGCGCCTTCTTGCGTGTAGGCCCGGAAGTCGCCCGCCGACGCGTAGCGGCCGCGGACGTCCTGCACGACCACGGCGTAGCCTCGCTCGACGGCCTTGCGCACGAGCGCGCTGGTCGTGGTCTCGGTCTTACCGTAGGGCGTGCGGTAGACGAGCGTGGGATGACGCAGGGCGTCGGCCGGTCGCCGAACATCGGCGCGCAGCACGACGGCGTCGCGCATCGGCACGGCGACATTCGCCTCAGTGACGCCAGCGGCAACAGTGGCCTGTGCCGAGAGCGGGTCCTCCCGGCCGACCGGCCCCAGCACGATGGCCGCCATCGCGGCGCCCGCAAGACCGATACGACGGAGGCTTGGCATGCCGGGACGATACGGCGTTGTGGACGGCGTGGCAACCCTTCCCCGGCCTTCGGGCCGTGGTCGGGCCGCTCGGAGACCTACCCGCCGGCCAGCAACTCGCGCACGCGGAGGATCACAGATACTAGAGAGATGAAGGCCCCTTCCGCGCGCACCCCCCGCTGGTTGATTCTGTTCTCGCTGGTCGTCGGCGCGATCGCCCAGGTCGTAACGGCGCAGGCTCCGGTGGCGCCAGTCTCGCCGCCCGGCGCCGAGCGTCTGGCTCTGGCGCAAACCATCCCCGTCGATCCCATGATCACGGTCGGCACGCTCCCGAACGGCCTTCGCTACTACGTGCGGCCCAACCAGCAGCCGCGGGGCCGCGCCGAGCTGCGGCTGGTGGTCAAGGCGGGCTCGGTGCTCGAAGACGACGACCAGCGCGGGCTGGCGCACTTCGTGGAGCACATGGCCTTCAACGGCTCGCGGCACTTCCCGCAACAGGCGATCGCCACCTTCATGCAAGGCATCGGGATGCGCTTTGGCGCCCACGTCAATGCGCACACCAGCTTCGACGAGACGGTCTACGAGCTGCAGATTCCTTCGGGCGACCCCGCCGTCGTCGAACAGGCGCTGCTCATGATGGAAGACTGGGCCCGCGGGGTGTCGTTCGAGCCGTCGGAGATCGAGAAGGAGCGCGGCGTCATTCTCGAGGAATGGCGGCAGGGCCTGGGCGCGGACGGGCGGATGCAGAACATCGTGATGCCCGTGCTGCTGCAGGGGTCACGCTACGCCGTGCGGTCGCCGATCGGCACGCCGGAGACGATTCGGAATGCGCCGCACGCGCGCTTGAAGCAGTTCTATGCCGATTGGTATCGGCCCGACCTGATGGCGGTGATCGTCGTGGGCGATTTCGGTCGCGCCGACATGGAAGGGCGGATCAAAGCGCACTTCGGCCAGGTTCCGGCGGCCACGTCGCCGCGGCCACGAGCGCCGTATGACGTGCCCAGCCACGCGGGTACTCGCTACGTGGTCGCCACCGACCGGGAAGCCACGGCCACGACCGTGGGCGTCATCGGCAAGATGCCGGCTCGCGACCAGCGCACCGTCGGCGTCTACCGGGCGCAGATGGCCGAGCGCCTGTTTGCCGGCATGCTCTCGGAGCGCCTGGACGAACTGGCGCGCACGCCGAACGCGCCGTTTCAGGCCGCCCGCAGCTCGCGCGGCTTGTTCGTGCGCACGATGGAGGCCACGACCATGCAGGCGCTGGTGGCCGAAGGCGGCGCCGCACGTGGTCTGACAGCGCTCGTGGCCGAGGCCGACCGGGTCGCGCGTTACGGCTTCACCGCGACCGAGCTGGAACGCCAGAAGGTGAGCAGCCAACGCTACCTGCAACAGGCCCTCGCGGAGAAGGACACGACCCCATCGGCGCCACTCGCCGACGAGTTCATCCGCAACTTCATGAACGACGAACCCATCCCAGGGATCATCTACGAGCAGGCCATGGCCCAGCGGCTGATGCCCGGGATCACGCTCGAGGAACTGAACCGTCTCGCGGCCACCTGGGTGCCCGACGCCAATCGCGTGGTCGTCGTCAACGCGCCGCAGAAGATGGGCACCACGGCGCCCACGACCGAGACACTCGCGGCGGCCATCAAGGACTCGACCGCCCGTACGCTCTCGGCCTATGTCGATGTCGTAAACACGGCGCCTCTGCTCGACCCGTTGCCGTCACCCGGCGCCGTCGCGCGCACGACCTCAACCGACGCCCTCGGCATCACCGAGTGGCGCCTCTCGAATGGCGTACGGGTGGTGCTGAAACCCACCGACTTCAAGGCCGATGAAGTGTTGTTCAGGGCCGTCAGCCCGGGCGGGACCTCGCTTGCCAGCGATGCCGACTTCGTCGCCGCGCGCACGGCCGAGGCGGTGATGGCGGAAAGCGGCCTGGGACGCCTCAGCCGCCTCGACCTCACCAAGGCGCTTGCCACGGTGAACACGTTCGTGGGCGCCGACATCACCGATGCCGAAGAGGGCCTTGGCGGCGGCGCGGCGCGCAAAGACCTCGAGACGATGTTTCAGTTGATCCACCTGACGTTCACTGCGCCCCGGGCCGACCCGACGGCTTTCGCGGTGCTCACGGCGAACCTGAAGCGGTCGCTCGCCAATCGGCAGGCCGAACCCGAGGCCGCCTTCGACGAGGCGGTGACCTCGGCGCTGACGGGCGACCATCCGCGCGCCCGGCCGCTCACGCCCGCCCTGGTCGAACAGATGAACCTCGATCGCTCGCTCGCCTTCTACCGCGACCGGTACTCGGACGCGGGCGACTTCACGTTCGTGTTCGTTGGCAGCTTCGATCTGCCGACGATGAAGCCGCTCGTGGAGCGCTACCTGGCGTCGCTGCCCGCGCGCGGCCGCGTCGAAGCCGCCAAAGACGTCGGCATCCGCACACCGACGACGGTGGTGCGGCGCGAAGTGCGCAAAGGGGTCGAGCCAAAGAGCCAGGTCAGCATCGTGTTCACTGGTGCGTTCGAGAACACCGAGGCGAACCGGCTGCTCGTGAGCACCATGGCGGCCACGCTCAGCGGCAATCTTCATCGCGTCTTGCGCGAGGATCTTGGCGGCACCTACGGCGTGAGCGTGGAACCGGCCTTCGGTTTCCACCCGCGCCAGGAGTACCGCGTGTCCATCTCGTTTGGCTGCGACCCAGCCCGCGTCGAGACGCTCGTGGACGCGGCATGGCAGGTGATCACGGAGTTCAAAGCCGGCGGACCTGGGCGCGGCCAGTTGGCCGACGCCAAGCTCGCTGCGCAACGCGACTTCGAAACCAACGCACGACAGAACCCCTACTGGCTGAATCGGCTCACGCAGGCCTACGATCAGGGCGAGAACGTGGCAACGGCCATCGACCCACGACCGCTCTACGACCGGCTGACGGCGACCGTCGTGCGCGACGCCGCGCGACGGTTCCTGGACGAGTCGCGCTACGTGCAGGTCATTCTGCGTCCCGAGAGACAGTAGCCAGCGCGGCCGGGAGTTACTTCGGCAGTTTCTCCGGCATGTCGGCCACCACGTAAGCCACCACCGCAATCGACGCGGCCGCCTTCGACACCTCGTCCGGGGCAATCCGGTCCACCGTGTCAGCCGGTGTGTGGTGAATGGTGAAGTAGCGGGTGCCATCGCCCTCGTAGGCCATCATGGGCACCTTGCCAGCCTGCGCGATAGGACCGATATCCGCGCCACCGCCCCCGGACCCAATCGTCAGCCCCAACGGCGTCAGCAGCGTGCCGATGTCGCGCATGCGCTCGGTGGCCGCCGGCGATCCGGTGAACCCAAGCGACGCCGGCGCGAACACGCCGGAATCGGATTCGAGCGCCAGGACGTGATCCGCCGCCGAGCCCTTGTAGGCATCGCGATACGCGTTGCCGCCGCGCAGGCCGTTCTCTTCGTTGGTAAAGAGGCCCACCCGCACGGTGCGCCGCGGCTGGATGCCCAGCTTCTTCATCAAGCGCAGCGCTTCCCACGTCACCACGCAGCCCACGCCGTTATCCGATGCCCCGGCGCCGGTATCCCACGAGTCGAAGTGGCACCCGACGAGCACGATCTCGTTGGGCAACTCGCGGCCGGTGATCTCGGCGAACACATTTGCGGACTCCGCGTCGGGCTCGAAGTGCGCCTCCATCTTCAGGCGCACGCGCACCCGTACGCCACGGTCGCTGAGGCGCTGGATGCGGTTGGCGTCTTCCACCGAAATCGCGGCCGTGGGAATGCGGGTGACGCCCTCGCCGTAGTTCATGCCGCCGGTGTGCGGCGTGCGATGGCCCATCGGCCCGACCGCGCGCACGAGCGACGCGACGGCGCCGTGCTTGGCGGCCGCTGTGGCGCCGCCCGACCGGTAGGGCACGGTTTCGCCGTAGGTCGTATAGGGCACGTTGAAGAGCACGATCTTGCCCTGGGCCTGAGCGGAACGTGCCTCGAGGTCCTTGAAGTCCTTCACGACGAGCACGTCGGCTTCGAGCCCCTCGGCCGGGGTCGCCACGCTGCCACCAAGGCCCAGCATCGCGACGGGATGCTCGGGCGGGTCGATGATGACGGCGCTCTCCTGCCCGCGTACCCAATTCGGCACCAGCACCTTCTCGGCGCGCACGTTGGCCAGACCGTCGGCCTTCATCGCTGCCTGCGCCCACGCGATGGCCCGCGTCAGGTTCTGGGAGCCCGAGATGCGGGCGCCGTAGGTGTCGGTCAACTCGGCCAGACGCCGCCAGGCAAAGTCGTTGGCCTGGGCCTCGGCCATCAGCCTGGTGGCCGTGGCGCGATGCGGCGCCAGCCAGGCCGGGGTGGCCGGCTGCTCGGCGGTGGCGCGCAGAGGGATGAGCTGGAACAGGCCGCCACAGACGACCACGACGGCGATCCCGCGAAAAATGATCCTGATCATGTCGGACATTCTACGTGGATCGCCGCCGCGCGGCCGGCCGGATGGGCTCACAGGATGGCAAGCCCACCGGTCCGGACCGTTAGAACTTCACGGAATACACCAGCTTGAAGGCCCGACCGATTTCTGGCACGAACTCCTTCAGATAGTTCAAGTGACTGCGGTAGAGCGAGTCGGTGGCATTGTCGAGACGCGCCGTCACCGTCTGCACGGCCCGGTCGGTCTGCTTCGTGTACGACGTGAAGAATCGCAGCATGGCGTAGCCCGCTGTGGAGGCCTCTTCGCTGAACACGCGGTTCTGGTCAGCGGCCGCCGTGACATTGCCGCCGAACTGGAACGGCCCATTCGTGTAGCGCAATCCCGCCACGACGCGCTGAGGCGGGATGCGCGGCAGCGCAGTGCCGTCTGATCGGCGTTCGGCGCGCACGAAGTCCCAGGTGGCCTCCGCGGCAAGGGTCGAGGTCAAGGTGATGTCAGCATGGGCTTCGGCGCCGTAGAACCGCGCATCGGTCGCCGCAAATTCAAAGAACGGAAAGTCGGAATTTTCCTGGCCGAACCGGTCGTTGAACTCCCTGACCGAGACCGGGCTGCGGAAGATGAAGTCGTTGATGCTGTTGCGGAAGAACGTGAGTTCGCCCTGCACCCGGCGCGACCGGCCGCGCAGCGACACATCGAACCCAACCGCGCGCTCGGCTTCGAGTAGCGGATTGCCGATCTCGAACGCCAGATTGCCCGGGTGGTTGCCAAAGAAATACAGCTCCTCGAGCGCCGGATTCCGCGCCGCCCTGGCCAGGCTGAACGCTACGACGAAGTTGTCGTTGGCAACGCGGGGGCGGATGAGGGCACCGACCGAACCCGAGTACTCTGTGAAGTCGCGCTGTGGCAGTCCGTCTTGAGGTCTGAAGGTGGTGTGATCCACACGACCACCGAACTGCAGGGTGACGTGCGGCCACGCCAGTTCTTCATAGAGGAAGGCCGCCACGCCCTTCTGTTCAACGGGCGGCGAGAGCGCCTCGGCGCCCGTGGCGCTGAAGTCGCGATTCAGGAACCAGCCGCCAAGCGAGCCCGACAGGCGGCCCGCCGGACGGTGCGACAGCAATACCTCGCCCTCGACGGTGTTGTTCTCGAACTGAGTGCCGACCTCAGTGCCTTCAAGTTCCGCATGCGTGTAGCGGCGCACGCCGAGGGTGCCGCGATACGACGACAGCACGCCGTTGAGCCCCTGCCCGCCCGCGCGCGCCGAAAACGCGTGGCGCCTCGGCGTAAGGCTAATGGCCCCTTCTTCGAGAATCGGGATCCCGTACTTGGTGTCGTCGTAGCCGTAGCTGACGCCGGCGTACTGCCGCTTGCCGGTGTAACCGGCGCCGACGTTCACGAAGCCGCTGCGCGAATCGGAGTTGGCGACTTCGCCGTCGGGCGTGCGGTAGTTGTCGGACCGCTGCCCGCCGCCACCAAAGTGCATGGCGAACTTGCCATTGCCCACGTGCACGTCGCCGGCCGCACCTGCGGGCTTGGAGTTGCTGCCCAGGTTGAACGTCATCGAGCCGGTGGGTCTTGTGACCGCTTCCGTGGGAATCTGATCGGTCACGATATTGACGAGTCCGCCAATGGCGTTGGCGCCGTAGAGCAGCGTCGCCGGTCCGCGCACCACCTCGATGCGCTGCGCTGCAGCGGGGTTGGTCGGCACGCCGTGATCGCCCGATTGGCTCGACAAGTCGCCCATGCGCTGGCCGTCCTGCAGCACGAGCACGCGGTCGCCATCAAGGCCGCGAATGACGGGACGCGCCGGCCCTGGCCCGAGCGACCGCATCGCCACACCCGGCTGCGACTGCAGCGTGGCGCCAATGGTGTCTTCGAGCTGACGGGCCAGGTCTTCGTTGGACAGCACCGACGTGGGCTGGAACGACTCGAATTGCGGCTTCGGATTCGGACTGACCGACAGCACCTCGGCAAAGTGCAGGTCGAGATCCACTTCGAGATCCAGCGTGGCACCAGCGGCGGCCACCGTTACCTCGGTGCGGCGGCTGCTGTAGCCGTCAGCCCTGACCGACACGTGATACTCGCCGGGAGTGAGCCCCTCGATACGATACGTGCCATCGGCGCTCGTACGGGCCTCGCGGCGGAGCTCTTCGACGACGACCGCAGCACCGGCCATCGGGTCGGTGCCGCCGGCACGAGTAACCCTGCCAGAGAGGGCCGCACCAGCTTGAGTGAACGCCGCAGGCGCGACCGCCATGAGGCCCGCAAGCATCGCACCAGTCGTGATCAATCGTAGCCGTCCGAGATGTCCCACAGCGAGTTGCCTCCAGAAATGTCAGTCAGCCTACCGCGACGCTTACCGCGCCCTTCGACAAAGCCAGCAAGCGGTCGAAATGCACCCATGAATGGCCTCCGCAGTCCCATGGCCGCCTTCCGGCCGGGCGCGTGCTACCTTCAAGACATCGTGCCGCGCCACTTCATGTCCCCCACCGGCCTTCTCCTCTTCTGCGCGCTGCTTGCGGCCCATCCGCTGGAGGCCTTTGCACAAAGCGGCACGATTACCGGCGTCGCCACGACCGCGGTGCCCGCGATGCGTCCGCTTCGCGTGACCATGGACGCCAAGGTGTGTGGGTCCGAAGTGCCAGACGAAACCGTGGCCGTTGGCGCTGGTGGCGTTCTGGCCAACGTGGTCGTGACGCTAACCGGCGTGAAGAACACGACGTCCTATCCCGATCCGCAGGTGACGAACGAGAAGTGCCGATTCCTGCCGCGCGTGCAGCTCGCACGTCCAGGCGCTCCCACCAAGACCACCAGTCACGACGCCCTGCTGCACACGACCAACGCACAGCAGGACGGCGGCCGCACGCTCTTCAACGTCGGCCTCCCAGTACCGAACATGGTCATCACGCGGCCGCTGAACGGAGCCGGTCTCGTGCGGATCACCTGCAACACGCATCAATGGATGCGCGGCTTCATCACGGTCACCGACGACCTGGCCGCGGTCACCGGCGCCGACGGCAGCTTTCGCCTCACCGGCGTGCCGCCAGGCACCTACGAACTGAAGGTGTGGCACGAGCTGCTGAAAACCGCGCCGGTGAGGGTTACCGTCACGGCCGCGGGCACCGCCGCCGTAAAGCTTGCGTTGGTGCCCTGAGCTCGGCTGTTCCATAGGGGACATCCGCCGACGCTGCCCGTCCGGATACAATTGGCCGAAGGATTCCCCCGGAGCCGCCAGCCGATGACGATTCAGTTTCATCCCCGCCGTCCTCTGCCCGTCTGGGCGCTGCTGCTGGCGGCCACGCTGGGTGTCGCGGTCGTCGCGGCGCAGACCGTCATCACCCCGCCCAAGAACAAGTACACGCCTCAACAGGACGTGGAACTTGGCAAGGAGGCGGCGGCCGAGGTGCGCCAGAAGTACCCGGTCATATCGGACGACCAGATTTCCGGCTACCTCGAACGCGCGGGCCGGTCGCTTGTGGCCGCGTCGCCACCCAGCCTCAACAACCCCGTGTTCGAGTACTCGTTCACACCGGTGAACCTGAAGGAGATCAACGCCTTCGCGCTGCCGGGCGGGCCAATGTTCGTGAACCGCGGCATGTTCGACGCCGCCCAGGGCGAAGGCGAAGTGGTCGGCGTGATGGCGCACGAGCTGTCGCACGTGCTGCTGCGTCACGGCACGGCCAACGCCACCAAGGCGCAGAAGTTTCAGGTGGGCGCGGTGGCCGGCGCGATTGCCGGGGCCATCATCGGCGGCGGCTGGGGTGAGGCCATCTCGCAGGGCTCGCAGTTTGGTCTTGGCGCGTGGCTGATGAAGTACAGCCGCGAGTACGAAAAGCAGGCCGACCTGCTGGGCGCGCAGATCATGGCGCGCGCCGGTTTCGACCCGCGCGATCTCGCGAAGATGTTCGAGGCCATTCAGAAGGAGTCGGCCGGCAAGACGCCGCCCCAATGGCTGAGCAGTCACCCGGATCCGGGGAACCGCGTGCAGTACATCCGCGCAGAAGCCGCCACTCTCACGATCGGGCCGCGCAGCAACGGCAGTGGCTTTGCCGGTGCCAAGGCGCGGTTTGCCGCGATGCCCCCCGGCAAGTCGATGGCCGATTTGGCGCGCACCGGTGATGGCGGCGGCAGCGGTGGCGCGACGACGTCGGTGGGCACTGTTGGGCAGCCCGTACCGGCGCCGTCCACCCAGTACAAGACCGCCAAGGGCGGCCAGTTGTTCCAGGTCAGCGTGCCGTCGAACTGGACCGGCGTATCAGCGAACAACTCGGTGAAGTTCGTGCCACAGAACGCGCTTGGCGACTACCGGGGCCAGAGCGTGTTCACGCACGGCGTGGAACTGGGCGTGGCACGCGCGGCGTCTCGCGATCTCTACGAATCGACCGACGCCTTCGTGAACGCCCTGGTCCAGGGCAATCCCGGCATGCGCATCTCGCACAGCGCGCAGCAGGTTCGTATTTCGCAGCGTGCCGGTCTGGCCACGACCTTGGTCGGCCGGTCGGCGCTCAACCAAACGGAGCGGGTCGGCATCTACACAGCGCTGCTCGCCAACGGCAGCCTCTTCTACTACCTGACGGTCGTGCCCGAGAACGACGTCCAGTCCTACAATCCCGCGTTTGACCGCGTCGGCAACTCCATTCGCCTGAACGACCGCTGAGCGGGTCGGGATCCGCTGCGCCGACAGCAGTCGGTGAAGCCACCGCATCGCAATCGACGATTGACTCGTGTCCGCTCAGGCCTAAGGGGTGGCCACCGCGCGCACCCATGTCACGAGGCGATCGTCTGGCATGAGCCCCTGGGCGGCCATCACGTAGGTCAAGCCATCGAGCCGTTTCACGATGCCCCGCTCGATCCCGCCAAACGACATCAGCAGCGGCACCACAAGCACGCGCCGACCGGCGGTCGTGTGGCGCATCACGAGTGCACGCAGCTCGGCCGTCGCGGCATCGCGCACCTCAGCCTCGGCGTCATCTCGCACAGTGAGGAACTCGACCGACCTAAAGGCCACTGACGTCTGTATGACGGAGGAGAGTACCGCCATATCGTCGAGCCACCGCGCGTTGTCGTCGGCGGGCGACGGGCCGTGGGCGACCAGGATCACGACTTCGTTTGCCGGGGCGGTGCTGAGCGTCCGCGCCCGCGAGGCCAGGATCTCGCCGACGATTCGGTGGCGATCGAGTGCCGACGTCATGCGGATCGGCACGGCGGCGGCCACCGGCCTCATGTTCTGTTCGACCACGGCGGCAGCTGTGTGATGCTCGCCATGTTCCCCCGCCGCCGGACCGTGGTGGCTCATGCGGGCGAAGATGGCCAAGTCGGCCGGTGCGGTAGCGCGAAGCCCCAACAGAAATTCCGTGCTGCGCACGACGGAGCTATGCGAGGACACGAACAGCGGCACGGCGACGATGCTCGACACGCCGCGCGCCACCAGTGCGTCAATTGCTGTTTGAATGGCCGGCCGCGACGCCATTCCGAACGCGACCTCCGCAGGTTGCTGAGAGTTGACGGCCGCCACGACGGCCTGCACGCTGGCGTTCCACTCGTCGCCCCCACCGTGGGCCAGCACGAGTATGCCCTGCCTGGTGGACTGCCGTGCCTCGGCCAATGAGGCAGTCGCGAGACACGTGTAGAGTGCTGTGGCTGCGATCGCCACTGCGTTGTTGAATCGATTCCTCATCGTCCTTTGGTCCTTTGCATCAGTGGTTCTACCGCTGCCCGGTCGAGGGTTGTCGTTCGAGTCGCCCGCCGGTCCGTCGCACCGTGCGGCACCACTGCGGCCGGCCACCGTAGCCGGCATCGAGGCTGATCATGACGGGTGCCGTGGCAGAGTCGCCAAGGCGCAGATGCCACTGACCACGAGGAACAGGAAGCCGAGGTTGGCAGCGCCGGTGATGGCGCGGCCCGTTCCGCGGCTCGTCCCCTCGAGTGCGACCCAGCGGTGCCAGTTCGTCGTGGCGCGGAAGAACGCCCGCAGCCGTGGTGATGGTTCGCCCAGGGTCGCCGCCCTGTGAGGGTCAACCAGCAGTGCCCGTCCGCCGTCGAAGGTCACCGGCGCCGGCGCGCCGGCGGCCGAGCGCATCGTGATACTGGTCGGCACGCCGCCCCCGTTGGCAACAGACGCAGCCGCGAACAGCCTCCCGGGCGTCAGCGGCCGAGCGCCGGCCGGTTGGACCATCAATGCGGACTGACGCCGGTCGGCCCACTCAATCAGCTGCTTCTCGTAGGTGAGCAGCACGCCGGTGACGGACATGAGGAGGATGACGCCCCCGGCGACGGCTCCGATGACGAGGTGCACCCAGAAAAAGCCGGTACCCAGCGACTCGTTGGCAATTGTGAGACTGCGTCTCATGACCTGGAAAGCCTATCGGCGTCCAAATTGGTCGGTCAAGTAAAAAATGAGATCCAGTCTCAACTATTGCAGTCCTCCGACAATTGCCCGCCGCCCGCCCCTCCCCAACCGTCGGCTACCATTGACGGCGCCAGCAGGCGCGACTTCCCATGTACGACTTCGGCGCTCCGTCCCCCGCCAACACGTCCACCCGATTGCCGTGGCGCAGTTCCGGCTGGGCAGGCGTGCGCCCCACGGTGTGGTTCCTGGGCCTCACCAGCTTGCTCACAGACGTGTCGTCCGAAATGGTCACGAGCGTGTTGCCGATGTACGTCGTGATGCAGCTCGGCATGACCCCGCTCGCACTCGGGGCGCTCGATGGGATCTACCAAGGTGCGGCGGCCGTGGTGCGCACGGTGAGCGCGCTTGTCGCCGATCGCCTTGGGCGCCACAAGACAGTGGCTGTCGCCGGCTACGCGACGTCGGCGCTCGCCAAGCTCGGCTATCTTGCGGCGGGCACGGCCTGGCCCGCACTCACGGGCGTCATCGTGGCGGATCGCCTGGGCAAGGGCATCCGCACGGCGCCACGCGACGCTCTCATCGCCCAGCATTCATCGCTCTCACACCTGGCCACGTCCTTCGGCGCGCACCGCGCGATGGACGCGGCGGGCGCGGCGCTGGGACCGCTGGCGGCGTTTGGCATCCTGATGCTGGCGCCGGGCCGCTTCGATCAGGTGTTCCTGGTGAGCTTTGCCGTGGCCGTCATGGGCGTGGCGGCTCTGGTGCTACTCGTGCACGCCCCGGTGGTCGACGCGCCCACCGCGCCGAAGTCGCGGGTGTCGGTTGCGCTCGCGCTGCGGACCGTCGCCGCGCCGGGATTTCGTCCCCTTGTGATCGCCGCCTGCGGATTGTCGGTGGCCTCGGTCAGTGACGCGCTGCTGTATCTGACCCTGCAGCGTGCCCTCGCTTTCGACGCGGCCCGCCTGCCGCTGCTTTATGTCGGCACGCCAGTCTGCTACTTCATGCTGGCGGGTCCCTTCGGCGCGCTGGCCGATCGTCTGGGCGCCAGGCCGATGTTCTTGGCTGGGCACGTGTGCCTGCTGTTCGTGTACGTAATGCTGGCGCTGACTCCGGCTGGACCAGCGCTGCTCGGCGCGTGCCTGCTGCTGCTCGGGGCGTACTACGCCGCCACCGACGGCGTGCTCGCGGCAATGGCAAGCGCGGTCCTGCCGGGGCACGCGCGAGCCACGGGCCTCAGCGTACTCGCCACGGGCACGTCGGTGGCACGTGCGATCGCGGCCGTGGCCTTCGGTGCGATCTGGACGTATCGTGGAAGCACGCCGGCACTGGTGGTGTTTGCGGTGGCGCTGCTTGGCGCGATTGCCGCGGGACGCATGCTGCTGATGCCCGCCCTCGGCGAGTCGCGCGGGACTGGAACGGAGACGCCGCCTCGGGGCAAGGAGCCGTGACGCACGTGGGACACAAGTGGCGAGCGTGGGCGTTTCTGGGAGTGTGCGTGGTGGCGGGTGGCGCTGCAGTCGGCTCGTTGCGGCGCGCCCAGCATACGGCCACGAGCGCCGCAGTCGCGCCCACTGCCGGCGCGGACTTGTCGTCCCGGCCGCGAGCCCCCTTTCTGCTAGTCCGGAATCTGGTGTCCGGACCAGGGTGGGGACACGTCGCCCTCGTGCCGCTCTCGGTCATCGACGGGCCGCGCTATGTGTCTGCGCTGGCGTGCATGCGGGTCCACTACGCGGGCGGCCGTGGCCTATGCCTGACGTCGGCCGGCCCGACCGGGCAGGCCATCGTGTTCGACGAGCTGCTCGAGCCGCGCCATACGGTCCCGCTCACTGGCGCACCGAGTCGGGCACGCGTGTCGCGCGATGGGCGGCGAGGCGCCGTGACGGTCTTTGAACAGGGCCACGGCTACACCGACCTCACGTTCTCGACCCGAACGACGCTGCTTGATTTGTCCGCTGGCGCCGTCCTTGCCGACTTGGAGCAGTTCCGCGTCATCCACAACGGCCAGCC
Source organism: Acidobacteriota bacterium (assembly GCA_031376505.1). Taxonomy (GTDB): domain Bacteria; phylum Acidobacteriota; class Vicinamibacteria; order Vicinamibacterales; family UBA2999; genus CADEFD01. Next base: position 39,232 of record JANMDX010000350.1, read on the forward strand.
CCTTAGTCGGCCGGACTTCAATTACTGGGGTGTCACCTTCGCCGACGACGGCAACCGGTTCTACGCGACGCTTGCCTTCGGCGGCACGCCCTACCTGGTCGAAGGCGACGTCGCCCGACGCGAAGTGCGGGTGCTCATATCCGGCGTGGAGTGCCCGTCGGTCTCGCCCTCTGGCGCGCGCATCGCCTTCAAGCGTCCGCTGCCGCGGGCCGAGGGTGGCGGCTGGCGGCTGTGGGTGCTCGACCTGGCCTCGAAGAACGCCCGTCCGATCGCCGGCGAAACGCGCAGCATCGACGACCAGGTCGAGTGGCTCGACGAGACGCACATCCTCTACCAACACCCATCGGAAGACGGGAATCACATCTGGTCGGTCAGCGTCGACAACGCCGTCTCAGCGCGCCGGTACCTCGCCGACGCGTGGTCACCGGCCGTGGTGCGATGATTGTCGTGGTAACCAGTCGCCCCCGGCCTGACGAAGCGGCTGGCCGGTGCTCGGGCCCGTTGGTCCCCATTGACGAGGCAGCCGCCTGGCAGTGTGCATAGAATAGCGGGGTGAACCGACTTGCCCTCGTCTCGTTGCTCGTCATGGCCGGCGCAGCCGCTGCCCCGCTGGCGCAGGATGTGCCCAATCAGGAACGCCAGTTCCTCTCGCGTGTGCGACGCCTCACGGTCGAGGGCAAGCGCGCGGGCGAAGGCTACTGGTCGCCCGACGGGAAGCGCCTCGTGCTGCAAAGCGAGCGTGACCCGAGCAACCCGTTCTATCAGATGTACGTGATGGACCTCACCTCGGGCGACACGACGCGCATCTCGCCCGGCCTGGGCAAGACCACGTGCGGGTTCTTCCGTCCAGGCACCGACGAGATTCTCTTTGCCTCGACACACCACGACCCCAAGTCGAAGCAGTACCAGGACGAAGAACTCGCCTTCCGCGCCTCGGGTACGCAACGTCGCTACGCGTGGGACTACGACCCCGAAATGGACATCTACGCCTACAAGGAAGGCACGAAGGCGTTCACCCGACTCACGACCGCGCGCGGCTACGACGCCGAGGCCGGCTACTCGCCCGATGGCCAGTGGATCGTGTTCTCTTCCACCCGCACGGCCTTCGACCATGCCTTGAGCCCGGCCGAGCAGAAGCAACTCGCCACCGACCCGAGCTGGTTTGCCGACATCTACATCATGAAGGCCGACGGCAGCGGCCAGCGCCGCCTCACGAGCTCGCCCGGGTACGACGGCGGGCCGTTCTTTACGCCGGATGGCAAGAAGATCCTCTGGCGGCGGTTCGACGAGCAGGGGCTCATAGCTGATGCGTGGACGATGAATCTCGATGGCTCCTACGCCACGCAGATTACGAATTTCAAGGCGATGAGCTGGGCGCCCTACATGCACGTCTCTGGCGAGTACATCCTGTTTGCCTCGAACAAACTCGGCTTCGAGAACTTCGAGGTCTTCATGGTGGATGCCGCGGGCACGAAGGAGCCAGTGCGCGTGACCTATTCCGACGGCTTCGACGGCCTGCCCGTGCCGTCACCGGACGGGACGCAGATCGCCTTCACATCGGCGCGGTCGGGCGGAGGTGCCGGGCAGATCTTCCTGGCGCAATGGAATCACGAAGCCGCCCGCAAGGCGATCCAGAACGCGCCGCCGCGCAAGAACTGAGGACGTCATGACCCGCTATCTGCTTCGCGTGGCTGCGGCCGTCGTCACCCTCGGCGCCGCGACCCTCGTGCACGGGCAGTCGGCAGCGCCGACCGCGACCAGGACGCGCGCCGACGTCATGGTGCTCGCCTCTGACCGCCTTGCCGGACGTCAGGCAGGCTCGGAGGGCGCGAAGCTGGCAGCCGATCATCTGGTGGCAGAGCTCACGAAGATGGGCGCCAAGCCGCTTCCAGGCCAGAAGGACTTCCGACTGTCCTTCAACTTCACGGCCGGCGTGAAGGACGGCGGCACCACGCTGCAGGTGGCGGCCGCGCCCGCACCCGATGCGCGCGCGACCGGCGTGTTCGATCGCGTGTCGCAAGTGCAGGCGCTGTCGTTCTCGGACAACGCCGAAGTGACAGGAACGGTCGTGTTTGCCGGCTACGGGCTGGTCGTGCCCGAGTCGCAGAATTTCGGCTACGACAGCTACGCCACGCTCGACGTGAAGGACAAGGTCGTGGTGGTGTTCCGGTACTTCCCGGAGGACGCGGACCAGAAGACGCGGGGCATCCTGTCGCGTTACGCAGATCTGCGTTACAAGGCGATGCAGGCCCGGCAGCGCGGCGCGAAGGCGCTGCTCGTCGTCACGGGCCCGCGCTCGCCCAACGCGGGCGAAACGATTCCGATGAACTTCGACACGGCGCTCGCCGGCTCAGGCATCGTGGCGGCCAGCGTAGCGGCCGACGCCGCGAAGATGCTCTTTTCCGGCGTGAAGGACAAGACGCTCGAAGAGATCCAGAAGGCGCTCGACTCGGCCAACCCGCACGCCGCCGGCTTTCCGCTGCCTGACGTCACGGTCACGATCAAGACGGCCGTGCTGCGCCAGAAGCAGGAAGGCTTCAACGTGGTGGGCTACCTGCCGGCCACGGCGCGCATCGCGCTGCCGAAGCCGTGGGTGGCGCTCGGCGCCCACTACGACCACCTGGGTCGCGGCAGCCACGGCAACTCGCTGGCCACCAAGGAAGACGCGGGCAAGATCCACTACGGCGCTGACGACAACGCCTCGGGCACCGCCGCCGTGCTCGCCGCCGGCCGCGAGTTGGCCAAGAACACCATCCGGTTGCGCCACGTGATGCTCGGCTTCTGGTCGGCTGAGGAGATCGGCCTCATCGGCTCGAACGCCTTTGTGACGGCGCCGCCGGTCGCGGCGGACCTGATGTCGGCGTACTTCAACTTCGACATGGTCGGCCGTATGCAGGACAACAAGCTCACCGTGCAGGCCGTCGGCTCGAGCCCTGGGTGGAAGCCGCTCATCGAGCGAGCGAACGTGGCCGCTGGCTTCGATCTCGTGTTGCAGGACGATCCCTACCAACCGACTGACGTGTTCAGCTTCAACCAGGTCGGCGTGCCCAGCCTGGCGTTCTTCACCGGCACCCACGTGGACTATCACAAGCCGTCCGACACGGCCGACAAGATCAACTACGAAGACCTGGACCGCGTGGTCGACTTCGCCGTGGCGCTCGCCAGCCGCGTGGGCGACCAGCCCGAAGCGCTGGCCTTCGCCAAGGTCGATCAGGTGCAGCAGACCGGCGGCCGCGCCGGCGCGCGCATCTTCACCGGCACGATTCCCGACTACGCCACCGACGTGAAGGGCCTGCTGCTCGGCGGCGTGATCGGCGGCGGCCCGGCGGAACAGGCCGGCCTGCAGAAAGGCGACGTGATCGTGCAGATCGGCGAACAGACCATCGCCAACATCTACGACTACACCTATGCGCTCGAAGTGCTGAAGGTGAACCAGCCGGTGAAGCTGGTCTACATGCGCAGCGGCGAGCGCAAGGAGACGACCCTCACCCCAGGCGCGCGAAAGTAGCCATTGCCACTTGCGCCGATCTCCGGCGAGTTCGTGAACGTGGGCCGGGCCGATGGGTTCGGACCAGGCGGCCATTTTCTGAAGGTCGAGGGCCGCCATGTAGCGCTCTTCCGGCTCGATGACGGCTTCCACGCCATCGATAACCTATGTCTGCACCACGCCGGCCCGCTCTGCGAAGGAAAGATCGACGCGAGCGATGAAGTGACCTGCCCGTGGCATGGCTGGAGCTACGACATCCGTACCGGACGCCTGGCCCAGGATCCGACGCTGAGCGTCAGCCGGCATGACGTGCGGGTGATTGAGGGCGACGTGCAGATCAGAGTCAACCCTTGACCTCAGGCGTTTTCGCCAGCCCCAAGTCTGGGTTACCCTTGGGGCATGATTCACGCTGCTGTCGTCCGTCGTGTGCTGACCGTCACCGCGTTCGTGCTCGCCGCGGCCAACCCGGGCCGGGCGCAGGAGGCGGTGGCCGGCAAGTGGGAACTGAACATCGACAGCCCACAGGGCTCGACCACGGCCGTGCTGACGCTCGCCGTGGACGGCGATGCTGTGAAAGGCAGCCTGGCCAGCGCCGCGGGCGAGACGCCGATCGCGGGCAAGGTCAACGGCGGCCGGGTCACCTTCAGCTTCGACTTCAACGGTCCGAACGGCGCGATGACGATCACGAGCAAAGCGACCGTGACCGGTGACGACGTGAAGGGTGAGATGGACTACGGCGTGGGTACGGTGCCGTTCACGGGCAAGCGCGCCGCACCGTAGCCGGCGAACTCACCGGCGGGTGCGTCCGTCTCATACGCCATGAGGCAGCTGTGGTCGGGATTCATGCCGGCGGGAATCCTGCTCGCGGCGGTGCTTGCCACGGCGCAGCCCTCGGGTCGCGCGTCATCGATTCCGGGCACGAAGCTCGCCTCGGCTGACCTCGACGCTCGGCTGCTCGACTTGCTCGTGCGTGCTCAGGTCCCTGGCCTGGCCGTCGCAGTCGTCGACCACGGCCGCGTCGTGTATCGCCGGGCCTATGGCCTGGCCGACCTCGACCAGAAGCGCCCGCTGACCACCGACACCATCATGTACGGCGCGTCGCTGACCAAGGCGGCCTTTGCCTTCATGACGCTGCAGCTTGTGGAAGAGGGCGTGCTCGGCCTTGACACACCAGTGACCGCTCTGCTGAAGAAGCCTCTGCCGGAGTACGAAGACTTCGCCGACCTCGCGAGCGACCCGCGTTGGCGCGCCTTCACGCCCCGCATGATGCTCAGCCACACGACCGGCCTCCTCAACTGGCGCTTCCTCAACGACCCCGAGACGCTCGACATCAAGTTCACCCCGGGCAGTCGCTACGTTTACTCGGGCGAAGGCTTTCAGATCCTGCAGCTCATCGTCGAGGAACGCACGGGCAAGAGCACGACCGAGCTGATGCAGACGCGCGTGTTCGATCGCTTCGGTATGAAGAACACGAGCATGGTCTGGCGAGACGACTTTGCCGGTCGCGCCACGAACCACTACGACGCGTCCGGCAAGCCGCTCGGGCACAACCAGCGCCGTCGTCCCCGCGCCGCCGGCTCGATGGATACGACCCTCGACGACTACGCCGCGTTCTTCGCGGGCGTGCTGCGCGGCGAGGGCTTGTCTTCGCGGTCGATGGACGCGATGCTCAGCTCGCAGATCGCCGTCGCATCACCGACGCAGTTTCCCTCGCATTGGCCGGGCGAGACCACGCTCTGGCAGGGCGTGACGCTCGGCTACGGGCTGGGGTGGGGCGTGTACGAGTCGCCGCAAGGGCCGGCGTTCTTCAAGGAGGGGTCGGACGACGGCACCAACAACCTCGCGCTCGGCTTCCGCAACGCCAAGCGTGGCGTGCTGTTTCTGTCCGCCAGCGGCAACACGCGCGGCCTCTTCCTGCCCGCCGTGGAGGCGCTGTACGGCGATACCTGTCTGCCGTGGTTCTGGATGGGATTTGCGCCCTATGACCGGCTCGAGTTGATGGAACCATCGGCTCGCGAGCATCCCGTGAGGCCCTGCCGCACGCGGTAGCAAGCGTTGTCCTGTGGCTCCTGGACCACAGCGAGGTGTGGCTGAAAAGCCGCACATTGCGCTGGGCACGGGACCAAACGCCGGTAGACGCAGCGGTCTTCGAAGGCGCGTAAATTGCACGGTCTGCCGGCATGTCCAGACCATTCGCGCACGGCCTGTTGGCGACCGTACTCCTCATGGGCCTCCCGGACGCCGGTCGCGCCCAGGAGCGACTGGAACTGGTGACGTTCGTAAACAACCAGACGCGCATCGTCGAAGTGGATGCCACGGTGCGGGGCTTCGGTGTCGTCACTGCCATCACGCCAATCCTCGACCTGGCGCCGTTGACGTCGAGCGTATTCGGAGGGCCGGCATCCGAACCTTTGGCGGTGGCCGGCGGACGGTATCTGGCCTGGGCCCAGGACGGCCTCAAGGCGTTTGACCGGCGCGCCCGCAGGGTGATCGATGCCAGCGCCCTGCTGCCGCAGATACCGGGTGCGGGCCGGCCGCTCTTCAACATCAGAATTAACGTGGCCGACACTCACCAGCCGAGGCTCTTCGTCACCGGGGAGGACTCTCGAGGCAGATCACTCTGGGCCATCGACTTCCGAGGCAGGCCGCCAGTTCGACTCGGCTTGTCACGAGACTTGCTCGCCGCCGCGGCCTACGCGGCCGCCACCGACGAGGTGTTCTATCTCGAAACCGGGTTCGACACCAACTACCTGCCCTTCCGTTGGATGGTCGCCGTGAACGCCACCACCGGGCGGGAACTCAGGCGTTGGAAGACGGCGACGTTGGTAACGGCCATTCGCGCGGAGCCGACCGGGCGAGTGCTGTGGGTCAACGAGGGCGGCGGTATCACGGCACTCGACGCGGCGACCGGGGTGGTGCTGGCGGCCTCCGACGAGTTCAATGCGGAACTGGCGACGTTCGATGCGGAACGCGGGCTGCTGCTCGTGCGGCAAGGCGACTTCCTCGTGGCCGTCGACCCACTGCGACTCACCGAACTGGGCCGCGTGCGTGTGGCGTTTACTCCGCCGGATCCAGGAATGGATCGCGACGCGCAGACGCTGCCAGGGCGCTGGATGACCGGCGCGTACACCGTGCGGGTCGAGTCGCGCGTCTCGTTACTCAGCAGCGGCCGCACCGGTCGCGACGACCGTTATGCCTTCACCTGCAATGCGATCGAGATCGATGCGCTCAATGCCAGCGGAGCCCGGCGAGAATCCGCCGACATCCTCGCGTCCCTTGGCGCCGGTGGCGGCGCCATTGGCGACCGCTTCTCCCACCTGGGATGCCAGGCCATCGGGGTGCTCGTCCGATCGCCGTTTGCACCCAAGGGGCTCTCGGCGATGGCCACCGGCCGCACCGTGTCGCTTGCGTGGCAGGACCCCGGCGACACGGGCGACTTCAGGTTGGAAGTGGGCTTCGCGCCTGGCCAGCGCGCTATCGCGGTGCCGCTCTCGTCACCCGCGAGTGCCGTCTTTGCCAACGTGCCGAGCGGCACCTACTACCTGCGGGTCACGGCGCACAACGAGGTAGGCGGCAGCCCGGCATCGAACGAAGTGCAAGTGGTCGTACCGTAGTCTCGCCCCGCGAGCAGTGGTGATGCTCGGCGCTGCGCGACAGTCGGGTTAGACCGGCGCCGACGCCGCGGCCCACCGCGCCGCCTGCGCGTCGGACTGGTACCGCTTCGCCGAAACACATACGCCGCCTGCTCGAGGCGGCGTTCAGTACCCGGCGAGCAGACGGGCCGCTCGCTCGATCTCGCCCTGGCTCACGAGATAGAACTCTTCGAGCGGCGGCGCGTAGGGCACGGGCGTATCGAGCGCCCCAAGAATGCGAACGGGGGCATCGAGCCACTCGAACGCCTCTTCCTGGATGATGGCGGCCACACTTTCGCCGATGCCGCCGGTGCGCGAGTCTTCGTGCACGATGAGCACGCGACCACAGTGTTTCGCCAGCGTGAGCACGGCCTCGCGGTCCAGCGGCACCAGCGACCGCAGGTCCATCACCGCGGCCTCGATGCCCTGAGTGGACAGGGCCTCGGCAGCCCGCAGGCATTCGTGCACGTAGGCGCCGTACGAGATAATCGCGACGTCGCTGCCCGCCCGTCGTAAGGCGGCTTTTCCCAGAGGAATGGGCACCGGCGCATCCGCGCCGAGCACCTGCCGGATCCGCGGGTCGCGATAGAGCGCAATGTGCTCGTAGTACAGCACCGGGTCTGGCTCAGCCACGGCCGATGCCATGAACCCGCGGGCGTCTTCGGGGGACGCCGGCACCACAATTTTCAAGCCAGGCGTGCGGTAGAACCAGGGCTCGGTGTTCTGGCTGTGATACGGCCCGCCGTAGCGCATGCCGCCCCACGGCATCCGCACGACCATGGGCACCTCGCCGCCCCACCGGTAGCGGATCTTCGCGGCGTTGTTCACGAGCTGATTGAAGCCCGTTGCCACGAAGTCGTTGAACTGCATCTCGCCGATCGGATGCTGCCCAGCCAGGGCCGCGCCCACGCAGACCCCCAGTACCGCGCCTTCGGCCAGCGGAGAATTGACGATACGCTCGCCGAACTCTTCAAGCAGCGGGCGCAGCAACAGGAAGGCGTTGCCGTAGGTGCCACCCACGTCCTGGCCATACACGAACACTCGGGGATCGGCGCGCAGGGCATCGCCAATACCAAGCGCCACGGCCTCGAGCAGCGTGCTGCCGGTCTTTTCGAACGCGGCAAACGGCTCCAGCGGTGGCAGCGGTGGCGCAGCCGCTCCAGTGTCGCGGCGGGCCGGCTCGAGCACCTCGATGCGGGTGCGCGGAGCTTCATCCCTGAAGACACCTGCGCCCGCCGCTTGCGGCTCGGGCCACGCTGCGGCAATCACCCGCTGCGCTTGCGTCTCGACCAGCGCGTCGGCCCACTTCCGCAGCCGCCCAAGCTCGGCGCCGTTGATGACCTTGTCGGCCTCGAGTCGCGCGGCGTACCGCGCGATCGGATCGCGAGCCGACCAGAACTCGTACAGGTCCGGGTCGGCGTAGCCGCCCTCGTGCAGCGCCGGGTACTCCCACGATGGCGGGACGTCCTTGCCCAGATAGAGCATGTCGTCGTGGTGTGCATGGCCGCACATGCGCATGGCCACAAGCTCAATCAGCACGGGGCCGGCGCCGGACCGGGCTCGTTCGGCCGCCCAGGTGAAGGCCGCCGCCACCGCGTCGGCATCGGTGCCGTCGATCGTGATGCCAGGGATGCCGTAGCCCAGCGCCTTGTCCGCGAACACGCGCGCGGCCGTGTTCTGGTGCACGGGCGTTGACAGCGCCGTTTGATTGTTCTGGATGCAGAACACCGCCGGCAGTTTGTGCGCGGCGCACAGATTGATGGCTTCGTGCCACTCGCCGAGCGAGCTGCCGCCGTCGCCGATGAACGAGAACGCGACGCGCGACGCGTCTTGCCGCTGGAACGCCATCGCCATGCCGGCCATCGTGAGGGAGCCAATGGCCAACGGCGCGGCCGCCGGCAACACGCCCCACGAGAAGTCCCCGGTGTGCAGATCTTTGCCGTGCAGGGGCGGACCGGCCTTGCCGACTTGCGCGCGCAGAATCATGGCGATGGCGTCGTCGTCGTGCCACATCGCGAGCGTGATGCCCAGATCGCGAATCATCGGCGCGATCACGTCGCCGGTCCAGGTGCCGTCGTCGCTGCGGTACTTCGGGCCCCGTTGCAACCGGAGGCCGCCGGCGTAGATCGCCTCCTGGCCAAGCGAGCGGAAGCCCTTCCCAGGGAACGCCTTCACGCCCCAGCGCACTTCGCCGCCCATGAAGAGCTGCTTCAGCCGGTTGTCGACCGCGCGCGTGAGACACATGCCGCGCAGGATCTCCTTGCGCTCGTCGTTGGTGAGCGAGGCCGCAATGGCCTCGCGCTGCAACCAGCCATCGCAGGCCTCGAGCACGTGCGCGCGCGCCTGTTCGAGCCGACGGATGGCCGACACGCCGGGCGTGGTCTCGTCGAGCGACTCGCCGCCTGACACCTCCTTGTAGAGCCGGCTCGCCAGTTCCCGCCGGAACACCGGGCGCAGCGCCTCGAGGCCCGCCTTGTCGCGCGGCTTGACCTTGGCGCCGCCGGCCGCGGCGAACACCTCGAGCACCGCCCGCACCAGGGCGGGGTGCTGCTCGGCAACAAAGGCCCCAAGACGCGCGGTGAGGGGAGGAGGACCAAGTGGCGGAACAGCACGAGCCATGCGCCGCTCATTGTACTGGCGCAACCCTGCGTTCGAACGACCGCGGGGCCGGCTCCCAGTGATGCCCGACGAGGCCGGGCACGCGATCGAACGCCGCATGAATTGGGGGAGTCGAGGTGTCTCCGACTCCCCCGTGACGTGTCCAATGGTCGACGCAGCGGTGCACCGCCGTGCGCCACGCGCTACGGCTGCTGGCTCGTGGCGGCCGGGCGCACCGTCGGGTACGAGTAGCCAAACTGCGCCTTCATCTGATCCAGGTAGGTCTTGTACTTGGTCTGATCGAAGTAGTACTTCTTCATGTCCGCGCGATAGCGGTCCATGATGCCCTTGTTGAGGTGAATCGCCGGCAGGTCACCAGACCGGATGAGCGGCGTGTACTTCTTGGTCTTGGTCTGCACGTTCGTGTAGTAGTCCTTGGCCTGCGACACGAGTTCGGGCCGCAGCATGAACTCGAGCAGCGTCATCGCCTGCGCGCGCGCGCCGTAATTCACGCCCTTGTGCGCGATGGGCGTGGCCATCGGAATGGCGTTGGCCCAATTGTGCCCAGGGCCCGCCTGGAAGTTGGCGGGATACGACAGCGACACGGTGGGCACGGTCCACGAGATGTCGCCGATATCATCAGACCCGCCACCACGCTTGTCGTCGTCGGGGATCTGCTCGGCGCCGCGCAGGTCCCGAATCTCCGTCGACAGGCCCACGACCGGCACCTTCAGCTCCTTCTGCGTGGCCGTGGCCAAGGTGAGATCCGCCTCGGACCAGGTCGGCAGCCCCACCTGCTTGATGTTGGCGTGCATCGTTTCGGCCATCGTGCGATTCATGTGCGACGGCCAGGCGGAACCGAGCACGCGCGAGGTGACCGAGGTGTTGGTCATGAGCGTAGCGCCCTGGGCCATCTTGTCGGCGATGTCCCACAGGTTCTTGATGCCGTCGTAGGTCGTCTCGCGAAAGTAGTACCAGACGCTCGCGTTGCGGGGTACGACGTTGGGCTGATCGCCGCCGTTGGTGATGACGTAGTGCGACCGCTGCTGCAGACGCAGATGCTCGCGGCGATAGTTCCAGCCCACGTTCATGAGCTCCACCGCGTCGAGCGCGCTCCGGCCGCGCCAGGGCGCACCGGCGCTGTGCGCCGTCTCGCCTTCGAACATGTACTCGACCGAGATGAGGCCGTTGCCGCCACTGTCGCCCCAGCCTGTCGAGAGGTTGGAGCCGACGTGGTTGTACATCACGAGGTCGACGTCCTTGAACAGGCCCGAGCGCACGTAATAGGCTTTGGTGCCGAGCTGCTCTTCGGCCACGCCGGGCCAGATCAAAATCGTGCCCGGCAGCTTCTCGCGTTCCATGATGCGCTTCACAGCCAGGGCCGCCACGATGTTGAGCGGAGTGCCGGAGTTGTGGCCTTCGCCGTGGCCGGGCGCGCCGTCCACGATCTGGTCGCGAAACGCGACGCCGGGCTTCTGCGACGCCTGCGGAATGCAGTCGACGTCCGACCCCAGGGCGATCACCGGCTTGCCCGAGCCCCACTTTGCCACCCACGCCGTCGGAATGCCCGCCACTCCCGACTCGATGCTGAAGCCGTTGTCCCTGAGCACGCCGGTCAGGTACTTCTGCGTCTCGAACTCCTGGAAGCCGAGTTCTCCGTAGCTGAAGACCTGGTCGTTCATCACCTGCCCGAGGTCGAACATCGCCGGCGACGACACGTCGGCCAGCACCTGGTCCTTCAGTTTGCTCACGCGCGAATCAATCTTCATTGCCACTGCTGGCGCCATCGGCGTCGCCGGGTTGGCGATCGGCGCTTGCGCCGCGCGCTGACCGGCCTGCGGCACGGCGGCCGCAAGCGTGACCGCGCAGCCGGTGGCCGCTAGCCAGAGCATTCCTGTGTGTGTCATTCAGACCTCCAAGAGCGGGGCAACACACCGGGCCAAGTGGCCGGCAAACCCCAGGGAATGGCAAATTATTGCACCCCTGGCAGTTTGAGCTACACGCAGATGTCTCGGTGACAGGCCCCGTGACAAGCGGAGACATGGACCAGCCACCTGGCGCGACCAGCGGTTCATCGTACCCAACGCACCGTTCATGAGACGGACCGGGAATCCCAGCGGCACCCGGGGTCTACAATTCCTCTGTGGAAGTACCAAACGCCGCGGAGCTGTTGAACGTGGTCGGGTTCATCACCGGCGCGGCGCTCTGCGCGATGCTGCTCGGGTTGGTGGTGCAGGCCAGGGCCACGGCCGACCGCAGCGATGCCCTGCCACTCTTCACCGCAGTACTGGGCCTGGTCTGGAACCTGGGCGAGCTCGGCGACTATCTGCTGGACCGCGCGGGGCGCGACGGTCCGGAGTCCTGGTTGAGCGCCGTCTCGTTTGCCGCACTGGCCACGTTGGCGGCAGTGGTGGTGCACTCGGTGGCCCGCGACGTGCGCGGTGGCCGGTTCGTCATCGTCGTCGCGTACGCGTGCAGCATGGCGGCCACCGTGCTGCAGTTCCGCACGCTGGCGGCAGGCGACGCGCGCCCGTCGGCCCTGGCGTTCACGATGCTCACCGTGGCCGTTGGTGCCATCGCGCTGCCGCTGGCCTTCATCACTCGCTCGCAGACCAACGGGCGGCGCGCGCTCTGGATGCTGGCGCTGGCGCTGTTTGCCGTGTCGGCCAACCACCTCGGACACTTCCACGACAAGGCCGGCGGCTGGATGGCAGAACTCGTGGGCCATCACGCGGTGCTTCCGCTCGCGTTCGCGATTCTCTACCAGGAATACCGCTTCGCGCTCGCCGACTTGTTCCTGAAGCGCGCGCTCACCCTCCTGGCGGTCGTAGCCATTGCGATGGCCTGTTACGCCGGGTTGTCTCGGCTGCCACCGGGACCGCTGGGCGTAACGCTGCTGCTGGTCTGCTGGGTGCTCACGGCGATGCTCTATCCGCCGCTGCGCCAGACGATCTCGCACTTCGTCGACACGGCCCTGCTGCGGCGTCGGGACTATGCGCAGCTGCGAGCGGACCTGGGCGCCACGTTGCAGGGCTGCGACACGGTCGACGCAGTGCTGCATCGCACGGCGGAGGTAGTGACCACCGCCATGAACGCACAGCGTGTGTGGTGGTCCAACAGCCCGGATGCCGCGCCGCTCGAGGCTCGCGTCACGACGGAGATCGAACTGCCCACCACCGAGACGCCGCGCTTCGTGCTTCGCATCGGAGATCTCTTCGGTGGCCGCCGCCTGCTCTCGGACGACCGCGCCTTCCTCGATGCGGCGGCCCTCGCTGCCTCGCGGCGCATCGACGCGCTGCGGCTCACGCTCGAACGCTTCGGCCGGCAACTGCGCGAAGAAGAAATCGAGCGGCTCGCGGCCGAGGCTGAATTGCGCGCGCTGCGCGCGCAGATCAATCCTCACTTTCTGTTCAACGCGCTGACCACGATCGGCTACTTGATCGAAGCAGCACCCCCACGCGCGCTCAAGACACTGCTGCGCCTGACGTCACTCTTGCGCAGCGTGCTGCAGTCCGACGGTGAGATGACGACGCTTGGCCGCGAGATTGAACTGGTGGAGCACTATCTCGATATCGAGGGCGAACGCTTCGAGGAACGCCTGCGCGTGCAGGTGGATGTGCCGGCGGCACTGCGCGGTCTGACCATCCCGTGTCTGCTCGTGCAGCCGCTCGTCGAGAACGCGATCAAACACGGCGTGGCGCCATCCATACAGGGCGGTGACGTCCGGGTGTGGGCGCGCCTGCAGACCGAGGGTGCCGGCCAGACGCTGATCGTCTCGGTAGCGAACACGGGTGCCCCGCTGACGTGCGATGCCGACGGTCGGGCGACGCGCGTGGGCCTCAGCAATGTAGAACGACGGCTGACGGGGCACTTCGGCGACAAGGCTGCGCTGGCACTGACGGCGGTGAACGGCACGACCACCGCCGAGGTGCGGATGCCCGTCGCCGTATCGCGCGTGGCCACCGATGGCGCACATGCGCGTCGAGCGATTGGACAAGCCCCATGGTGCCGCTGAAGGTCCTGATCGCTGACGACGAGCGCCCCGCGCGCAAGTTCCTCGCCAATCTGCTGGCCGGCTGGTCGGACGTCGCGCTCGTGGGCGAAGCTTCGAACGGCAAAGAGGCGGTGCAACTCATCGAACAGCTGCGCCCAGACCTGGCGCTGCTCGATCTGCAGATGCCCGAACTCGGTGGTCTGGACGCCGCGCGCCTTGTATCGGCCGGCGCGCTGCCGGCGATCGCCTTCGTGACGGCGTTTGATGAGTTCGCGGTCCAGGCCTTCGAGCTGAACGCGGTCGACTACCTGCTGAAGCCCGTGGAGAAGGACCGCCTGCGGGCCACACTCGACCGCGCGCGCACGCGCACCAACTCCGGCACGCCCGAAAAAATCCGCACGGTGGCTGCCGCGGCCTCGGCCTACGACACCGCCACCCGCCGCGCCTATCTGGAGCGCATTCCGGTGCGCCGGCGCGACGAGGTGGTGATTCTGCCGGTGCGCCAGATTGCCGCCATCGTGGCCGAGGGCGAGCTGCTGCACATCACCACGGTCGCCTCCGAGCGGTACACCATCTCGCATCGCCTGCACGCGCTCGAATCGCGCCTCGACCCGCGGCGCTTCGTGCGGCTCGGCCGCGGCACGCTGGCCGCGCTCGACCTCATCCAGCGCGTCAGCGCCATGCCCGGCGGCACCTATCAGGTCACGCTGTCGAACGGCCTCGAGTTGGCGGTGAGCCGCCTGCAGTCAAAAGTGCTCCGCGAGACCTTGCTGAAGCTGTAAGTTTCTGCGTACGTTGTAACGGGGCCTGTCACCGTTACAATCGCGGCATGCGTTCCGCCCTGACTCTCCTGTGCGCGGCCGC
>JANMDX010000352.1:0-8466 GCA_031376505.1 Acidobacteriota bacterium
GAAGAGGGGATCCATCTGGTTCGCAACCAGGCGCGCAACCGACGCGGGCGCCGCCGTTGCGCCACTCGCGCTGTTCCCGTCGTCGGCGCCGCGATTGGCCGTCGAGAACGCCAGGAAGATGTCACCCGAGCCGTTGCCGTGCGTCGACCCGAGCCGGCCCATGCCCAGACTGACGCGCCGCACCACACGCTCGAGCTGATCGGGCGTAAGCGGCGCGTCGGTGGCGACCACGACGATGATCGAGCCTTGCTCCGGATCCTCGCGCAGCGCGACGGCGCCGCCTGAGGGCTGGCCGCAGAGCGGGAACGGCTGCCCGGCGGCGTTGCGCTGCGGCGGATCGAGCCGTCGCGCCACACACGGTTCGGCGCCGGTGATCTCGCGCCCCACCGATATTCCCGCGATCCGCAGCTCGCTGCGCGTGCCGTAATTGCACTGCACGAGCACGCCCACGGTCCATCCGCCTTCGTCGGCGCCGAGCCTCCGCGACGAGGTACCCGTGCCCCCCTTGAAGCCGTTGCAGTTCATCCCGGTGCCGCCGCCCACGTTGCCTTCAGCCACCCGGCCGCCGGTGGCGGCGTCGAGGGCCTGGAGCGCGTGGACCCGGGTGACGTGCTGCCCCTTCATGTCGTTGAGCGTGCCGTCGCTCGTTTCGGCGACGACGGGATACCAGAACGGGCCAGTGGCATCGCGCTTGACCATCCACTCGACGGTCGCATCGCGTACCACGCCGACGCTCAAGGTGTTGGTGATGAGCACGGGGGTCTCGAGCACACCGGACTCGTCGACCCAGTGCGTGCCGGTCATGTCGCCGTTGCCATTCCCGATGGCGAACGCGGCAAACGCCCCACGGCGTCCGTCCTTGCCGCGCGGGTGGATCGCCGTGACGCCCGTGCGAATCGGCCCCTTGCCGACACTCCGCGCGCCCTCTCCTGAGATCAGCGTCACCGTACCAACTTCCACGCCGGCCACGTCGGTGATGGCGTTACTGGCGCCGGGCGTCCCGTCAAACGGCACGCCGAGGTCGCGAGCGCGGGGCCTCGACTGCGCGGCCGAATCGGCCGCGAGTCCGCAGGCCGCGGTGACGAGGAGCGAAAGGACAATGCGGTGCGCCACTTGGTGCCTCCTGAGAACCGGAAGGCTAGCAGGGTCTGCCAGCGTCGGGCAAGCGGTCACCGCCATCACGGCGTCGGAAAGCCTGTCGACGGCGGAGTGACGCGCTCCACCGCGCTCACTCCGCGCGTAGCCGCTCGAACTTCCGGTTCCGTCCCCAGCGATAGCCGTCGAAGTCTGCGTCGAACGTCAGAATCCTGGGCTCGCCGTGAATTTCGGCACAGCGGATGAGACACGCATCAGCAAGGGAGATCGGTCGGTCGGCGTACTTGGTCAGGAGCCCTTCGACCGGGACCCAGTGCTCGTCGAGCGAGAGGGCCACCTCGAACAAGCCCCGGCGCCCGAGCGAGAGGATCTCGGCCGGCCCTTTGCGATGAACCTTCCGCATGAGAAAGCACGCTTCGGCGAGAACGGCCTCACACAGGCGGAAGGGCGGCTGACACATCGCCAACAGTCGGAGCGTCTCGGCGTGCCCGGCGTCTTCCTTTGAGAGCAACGCGACCAGGGGCCCGGTGTCGAGCAACACCCCCGGGGGGGTCACCGTCCGAATCCCTCGAGGTGTTTGGGATGTGTCGACAGGTCACGCGGTCCGCGCCCGAACTTGCCGGCGCTCCGCCCCGCGACGTCGAGGGCGGTCTGCAGGTCACCGATATCCTTCTGCACGAGGCGCAATCCGCGCCGGATGAGCTCCGAGTCCGAGTCCCCGGTCGCCCGCTTGAGGTCTGCCAGGAGCGAGCGGTCTTCGGGCGTGAGCCTAGCGTGGATGACCGACTTCATGATGGCACTGTAGCACATTCATCGAATTCAGTGCTACAGAACGGGCGCCCGCGCGCTTCCACGCCAGGGGTGACCCACGGTGCCGATGCCAACGGCTCCTGCTCAGTAGCCGCGCTCGAAGTCGACGCGGTGCAGGAGCGGCTTCCCGCCGTGGAAGCGGCGGTAGTTCTCGACGAACACCCCAACGATGTCGCGCGGGAAGCTCGGCGCCGAGGTGTGGCTGGTGATGAACGTGTTCGGGGTGCGCCAGAAGGGATGTTGTGGCGGCAGCGGCTCTTCCGGGAACACGTCGAGGACTGCCGCCGCCACGCGGCCCTGCGTGAGCGCGTCGATGAGCGCCGCCTCGTCGATCGTGTCGCCTCGGCCGGCATTCACCACGACCGCTCCCGGCGGCAGGGCGCCAAGCATCTCGGCATCGACGATCCGGCGGGTCCCGTGCGTGTTGGGCAGCACCGCCACCAGGTAGTCGACGCCCGACGCGAACGCCGCCTTCTCGCCGGTATGGAAGTAGCGGTGTACATGCGGGCAGTCGCGGCTGCTGCGGGTGTAGCCGTGCACGCGCATGCCGAAGTGCCGGGCCGTGCCCGCCAGATGCGCGCCGATAGACCCGACGCCGACGAGTCCCAACGTCTTGCCCTGTAAGGTGCCGGGGAGGGTGGCATCCCACCGGCCCTCGCGCTGCGCCTCGTAGCGCGTCAGCATCTTCCGCTCGAGCGCCAGCAGATAGCCAAAGACGTATTCCGACATGAGCGGGCCGAACACGCCGCGAATGTTCGTGAGCACGTAGTCGCGCCGCAGGGCCGGGTCGAGCATTGGCTCCACCCCCGCCCACGTGAGCTGCGTCCAGACCAGGCGCGGCAGGTGCGGCAGGGCCTGCGTCACCCGCGTGGGGTCGCCAAGCAGGAGGTCGCTGTGCGCGCCGCGCGCGATGCCGTCGGGCACGTCCGACGCGGCGACGATGGCGAGATCCGGGCAGTTCGCCGCCTCGATGAGCGCGCGGTACTCGTCGGGATGCTTGGTGAGCACGAGCAGGTGATGCACGCGGCACACTCTACACCGAGCCACGCGCGCTCACGAATTTGACTAAGATGCTTCGAAAAGGGGATCCCGATGCGCATCGCTGCTCTCACTCCGGCCCTGCTGGCCCTGTCGCTGTCCGCGACCGCGGTCAGTACACTCGCAGGCCAACAGACCAAGCCCGTCGACGACGCGATGCTGTTGGCGCCTCCGGCCGGCGAGTGGCTCAACCACGGGCGTGACTACGCCGAGACGCATCACAGTCCGCTCACCCAGATCGACCAGTCGAACGTGGCGCGCCTGCAGCCGGCCTGGTCGGTGGAAGTGGGCTCGAAGGGCAAGATCGAAACGACGCCGATCGTGTCGAATGGCGTGCTCTACGGCACGTCCACGTGGAGCGTCGTCTATGCCGTGGACGCGCGCACTGGCGCGCTCAAGTGGCGCTGGGATCCCGCGCTGGTACAGGGCGGCTACGCGCAGGGTGGATCGCGCTTCTGCTGCGGGCCGGTCAACCGGGGCGTGGCCTTCTACAAGGGTCGCGTCTACGTCGGCCTGCTCGACGGGCGCCTGGTGGCACTCGACGCCGACACCGGCCGCGTCTCGTGGTCGGTGCAGACCACGCCCGTCGGCGCCGACTACAGCATCACCGGCGCGCCGCGCATCGTGAAGGGCAAGGTCGTCATCGGGAACGGCGGCGGCGAGTACGGCGTGCGCGGCTTCCTCACGGCCTACGACGCCGAGACGGGCGCGCAAGCATGGCGCTGGTTCGTGGTGCCGGGCGACCCGGCCAAGGGCCTCGAAGATCGTTCCATGGAAATGGCCCTCAAGAGCTGGAAGGGCCAGTGGTGGAAGTACGGCGGTGGCGGCACGCCCTGGGACGGCCTGGCCTACGACCCCGAAGCCAATCTCGTCTACGTCGGCACCGGCAACGGATCGCCGTGGGCACGCGACTACCGCAGCCCAGGCGGCGGCGACAATCTGTATCTGTCGTCGATCGTGGCGCTCAACGCCGACACCGGCCGGTACGTGTGGCACTACCAGACTACACCCGGCGACGACTGGGACTACAACGCCGCGCAGCCGATGATCCTGACCGACCTCACGATCGGCGGCCGGCCGCGCAAGGTGCTGCTGCAGGCGCCGAAGAACGGCTTCTTCTACGTGATCGACCGGCTCACCGGCGAGTTGTTGTCGGCACAGCCCTTCACCACGGTGAACTGGGCCACGCACATCGACCTGAAGACCGGTCGGCCGGTGGAGACGCCCGAGGCGCGCTACGGCGCAAAAGGCTCGCGGCTGTCGCCGTCGGCCGTGGGTGCGCACCACTGGCCGCCGATGGCCTTCAATCCGTCAACGGGCCTCGTGTACTTCCCGGGCCAGGACACGGCCATGGTCTACCAGAACGTCGAGAAGTTCGACTTCCAGGAAGGTCAGTGGAACACGGGCACTGCGCGCGGCGCCGCGGGCGCCGCCGTGGCCGCGGCTACGCAGATTCCAGGCCTGCGTGGCTTCTTTGTGGCGTGGGATCCGGTGGCGAACAAGGAACGATGGCGCATCGAGTTCCGTCCAAGCGGCGGCGCGCTTTCGACGGCCGGGCAACTCGTGTTCGTCGGTGACAACACGGGTGCGTTCATGGCGCTCGACCCTGATACCGGCAAGACACTCTGGGAACACAAATTGATGACCGGCATCGCCACGCCAGTGACCTATGAACTGGACGGCAAGCAGTATGTGGCCGTGATGTCGGGCGTGAACGGCGGCAAGGTGTTCGCGTTCACGCTCGACGGCAAGTAGCAGGGGCGCGGGCGTGCGCCGAAAGGCCCGCCTTTCTCAGCGGATGCGGGCCCAGGTGAGCGTGCCCGTCACGCGACCGGCCGCGTTCCTGATCGACAGCATCAGCGTGCCGCCGTCGGCCGCGAACTCGAAGTAGCGGACCAGGTCCGTCTTCGGCCAGTTGGGGTTGGTGGACCCCTCCACATGGTGCGTCACCCTGCTGGTGACCGGATCGAGATCGTAAGCGCCGTAGTAGGCCACGTAGCCGGCGTAGGCCGCCGCGCGCTGCGCCTCCGTGGCCGCGGAGGGCAGGGCGGGCCTGGAGGCATGGGTGAGCTGCGCCGCCATCTGCCCAGCCGCGTCGTACATGATGCGGCCGCCCGTGAAGGGATTGGGCGTCGCGACGCCCTGCTCGTCGATGTTCACAAACGACACCAGACGCCAGTGGCCGACAAATCGCGGGTCGCGAGTCGTGGACGGTTGGGCGACAAGCGTGGTGTGGGCGCTCGCGCAGAGCGCGATCAGGGTCAGCAGGACTCGGGTCATGGGGTCTCTCCGTAACGGCGCGAAGGGCAACGGCGCGGCGTCGGGCGGGCCGCGCGGCATCATGCCGCACATTCGCCACACCGGGGCCGTCCATCTTTGTCTGCCATGGGCCCGAACGCGACCGAACTCGAATTTCGCGATACCGGATGTGCGATCATCTCGCGTGTCCGCGCCCCTGCTCGAACTGGCCAACGCCACCGTGATGAAGGACGGCCGCCCCGTCCTCGACGCGCTCACCCTTACCATCCACGAGGGCGAGCACACTGCGATTCTTGGTCCAAACGGTGCCGGCAAGTCGATGCTGGTCGGCTTGCTCACCCACCATGAGCGCGCCGTGCCGCACGACGACGGCACGCCCCCCGTGCGCGTGCTCGGCGACGACCGCTGGGACGTGAGCACGCTGCGCACGCGGCTGGGCATCGTGTCGTCATCGCTGCACCAGCGCTTCGTGGCCGGCAACAGCGAGGGCCGCATCACCGGTGAGGCCGCGGTGCTGTCGGCGTACTTTGCCTCGCACGGGATTCTGCGCTACGGCGTGGTCACCGGCGAGATGCGCGACCGCACCCGCGACGCGCTGACGCTCGTGGGCGCGGCGCACCTGGGCGGCCGGTTGCTGCACGAGATGTCGGGCGGTGAAGCCCGGCGCGTGATGCTGGCGCGTGTGCTGGTCACCGAGCCGCGCGTGCTCGTGCTCGACGAGCCGACCACGGGGCTCGACCTGGCGGCGCGCTACGAGTTCATGGAGCACGTGCGCGCCGTCGCGCGCGCGGGCACGACGCTCGTGCTCGTGACGCACCACATCGAGGAAATCGTGCCGGAGATTGGCCGCGTGCTATTGCTGAAGGACGGCCGGGTGGCGGGCGATGGAGTGACCGCCCAGATGCTCACCGGGGAGCACCTTGGCGCATTATTCGACGTGCCGGTTGTAGTCGACCGGGTGGGTGGCTACGTGTACGCCCGGCCTACTTGACCGACACCTTGAGGTAGGCGTTGGTCCAGCAGCACACTTCGCCGTTGCCGCCTTCGCCCGAGTAGTCGTTGGCCACCGCCATCAGCGCGTACTCACCCGGGGCGCTGAACTTCGCAGTCGCTGTGCCAACGGCAGTGAAGGGCTGGTCGACGCCACCGCCCTTCGAGACCTTCAGGGTGGCTTTCTCGCTGCTGAAGACGACGTCGCCGGCACCGCGGTACTTGCCCCAGGACACCTCGACGGGCGAACGTCCATCGCGCACGGGCGCGTTCGAGCCACTCGAGTACTTGCCGTCGTCGTCCACCCACGCCGTCAGCGTCAACGGCGTATTGACGGTGGCGGTCACGGTCGGGGCGGTGGCCAAAGTGGCCACCGGTCCCTGAACAGGCGCGGCATTCTCTGAGACGCGAAGCCGCGGCGGGGTGTTGCCCACCGCCACGTCCGAGAAGGGATTCACGTTGTAGTCGACCTTCGAACGCAGCGGAATCTGCGTGGTCTGCCCGTTGATCGTGATCGTCCACGTCAACTTCTGATCCGGGGCGAAGCCCTTCGGGACGGTCACGATGAACATGCCCGTCTGCCTGGCGGGCTTGAAGTGAGTGGGCTGGCCCATGTCTGGCCCGCCGGGCTCGATGCGGTTGTTCGGCCCGATGGGCACGTCCTGCGGCCGCTTCAAGTTGCGGTTCATGTACCCGATAAGGAAGTTGCGGCTGCCATCCTTGTTGTCGAACCAACCCTCAAAGGCACCGGTGATGCTGTCGCCGAACGCTCTTGGCGGGCCATACGGAATGGGTGCCTGTTGCGCCGACACCCACACTCCGCCCACCACTGCGACAATCGCACACAGCTCCGCCGTACTCCATCGTCGTCCCGACATGGTGTTCTCTCCGCGGCCTACTGGCGCTCGGCCGTCGTCTTGGAAGCGGCCTTCTGCTTCCGCTCCG
This sequence comes from Acidobacteriota bacterium, assembly GCA_031376505.1. Classification (GTDB taxonomy): domain Bacteria; phylum Acidobacteriota; class Vicinamibacteria; order Vicinamibacterales; family UBA2999; genus CADEFD01. Next base: position 7,138 of record JANMDX010000352.1, read on the forward strand.
CGAGCAGGGTGTTGTATTCGTCGTCGGTCAGGTACACCACGTTCATCCACGCGTGCGCCATCTCGTCGACCGTGCGGTCGCCGTAGCCTACCCACTGGTCGGGATCCGGATTGTCCTTGTTGGCGGTGGTGTTGTCGTACCACGCGCTCACCTGGATGATCGTGCCCTTCGGGAAGATGGGCGCCGCATCGTCGTCGTAGATGTAGTTGGTCATCCAGTTGAAGTTGAAGTTGCCCACGTAGCTCACGATCTCGCGGCCACCGTCGGGACGAATCGCTTCCACCTTCATCGCCTTGCCGCGCAAGTGGAAGTGCGGCTGGAAGTTGGTGATCATCGTGTTTTCCTTGAGCGCCGTGAAGCCCTCGGTGTAGGACACCGAGTTGGGCGGAATGTCGAGGAACTCACGCTGACGCAGACCCGTGAAGCCAATCAGATAGCTGCGCTTCTTCGGCTCCTGGCCTTTCGGGTAGTACCACAGGGCGATCTCGGAGCCGCCCGTCACTTCCTCGCCCACCGCATGCAGGTGCTGGTCCCACGAAATCTTCTCGCCGGGAACGATGAGCTTGCCGGTGCCTTCGCGGAACAGGTCATAGCCCTTGCCGATGGCCCATTCCATGAGCTGCGGACGGCGGTTCACCAGGTCTTCGCGCGACGCCGGGCCGCTCGAGGGACCGTTGGACGTGCCGGTGTTGACGGCGTCGGGATCGTCGGCCAGCACCAGATACGCGATCGAGTGGTGCACGATCTTGCGGGCCTTCATGTAGGTGGGGAGAATCTCGACCATCTTCACCCAGTGCGGCTCGGTGATCGGAAGGTCTTGCATCGGCCGATACCACACGTCCTGACCGACGGCGGGCATCTTGTATTCGGAGGACCGGATCACCAGGTCGGGCTGGCCGAAGCCATCACGCACGCCCTGCCATTCGTTGTCGGTCACAAGCGCCACCGGCTTGGGCAGGTCCTTCGGGTCGCCCTGCGGCGCGCCGGCCTCCACCCACTTCACGACGGTGTCGATCTGGGTGTCGCTGAGCGACATGTCGTTCTTGAACTTGGTCACGCCAACCGAGGGATCGATATGCCACGGTGGCATCTGGCGGCGGGCAACGCGGTCCTTGATGGACCGGGCCCAGGGGCGGGCCTCCTGATAGGTGATGAGCGACATCGGCGCGATCGAGTTCGGCTGATGACACGCCTGACACTTGGCCTGAAAGATCGGCGCGATGTCTTTCGAGAACGTCACCGCCGCCGGCGCGCTACCTTGTGCAAACGCTGGTGCTGCGCTCAGCAGCAACACCCCCGACATCACCCACGGATTCCAACGCCCCATGC
>JANMDX010000376.1:0-1633 GCA_031376505.1 Acidobacteriota bacterium
GTTGGCCGGGAACAACCCGTAGACCGCGCGGGCGCGGATCAGGCGCTCGGCAATGATGCGATCGAGCATGGTGTTGGCCTCGGCGAAAATCTGGCGCGCCTGCTCGCCGTACTTCTCGTCGTCGAGGATGCGTGGGTAGACACCTTTCAGCTCCCACGTGTGGAAGAACGGCGTCCAGTCGATGTAGTCGCGCAGGGTCGCGAGCGGGAAGTCGTCGAGCACGCGGACGCCGGTGAACTCGGGCAGCGCGATGTCCTCCGGACGCCACGGCATCGGCGATTGCCGCGACCGGGCCGTCGGCAGGTCGACCAGTGGTTGGCGGGTCGAGCCGTGGTTGCGGCGAATGGTCTCGTAGTCGGCGCGGTGCTGGGCGACGAATGCGGCCCGGTGCTCGTCGCTCAACAGGCTGGTCGTGACCGGCACGGCGCGGCTGGCGTCGAGCACGTGGACCACCGGCTGCGCGTAGTGCGGCGCGATCTTGATGGCGGTGTGCGCGCGGCTGGTGGTGGCCCCACCCACGAGCAAGGGCAGGGTGAAGCCCTGACGCTCCATCTCGCGGGCCACGTGCACCATCTCGTCGAGCGACGGCGTGATGAGGCCGCTCAGGCCGATGAGGTCGGCCTTCTCGGCGCGGGCCCGTTCGAGAATCTTCTCGCACGACACCATCACGCCCATGTCGATGACCTCGTAGTTGTTGCAGGCCAGCACCACGCCGACGATGTTCTTGCCGATGTCGTGCACGTCGCCCTTGACCGTCGCCAGCACGATCTTGCCCTGGGCCCGCACGGCCTGGCCGGCGGCGGCCATCGCGGCCTTCTCGGCTTCCATGAACGGCGTCAGATAGGCGACGGCCTTCTTCATCACACGCGCCGACTTCACCACCTGGGGCAGGAACATCTTGCCGGCACCGAACAGATCGCCGACCACGCCCATCCCGTCCATCAGCGGCCCTTCAATCACCGCCAATGGCCGTCCGAGCGTGGCGCGCGCCTCTTCAGTGTCGTGATCGATGTAGGTGTCGATGCCCTTGACCAGCGCGTGCGACAGCCGCGCTTCGACCGTGCCCAGCCGCCACTCCTCGGCCTTCTTGGCATCGACGACGGCGCCCGTCGCCGCGGTCTTGAGGGCCTCGCCGAACTCGACCAACCGCTCGGTGGCATCCGGCCGGCGATTGAGCAGCACGTCTTCGACCAGCACCTTCAACTCCGGCGCGATTTCCTCGTAGACCTCGAGCATGCCGGCATTGACGATGCCCATGTCCATGCCCGCGCCAATGGCGTGATAGAGAAACGCCGAATGCATTGCCTCGCGCACGAGGTTGTTGCCGCGGAAGCTGAAGGAGATATTGGAGACGCCGCCACTGACCTTGGCGTGAGGCAGGTGCGCCTTGATCCAGCGCGTGGCCTCGATGAAGTCCACCGCGTAGTTGTTGTGTTCCTCCATGCCGGTGGCCACGGTGAGGATGTTCGGATCGAAGATCACGTCCTCGGGTGGGAAGCCGAGGTCGTCGACCAGGATGCGGTAGGCGCGTTCGCAGATGCGGATCTTCTCGGCATACGTGGCGGCCTGGCCCTGTTCGTCGAACGCCATCACGACGACCGCGGCGCCGTACGTGTGGATCGTCTGGGCCCGC
>JANMDX010000389.1:0-27597 GCA_031376505.1 Acidobacteriota bacterium
GTAGTCGTGCTCGAACTGGTAGAGCATCTCCATGTTCTCGCGCAGCACCGGCACGAAGAGCCCCATGATGTGCAGCATCCACCGCGGGGCCGCCTGCAGCCCATACGGGCGGCCGGCAAGCTCACACGCCAGACGCACGTACTGCTCGCCCGTCATCGGCTCCTTGCTGGTGAGGGCATGCCACACCTGGCCGTAGGCCGACGGCGTGTTGCCTAGCGCCGCCAGGGAGCGCCCAGCGTCTGGCGTATAGGTGAAGGTGTGTGCGGCCTTCGGATTGCCGATCCATTGCGCCGTCTTGCCGGCTTTGAGACGCTCGTGCACCGTGGCGTGGGTGAAGCTCAGCGTGGCACCAGGGCCGTAGAAGTCGGCAGCGCGCACGATCATGCCGCGCAGGTTCCCGGCGCGTACTTCGTCCATCAGCATCGTGGCGATGCGCGCGCGTACTTCGCCCTTCTTGCTGCACGGGTTGTAGGGCGTGTCTTCGGTCATCGGGCCCTCGACCCGACCATACGCGTAGACATTGTCGAAGAACACCAGGGCGCAGTTGTGCTGCGTGCACGCGTCAATAGCGTTGCGCATGACCTTCGGCCACTGGCCCTGCCACGCGGCCGTCTCGTATTTCAAGCCGGCCACCAGGTAGGCCACGTCGCTGCCTTTCACGGCGTTGGCCGTAGCGGACGAATCGAGCAGGTCGGCCGACACCAACTCGTCGGTTGCGTGTACCGCTTTCGGCGTGCGGCTCACCTGGCGCAGGTGGCTGGTGTGCGAGGCCAGGTGTCGCGACAACTCGCGGCCGATGACCCCGTTGGCGCCAAGAATCGTCTGCATCGCCCTATTTACCCACACTTGGCCGCAGAGGGGTTGGGAAGGCTGCTCGACGTGCGAGTAAGATGGCGCCCGAGCCCGAGACCCCGACATGCCTACATTCCTTCTGCGAACGCTCGGTGCCGCTGTCTTCGTCGCTGCCGGGATCTCCGCCCCCGATGCACGCCAGGCCAGCGCGATTCGGGTGGCCGTCGTCTCGTCGCGGGCTGACATGGTGACCGGCGGCGACGTCCTGTTGTCGGTGACGCGTCCGCTGCCGCTCCGGTCCGGCTCGGTCCGCGTGTCGGTCAGCGGCAATCCGACCGCCGTGGCCGACGTGCGCCCGGCGCAGGGGCAGACGGTGCTGGCGCTCGTCAAGGGGCTGCGGCTCGGCGGCAACGAACTCGTGGTGTCGGACGGCGGCGACGACGTGCGGCTGTGGGTGGTCAATCACCCGGTGCACGGGCCGGTGTTCTCGGGGCCCCACGAGCAGCCGTTCTTCTGCGAGACGCAGAAGTTCGCGCTCCGCTCGGGCGGCACGCTCGGGGAGGCCGTCGACGAGTTCTGCTCGGTGCCGACGCGCGTGGACTACGTCTACCGATCCACCGCGGGCGGCGCGCTCAAGCCCTGGCCCATCGGCGACCGTCCATCCGATCTGGCCACCGCCACGGCGGCCGGCGGCGGGCCGGTGCCCTACATCGTCCGCATCGAAACGGGCACGATCAACCGTGCGATCTACCAGACCGCGGTGCTGCACGACCCGGCCGGCGCGGCGCCGGTGCTCGGTCGGCGCCTGCCCGGGTGGAACGGTCGCTTGATCTACACCTTCGGCGGCGGCTGCAGCAACGGCTGGTATCGCCAGGCCTCGACCACTGGCGGCGTGGAAGAAGACCTGATGCTGCGCCAGGGCTACGCGGTGGCCTCGGCGTCGCTGAACGTCTTCGGCAACAACTGCAACGACCTGCTCGCCGCCGAGACCATGATGATGGTCAAGGAGCACTTCATCGAGGCGTACGGCGCGCCGCTCTTCACGATGGGCTGGGGGTGTTCGGGCGGCTCGTACCAGGTGCTGCAGATTGCCGACAACTATCCCGGTCTGCTCGACGGCATCATTCCTGGATGCACGTTTCCGGATGTGAGCTTCGGCACCGTGCCGACCATTACCGACGCCCGGTTGTTGAATCGCTACTTCTCGTCTGGCCGGGCCGTGCCATTCACCGATGAACAGAAACGCGCGGTCACGGGGTTTGCCAAGCTCGACACGATGGCGACCGTCACGGCGCAGGCCGGGCGCATTGCCACGAGCGAATTCTGTCCGGAGATTCTGCCGGTGGCGATGCGATACCACCCGCTGAACAATCCGCGCGGAGCCCGCTGCGGCGTGTTCGACCACACGGTGAACGTCTACGGACGCGATCCGGTCACCGGCTTTGCGCGTCGTCCGCTCGACAACGTGGGCATTCAGTACGGGCTGAAGGCGTTCAACGACGGCGTGCTCACGGCCGCGCAGTTTCTGGATCTCAACGAGCGCATCGGTGGCTACGACGGGAATGGGGCCATGGGCGCCGCCCGCACCGAGGGCGATGTCGAGGCCATCCGCGCCGCGTATCGCACGGGCCGGCTCACGAGCGGCGCCGGGGGCCTGAAGACCACGCCCGTGATTGAATACCGGGGCTATGCCGATGACGCGCCGAAGGGCGATCTGCACCTGCGCTTCTACTCGTTCTCGATGCGCGAGCGGCTGAAGAAGGCCAACGGCGGCCGCGCCGACCACTACGTGATGCTGATCGAAGACAGCCGGCGTGGCTTGTACAGCGTGGCGAGCCCGGTGCTGCAGCGAGCGCTGTCGCAGATGGACGCGTGGTTGTCGGCGATCGCGTCGGACGGAACCACCGGCGATGCCGCGACGCGCATGCTCCGCGCCAAGCCCACCGACCTCACGGACGCCTGCTGGACCCGAGACCCGGAACCACAGCGCATCGTCGAGCCGCAGGTGCACGGCGCGGGCCGGTGCAATGGGCTGTATCCCTCGGCGTCGTTCCCGCGTGAAGTCGCGGGCGCGTCGATTGCCGCGGATGTGGTGAAGTGCGAGCTGAAGCCCGTGTCGGCCACCGACTACCTGTCGCCGCTTTCAGCCGGCGACCTGGCCCGCCTGCGCCGGACCTTTCCGGCGGGTGTCTGCGACTGGTCGAAGCCTGGTGTCGGTCAGGAACCGCTGGCGGGCACCTGGCTGAGCTTTGGCGGGTCGTAGCCACGGCGCCAGCTCGTCGTCGGTGGTAATTGATTGAATGTCTCTGAACTGCGGCCCTACAATCCGCGGCATGAGCGCACATCTTTCGGCTGACCGACGAGGATTCGGGCTTCTGATCACGCTCGCCGTTGGGACGTTGACCGTCGCCTGCAACAGCGCGCCACCGCCAACACCCAGTACGACCACGCCTCCAACGGCAGGCGCGCCGGCGGCACCGGCCGCCGTGAACTTCGGCAGACACCATCATCCAATCACGACGGCCAATCCTGAAGCGCAGCGGCACTTCGACCAGGGCTTCGATCTGGTGTTTGGTTTCAACCACGAGGAAGCCGTCCGCTCGTTCACGCGTGCCGCGGAACTCGACCCGAAGGCCGCGATGCCTCACTGGGGCATCGCCTGGGCGCTTGGTCCCAACTACAACGCGGACGTCGACGACGCGCGCGCCACCCAGGCGCATGCGGCAATGCAGCAGGCGCTCGCGCTCGCTCCTGGTGGGTCCGCGAACGAGCGGGCCTACATCGAGGCGATGGCGCTGCGCTTCTCGCCCGATCCGAAGGCCGACCGCGCGGCGCTGGCGCGCCAGTATGCCGACCGGATGCGCGACCTGTCGCAGAAGTACCCAGACGACCTCGACGCGGCCACGTTGTACGCCGAAAGCCTGATGAACCTGCGCGCCTGGAAGCTCTGGACGCTCGATGGCAAGCCAGCCGAGCGCACGACCGAGATCGTGGCGGTGCTGGAGTCGGTGCTCGGTCGCGATCCCAATCACCTCGGCGCGAACCACTACTACATTCACACGGTCGAGGCCTCGCCCAATCCAGGCCTCGCCCTGCCGAGCGCCGACCGGCTGACCACGCTCGCCCCCGGCGCGGGCCACCTGTCGCACATGCCCGCGCACATCTACGCACGCACGGGCGACCACGCGGCGGCCGCGCGCGCCAATCTGGCCGGCGCGGACGCCGACCGCGTCTACCTGAAGACGGCGCCAGCCGACAACTTCTACGGCTTGGCCTACTACTCGCACAATCTCCATTTCCTGGTGGACTCGGAGATGATGCAGGGGCGTCTGGCCGCGGCGCGGGTGGCCGCGCACGAAGTCGCCGAGCGGCTCGCGCCCCACACGCAGATGATGCCGATGGTGGAATCGATGATCTCGATTCAGACCTCGGTGCTGCTGCGCTTCGGCCGGCACGACGAGATCCTGGCGCTGGCCTCGCCGCCGGCGGACCATCCGGTCGAGGTGGCCTGGTGGCATTTCGCCAGAGGGGTGGCCCTCGCGCGCACCGCCAAGGCCGACCAGGCCGCGACCGAACGGGCTGCGTTACAGGCGGCCACGGCCGCGGTGCCGGCCGAAGCGCTCTTTGGCGGCACGGGTCTCGAGAGCGCGCGCGCCGTTCTGGGCCTCGCCGCCCTCGTGCTCGACGCGCGCATCGCGGCCGCGCGCGGATCGCAGCCTGATGCGATCCGCCTGTGGACGAGCGCCGTCGCAGCCGCTGACAAAGTGCCGTACGACGAGCCGCCGGTCTGGTTCTATCCGGTGCGCGAGTCGCTCGGCGCGGCCCTGCTCATGGCCGGACGCACCGCCGATGCCGAGCGGGTGTTCCGCGACGACCTTGCGCGGAATCCCCGCAATGGGCGATCGCTCTTCGGGCTGCACGAGTGCCTCGTGAAGCAGGGCAAGACGGCCGACGCCGCGTGGGTCGCACTGGCACTCGACGCGGCCTGGAAGAACGCGGAGGTAACGCTGACCATCGAGGGGCTGTAGGACGGGCCGCGCGCTAGTGTCCCGAGTCAGAGGTTCGTGGATGAAGTCGTGGGCGCGGCGCCCGGATCGCCAGGCGCGAGGAGTGAGCATATTGGGCATATGTGAAGGACGAGCAACGCCGCGAGGCGGGATGCCCCGCCCGTGAATTCGACCACGAACCTCTGACTCGGGACCCTAGAGCACCTTGCTCAGGAACTGCTGCGTGCGCGCCTCGCGCGGGCGCTCGAACAGATCCCCAGGCGCGCCTTCCTCCACGAGCTGTCCCTCGTCGAGGAAGAGCACGCGGTGGGCCACGCGACGCGCAAAGCCCATCTCGTGGGTGACCACGACCATGGTCATCCCCTCATCCGCCAGCGTCTGCATCACGGCCAGCACCTCGCCCACCATCTCGGGGTCGAGCGACGACGTGGGCTCGTCAAAGAGCATGATGCGCGGCTGCATGGCGAGCGCGCGCGCAATCGCGACACGCTGCTGCTGTCCGCCCGACAACTGATTCGGGTAGGCCTCGCGCTTGTCGAGCACGCCCACTTTCGTCAGCAGCGCATCGGCGCGGTCCCGCGCTTCCGTCGGCGTCAGGCCCCGGATGGCCCCAGGGGCCAGCGTGATGTTGTCGAGCACGGTCTTGTGTGGGAAGAGATTGAAGCGCTGGAACACCATGCCGATCTCTGTGCGCAGCCGATCGAGATCGGTAGTGGGGTCGTGCACCGGCACGCCGTGCACGGTGACCTGACCGGTCGTGGCCTCTTCCAGGCCGTTCATGCAGCGCAGCAGGGTGCTCTTGCCCGAGCCCGAGGGCCCGATCACGCACACCACTTCCGAGTCGTGGATGACGCAGCTGATGCCGCGCAGCACCTGCAGCGCACCAAATCGCTTGGTCAGCGCGCTAACGCGTATCGCCTCGCCCATACCTGACCTCCAGCCGGCACACGACGTAGGCCAGACCCAGCGTCAGCATCCAGTACATCGCCGAGATCGTGAGATACGGCTCCCAGTAGCGCGAGTAGGCGCCGGCCACCGTGCGCGCGGCATAGGCCAGTTCGGAGAGGCCGATGGCCGAGATCAGCGACGAGTCCTTCAGCAGCGCAATCGCGTTGTTGCCAAGGGGCGGCAGCATGCGGCGAAACGCCTGCGGCAGCACCACGTGATACATCGTGCGTGGGAACGAGAGACCAAGCGACCTGGCCGCCTCGGACTGGCCGCGGTCGATTGACTGGATCCCGGCGCGAAAGATCTCCGAGATGTACGCGCCGGCATTCAGCGTCAGCGCCAGCACGCCAGATACGAGCGCGCCGTAGTCCTGCTTGAGATCGCGCGCGGCGTCGCCGGCCATCACGAGGCCATCCACCGGGTTGATGAGCAGCGGCAGCACGGCAAAGTGCATCAGCAGGATCTGCACGAAGAGCGGCGTGCCGCGGAAGAAGCTGACGTAGACCGTGGCCGGCCATCGCAGCAGCACGCGGCACAACTGCCTGGCCGGGGCATGACGAGCATCGGCCAGCCTCGCCATGCCCACGAACAGCCCGAGCAGCGACCCCTGCACGATGCAGATCAGCGTGACGCCGATGGTCGTGCGCAGGCCGCGCCAGAACAGCTCGGCGTACTCCGCGATGATGTCGGCCCGGAACCATCCGAACCAGAGCACAGGCTCCATGCGTGGCCGTGTGGTCTACGGTGGCTACGGCTTCGGCAGCACGGGCGGCTCGGCCTTGAACCACTGCCGGTAGAGCCGCGCGTAGGTGCCGTCACTGATGATGCCGGCCAGGCCGGCGTTGAGCGCGCCTTTGAGCGCCGTGTTGCCCTGCTTTACGACGATGCCGAAGTACTCTTTCGGGAAGCTGGGGTCGGCGACGGTCTTCAAGCCCTTCTGCTCCTGCACCCGGTAGGCAATCACGCCGTTGTCGCCGATGGCCGCGTCCACGCCGTAGGCCACGAGTTCCGCGATGATGAGCGGGGTCGTGTCGAAGCGGCGGATGTTCGCGCTCGTCTTGCCAAAGGCGCGCGAGGCCACATCGTCGGCCGTACTGCCGGTCACGACCGCGACCTTCTTGCCGGCCAGATCCTGCAACGTCTTCACGGTGCTTGCGGCCGGTACGGCCATGAGCTGACGGGCTTCGAAGTATGGCGCGGTGAAGTCGTACGACTGCCTGCGGCGGTCGTTGATGGTGACGCCCGAGATGATGATGTCGATGTCGCCGTTGTTGAGCGAGGCGAACACGCCCGTGAACGGCGTATTCACCAGGCGCACCGCGAGGCCGCTCTTCTTCGCCACGGCCGTGATGATGTCCACGTCGAAGCCCACGATCTGCTTGGTGGGCGTTTCGTAGGCAAAGGGCGGATAGGTGGCGCTCGAGCCCACGACGAGCGTGCGCGGCTGGGCGCTAACGGGCGGCACGGGGGCGCAGACGGCGAGAGCCGCGGTCACGACCAGCACGAAGACACGACTCGTGGACATGGGGCGGGGCTCTACAGGATCGACGGCAGGTGGTGCGGCAACATGCGCCGCCACCACGGCCAGTCATGATTCACGTCGGTGCCCCAGAAGTCCAGCATGTGCGGGATGCCCTTGGCCGTCAGCACGTCAGCGAGTTTCTGTGACTCGGCCGGCGCCTCGTAGGCGCCCCGTCCGCTCACGATCACGATGCGGCAGGCCGTGCGCAGCAGGTGCAGCGGCTCCCCGTCCACGTCGCGGATGTACCAGCAGGGGTTGTTGAAATAGCAGGCGTCGTCGCTGTAGCCCTTGAAATACGACGGCGCGAGGTCGAAGAAGCCGCTCATGGCAATCACGGCGTTGAACAGGTCAGGACGTCGGAACAGGCTGTTGGCGGCATGGAAGGCGCCGAAACTGGCACCCGTCGTCGCGATGCGCGCTCCCGGGTCGCCACAGGCGCGGCGAATGTAGGGCACGACCTCGTCTTCGACGTAGCGCGCGTACAGGTTCTGCCGGCGCGCCTGCTCGGGCACGGGCACTTTCGAGTCCATCCACGCGTAGCGGTTGATGCTGTCGATCGAGAAGACCTGCACCTGGCCCGCCCGAATCGCCGGCTCGATCGACTTCACCAGGAAGAACCGCTCGTTTTCGAGATAGTCGGCGGCGGCGGTCGGAAAGAGCAGCAGCGGCCGGCCCGCCCAGCCGTAGTGCACGATGGGCATGTCGAGCGACGTCGTGGGACTGTGCCAGCCGTCGAGACGCCGCGGCAGGGCCGGGTCGAGATACTCCATGCCTAGAACACCCTCCGTTGAAGACGGGCCACCGTGAACTTGGCCGTGTCAGCAATGGCCATGACCGTCATCACGCCCGCCTGAACGGGATCGGTCACGACCAGATCCGCCGCGTCCGGCACGCTGCCGGCCATGTTCAGGCTCACGACGAGCAGGCCCTCGGCCCGCACGTCGCGCACGGCCTGTTCGATCTCGCCACCCATGAGCGACCCGGCCAGCACCAGCGCACGGGCCCGCGGCAGCCGCGCCACGGCGCGCACGGCATCGGCCAGCTGTTGCTCGCCCACGAGCGGAATCGTGTCGACCGAGATGCGCTCGCCCCGGATGTTGTGACGGTCGGCTTCCGAGATGGCGCCAATGGCCACCTGCCCCACTTGGGCACCGCCCCCCATGATGATCACCCGCTTGCCGTAGATGGCCTGAAGGGTGCCCACGGGCGCCACGTCACGCACGATGGACAGCGCCCGCAGTTCGTCCACGAGCGGCTCGACGGCGGTGGCGAGGTCGACTTCGAAGTAAACCCGCGCCTCGGACGTGCCGGTACTGACGATCTCAACCGATGAGATGTCGCCGTTGTACCGGGCAATGACCCCGGTGAGCTGGAACAGGACACCGGGGCCTGAATCCGCCCGAATCATCAATCCGACACGCTCCACCATCTGACGGCATTGTGCTGAATGTGGCAGCGCAATGCCAGCCCGGCGTCGTCTGGTGATATAACGCCCGGATGCAGACGTCGCGCTGGAACTGGTTGTCGTGGCTTGCGTTGGTCGTGGCCGTGGTCGCACTCGCGTTACTGAGCCTGTCGGGCCCGGGGTATCGCATGGGCTGGTTCTCGCTCGGCACGGCGTTGCTGCGCATGCTCACCTGGGCGGCATTTGCGGGCATCGGCGCGGGCGTGCTGGCGCTGCTGGGGCTGGTGCTCACTGGGCGTCGCGGCAGCCGCGGCGGTCGCGTGGCGGCGCTGCTCGCGTTGGCCGTGGGCCTCGGCAGTGCCTATATTCCGTGGCAGTTGCAGCGCTCCGGCCGGGGCGTGCCGGCCATTCACGACATCTCGACCGACACCATCACGCCGCCGGGCTACGTGGAGGCAGCAGCGATTCGACGCGAGCAGAAGGCGCCAAACGGCCTGGAGTACTCGGCCGAGGTGGCCGCCCAGCAGCTCGCGGCGTATCCCGACGTGGCACCGGTGTTTCTGGCGGCGTCGCCAGACGAGGTTTACCGGAAGGCGCTGGACCTGGTGCGCAGTCGCGGCTGGACGGTGGTGGCCACGGATGAGGCCGGGCGGCGGATTGAAGCCACCGACACGACGTATTTCTTTGGATTCAAGGACGACGTGGCCATCCGCGTAAGCGCGATTCCCGACGGGTCGAGCCGCATCGACATGCGGTCGGTATCGCGCATCGGCCGGAGCGACGTAGGCGTCAACGCCAAGCGCATTCGTGCGTTTCTCGCCGACCTGACCAAATAGCACGGCATGACGTTTCGGTCGAATCCCGCGCTGCCGCGCCGGCCGGTACTGCGCTGCCTGGGACGCGTGTGGCGGTGTGTGGCGCTGCTGGCAGTGGCCTGCGACGCATTCGCGCAGTCGGCCGCCGCACCCTCGCTCGTGAGCCGCACGGCGCCCGACGACGTGACCGTGCGGGCCGTGCGCCTCGACGCGCCACTCAAGATAGATGGACGGCTCGACGAAGCCGTGTATACGACCGTGCCGTCGATCGCCGATTTTCTTCAACAAGAGCCGCGCGAGGGCCAGCCGGCCACCGAGAAGACCGAGGCGTGGATTCTCTTCGACGACGACCATCTCTACGTCTGCGCCAGGAACTGGGACAGCCATCCGGAGCGCACGATCGCCAACGAGCTGCGGCGCGACAACGGCAACATCCTCGGCAATGACAACTTCACGTTCGTGATCGACCCGCTGCACGACAAGCGCAACGGCTACATGTTCCAGACCAATCCCCTGGGCGCGCTGCGCGACATGGCGATCACCGACGACCAGCAGAACCAAGCGTGGAACGGCATCTGGTATGTGAAGACCGCCAGGTTCGACCAGGGCTGGACGATGGAGGTCGCGATTCCCTTCAAGTCACTGCGCTACCGCGGCAGCGGCCCCCAGACCTGGGGCATCAACCTGCGGCGTCTCGTGCGGTGGAAGAACGAGTTCTCGTATCTGTCGCTCGTCCCAGCCGCGCTCGGCACCTCGGGCGTGAGCCGCATGGCGTCGGCGGCCACGATGATCGGTCTTGACACGCCGGCCGAGTCGAAGAACGTGGAGTTGAAGCCCTACGCGGTGTCGGCGGCGACGACGAACCGCGCGGGGGCCTCGCCCTTCACCAACCGCGTGGATGCCAACGCCGGGTTCGATTTCAAGTACGGGCTCACGCGCAGCATGATTCTCGACGCCACCTACCGCACCGACTTCGCGCAGGTGGAGGAAGATCTGCAACAGATCAACCTCACGCGGTTCAGCCTGTTTTTCCCAGAGAAGCGCGACTTCTTCATCGAGGGCCAGGGCATCTTCGACTTCGGCGGCGTACAGGCGGGCAACAGCCCAGGCGACGTGCCCTTGCTCTTCTTCAGCCGCCAGATCGGCCTGAGCGCCGGGCAGGCCGTGCCGGTCGTGGGCGGCTTGCGGCTCACTGGTCGTACGGGGCCCTACAGCGTGGGCCTGCTCAACATCCAGACGGACGACGCCCCGGCCGCGCGCGCGGTTTCGACCAACTTCTCGGCCGCACGCCTCAAACGGAACTTGTTCCGGCGCAGCAACGTGGGCGTGATGGCCACGCGGCGCGGTCCGGGCGTGGCGGGCGCCACATCACCCTCGCAGGACGCAAGCTACAGCATCGGCGCAGACGCCACGATGCTCTTCTTCAAGAGCATCAACCTCACCGGGTACTACGCGCGCACCAGTACGCCAACGGCGGGCGGCGTCTCCGCCACCGGCGCCAGCTACCGCGGACGGTTCGACTACACGAATGACCGCTACGGTGCGGCGGCGGAGCACATGCTCATCGGTCCCGGGTTCACGCCCGAAGTGGGCTTCGTGCGCCGCCGGGATGTACGGCGCACCTACGCCCAGGTGCGCTTCAGCCCCCGGCCCAAGCGCAGCGCGGTCGTCCGGAAGCTGACGTGGCAAGGCAGCGTCGACTACGTCACCAACGCTTCGGCAACTGAGCTGCAAACGCGGGAAGCCAACGGACTCTTCCGTGTGGACTTTCAATCGAGCGACTCCGCGTCGATCGAGTACTCTCGCGAGTTCGAGCTGTTGCCCGCGCGCTTCACGATCGCGCCTGGCGTCGTCGTGCCGGCCGGCGGCTACTCCTACAACACCACGCGCGTCGGCTACAACCTCGGACAGCAGCGGCGCGTGTCGGGCCGCCTCTCGGCCGGCGCGGGCACGCTGTACCAGGGCACGCGCCGGGACGTGTCGTACAGCGGGCGGTGGGGTGTGGTGCCGCGCCTGTCGGTAGAGCCGAGCGTCTCGTTCAACTGGGTGTCGCTACCGTACGGCGACTTCACCGCGCGGCTCATGAGCACCCGCTTCACGGTCACACCCACGGCCCGCATGCTCATCAGCAGCCTGGTGCAATACAACGTGGACGCGCGGAGCGTGAACTCCAGCGCGCGCCTGCGGTGGGAATACACGGGCGGCAGCGAGCTCTTCGTCGTCTACAGCGACGGCCGCGACACCCGCGGCACGGGCCTGCCGGCGCTGCTCAACCGCACGGTCGCCATCAAAGCCACTCGGTTGTTCCGGTTCTAGTTCCCGGTGTCAGTGGCCGGCGTGATACGGCGTCTCCCGACGGCGAAATCTGAGCACCGCCCGCAATGCCGGTCTCCCATTTGGCGGGCTCTTGTGTCCCACGTCACGTCAGCCCGGCAGGGCGGAGCGAAGTTGAGCCGGAGGGAGATGCCGTGTCACGCCGGCCACTGGGGCCCTGACGGCGGGGCTCAGATTTCGCCTTCGGGAGACGCCGCGCCGCAGCGGACGCCAAGCCCGAACGAGAGTTGAGCCCGAGGGAGATGCCGCGCCACGGTGGGTGCTGACGCGTCCAGAGACGTCGCGACACCGTGGACTCGGAGGCACTTCTTGGCCGCGTCGGATGAGAATGACGCTATGACCAAATCGCGGATCGTCGTACTGCTTGCGCTCATGGTGGCCGTCGTGGCGTTCTTCGCGTTGGGTCTGCAGCGCTACCTGTCGCTCGAGTTCTTCCAGAGCCAGCGGGCGGCCATCGACGCCTACCACCAGGAGCACCCGGCGCAGACCGCCGCGACCTACTTCGCCCTCTACGTGGCCGTGACCGCGCTGTCGCTGCCGGGCGCGGCCATCATGACCCTGGCCGGCGGCGCGGTCTTTGGCTTTACGACCGGCCTCGTGCTCGTGTCGTTTGCCTCGTCGCTCGGCGCGACGCTGGCCTTCCTGAGTGCGCGCTTCCTGCTGCGCGACTGGGTACAGCAGCGCTTCGGCACTCGTCTGGCGCCACTGAACGCCGGCATCGAACGCGAGGGCGCCTTCTACCTGTTCGCGCTGCGGCTGGTTCCGGTCGTGCCGTTCTTCCTCGTCAACCTGGCTCTGGGCCTCACGCGCATCGGCACGGGCACCTTCTACTGGGTGAGCCAGCTCGGCATGTTCGCGGGCACCGCCGTGTTCGTGTATGCCGGCACGCAACTGGGACAGTTCCGCGTGTCGCCTGGCCTGCTGCTGGCCTTTTCGCTGCTGGGCGTGTTCCCGCTGGTGGCCAAGCGGGTGCTCGACGCGCTCAAGGCGCGCCAGGTCTACGCGCGGTGGGCCGGGTCGCGGCCGTCGAGCTACGACTACAACATGGTGGTGATTGGCGCGGGCTCGGCGGGACTGGTGTCGGCCTACATCGCCGCCGCCACGAAGGCTCGTGTGGCGCTGGTTGAAGCCCACAAGATGGGCGGCGACTGCCTGAACACGGGCTGCGTGCCCAGCAAGGCGCTGATTCGATCGGCCAAGCTGCTCTCGCACATCGCACGATCGAAAGAAATGGGTATTGCCGAGGCCAGCGCGCGCTTCGACTTCGCCGACGTGATGGCCCGAGTGCAGCGGGTCGTGACGACCGTCGAGCCGCACGACTCGGTGGAGCGCTACACGAACCTGGGCGTGGAAGTCGTGGAGGGCCGCGCGCGCATCACGTCGCCGTGGACGGTGGACGTGCAGACCGCCACGGGCGCGCGCACGCTGACCACTTGCGCCATCGTGATTGCGGCGGGCGCAAAGCCCTTCGTGCCGCCAATCCCTGGACTTGACGACGTGGGATATCTCACCTCCGACACCGTGTGGAGTCTGCGCCAGCGGCCCGCACGACTGGTCGTGCTCGGCGGCGGTCCGATCGGGTCGGAGCTGACACAGGCGTTCGCGCGCCTCGGCAGCCAGGTCACCCAGATTGAAATGGGGCCACGGATCCTGGCGCGTGAAGACCCGGAGGTGTCGGCGCTCGTGCAGCGACGCTTCGAGCGGGACGGCGTGCGCGTGCTCACGACGCACACGGCCACGCGCTTCGTGGTGGAGCAAAGCGAGAAGGTGCTGATGGCGACTCACGACGGCGTCGAGGTGCGCGTGCCCTTCGACGAGGTGCTGGTGGCCGTGGGCCGGGTGGCTAACACGACTGGCTATGGGCTCGAGGAATTGGGCATCGGCACGACCACGGCGCGCACCGTGCAGACCGACGAGTACCTGCAGACGATCTATCCCAATATCTTCGCGTGCGGCGATGTGGCCGGCCCGTTCCAGTTCACGCACACGGCCGCGCACCAGGCCTGGTATGCCGCCGTGAACGCGCTGTTTGGCACGTTCAGGCGCTACAAGGCCGACTACCGCGTGATCCCGTGGGCCACCTTCACCGATCCGGAAGTGGCGCGCGTGGGGCTCAACGAGCAAGAGGCGCGCGCCAAGCAGATTCCGCACGTGGTGAGCACGTTTGACATCGCCGAGTTGGACCGTGCGATTGCCGACGAAGAGGCCCACGGCTTCATCAAGGTACTGACGAAGCCGGGCAGCGACACGATTCTCGGCGTGACCTGCGTGGGCGAACACGCCGGCGACCTGCTGGCCGAGTATGTGCTGGCCATGAAGCACGGCCTGGGGTTGAACAAGATCCTGGGCACGATTCACACGTATCCCACGATGGCCGAAGCCAACAAGTCCGTCGCCGGCACATGGAAGCGCGGCACCGTCACGCGCGGGCAGTGGGACTTCCTCACCGCGTTCCAGGCCTGGCGGCGCGGCGCGGCCGGCCTCGGGGCGGTGGCCGGACGAGTGCCCGGGCTCGTGAAGGACAAGCGCCCTGCCTACGCGCCAGACCTAGACTGAGTCACGCCGTTTCGTCGTGGCTAGATCGCGTCGCAGGACGCCGTGGCGGGTGATGCTCCCCGGGGCGTATCGCCAGGGCGCCGGCGAACCGCGGCCCACAGCGTCAGCGGCGCGCGTCGACAGTCGTTGCCGCCGCGGCCGCCACGACGACGGACGAGCCCGATGACATCGCTTTGTAGTACGACAGGAACTGCTTCGGCTCGGCCGCGTCGTACTTCTCGAGATTGTGAGCCCAGCGGTAGCCGATGGACTGGTAGCGCAGTTCCACGGCCACGGTGTATGGGCCGGCCGCGGGTGCGTCGATCAGATACCGCACGCGGTCGCCTTCGCCCGTGAAGTCGGCATCGCGCGCGGCGCCGCCGTAGACGCCCACTTCAGCCGGCGCGGTCGCCTTGTCGAACCCGCGCGGCAGCAAGCGGTTGTCCTTGAGATACTGCGAGGCCGTGAGCAAACCGGTCGTGGGAACGCCCTTGGGGTCGCCCAGGATTGGCTCGTAGATCTGCACTTCGTCCGGCCGCGAGATCTGCTCGTAGTGTGGCTCGAAGGCCAGGGGGTCGGCGTCGGCGGCGTTGCCGGCAATGGCCCCGGCCTCGTTGACGGCGCCCGATTCGAACACCGGCGTGCCCAGCCCGTCGCGCACCGTGACATGAAGCCACGTGCGCCGCGCCGGGTAGCCGGTCGGGAACTTGTGGCCGGACAGGTTGCGCACGTCGACCTCGAAGGCCAGTCGGCCACCGTCGAGCCGGGGCGTGGACACGCGAACCTGCGCCGTCTCCTCCTGCAACTGCCGGATCGTGGCCGTGGCCGTGGCCTCGAGTTCCCCGGGCAGGGCCGACACCCCAAGCTCGGCGCGGTACCGGCTCAGCATGCGCACCATGAACGCGTTGCCGCCCACGAAGAGATGGCGCGAGAGACTCTCGCGCTCGTCGCCGAGCACCGAGGCGGCGCGCACGGGGCCCTTGGCGGCGGGCATGTGGCACGACTGACAGCTGCGTTTCTCGCCGTTGAAGGCGCTGTGCTGCCATTCCTGATAGTTCATCTGCTCGGGTAGCGATCCCACCACGTTGCCATTGGGACCGTAGGTCTCGGTGATGAGCGTGTGGCACGACGCACACAGCTCGGACTGCTTGATGTGCGGCGCCTCTGCCTGTTCGTAGCCGGTCACCGACCGCATGATCGTCTTGCGGCCGGCGTCGATGGCGTAGGGCCCGTAGATGATGCGCGCGCCGCCTGGTGGAATCGGCCTCACCACGAAGTTGGCGTTGAAGCTCTCGCGCGTGCCGAGTGTGTCGGGCGCCATCTGATGGCACACGGTGCATGAGATGCTGTCGGCGGCGAGACGATGGAGTTCCGAGTCGTCGGCGCTGGCGATCGGCAACTGGCCGAACACGTCGCCGGTGCCACCGGCGGCCTTGCTGATGCGCTGTGACATCGGCATGTGACACGCGGCGCACTCGTCCTGAATTGCCGCCGAGTGCTTCGGATGATCGATCGTCTCGCGCCGCACGGCCGCCTGCCAGTACGGGTCGCGGGCGGAATTGGCCATCATCGTGGACCGCCAGGTCGACCCAATCGAGACATCTTCGCCCTCGGGCGTCACGAGGTTGTTGTGGCACGCCACGCAGTTCTCGGAATGCGTGAAGAGCGTGAGGTCAAGATGCGGATTCGGCGTGGGCGGCGCGGCAGACGGCGCCTTCTGGGCCTCGGGCGCGATCAGGAACAACGACAGGAGCCAGGCGAGGCAGGCCAGCGGCAGCAGTGGGCGGGTGGTCATGGATGTCACAAACAGCGGCCTACTTCCAGAACTGGAACAAGCCGCCGTCGAACCAGTCCCACAGCACGTAGGTCAGGAACTGCGGGTTGCGGCCCTGACGCCGGTTGACCGGCACGCGGACGCCGGCGCTGATCAGGATGTGCTGCAGCTTGCTCAGCGAGACCTGCATCTGTGGCACGACGTCCCATTCAGTGACCCCGCCCTTGGGCCTGACCGCAATCACCTCGGCCATCGGGGACCATTGCCGGCCCAGGCCCTCGTCCTGCGCAGTCGTGTAGCCGAGGGCGGCGCGCATGAATCCTTCATTGGTGCCGCGCTGCTGATCCCCTGCAATCTCGTACCCGGCTTGCGCCTGCAGGAAGCCGTTGGCACCGAGCATCTGTCCCCACATCGCAAAGGGCTCGTAGATGACAAAGCCGTTGCCGAGGCCCTGTGCTTCTTTGCCGGTCGGCAGCATCACGGCGCCGCCTGCGGCGAAGATGCTGCCGCGGTCGTAGCTGGCATAGAACGTGTGGCGAAAGGCCACCTCGACATCGCCTAGCCCGCGGCCCCATCCGCCGCCGGGCGCGGTTTGCAGGGCGCCAACCGGCACCTTGATCTCGTACGTGCCTCGCGCGCCAAGACGATGCTCGTAGAGGAACTCGTTTTCTATGGCCTTGGCGCCGGACCCGGTGACGCCAGCCGTCCACACCGTTTCGTTCTCGGGGAACGCCTTCTCGGTAAACAGCGGCCGCGGCAGGTTCAAGTCGCCGCGCGGCCACGCCGGGTCCGTACAGAACCCCCAGATGTACTTCACGGCCAGCTCGAGCTGCTCACCAGAAAGCGCGTCGCCAAACGCGGGCATGTGCCGGTCGAGCCCGCGGATGCGCCCGCCTCGGTGAGCCACGGCGACCCAGTCGCTGAGCGGTTCCACGGTGTTGGTGGGGCAATCGGTGAAGTCCGGAAAGTCGTGGCCATTGGGCAGGGGCAGGGCGAATCCGACCACGCTTTGGGGTGAGCCCTTCCCGTCGATGCCATGGCACGTGGCGCAGGCCGCGCGGAAGACCAGCTCGCCGGTGGCACCGGCGGGCAGCGCCTTGGACAGCGAGGTCGGGGGCGTGACGGCGTCCTGCGCTCGCAGCGACACGACGCCGACGACGCCGACGTACAGCGCTGTGGCCGCCGCGAGCGCCGTAGCATGACGGAAGATACGCATGACGCACGATAGCCGAGGTGGCGGCCCCGGCGGTAACGTGAGAGCGAGTCTCATTCGGTCGCGATGCGAATATCATTGGCATGGGCCGCGGTCGTCGCGGCGCTGTTCTCGAAAGGACCCACTGTGTTGAGACGTGTCGTGACGGCGCTGGCCGTGTTCACCTCGGTGCTTGCCGGATCGACCGGCGTGCGCGGCCAGGGAGCCGCCGCGCCCACCTGTGACCCGGGCAACGGCGGCCTCACGCTGCCGGCTGGGTTCTGTGCGAAGGTCGTCGCCGACAACCTCGGCGCAGCTCGTAACCTGGTGGTGGCCGCCAACGGCGACGTCTACATATCCGTTCGCTCTGGTCCTCGCGCACCGGGTCAGCCGCCCCAGCCCGGCTTCATCAGCGCGCTGCGCGACACCGACGGCGATGGCACGCTCGACCACGCCGAGCGCTTCGGCACGAGCGGCGCCACCGGCATCGTGCTGCGCAACGGCTACCTGTACTTCGCCACGACCACCTCGATCGAGCGCTTCAAGGTGACCCCGGGTGAGCTGGTGCCAACCGGCCCGGCCGAAGTCGTCGTTGGAGGATTCCCCGAGCAGCGCGGACACCAGGACAAAGACATCGCATTTGACGACAAGGGCAGCGTCTACATCAACATCGGCCTGCCCTCGAATGCCTGCGCGCAGCCGGATCGGCAGCCCGGCGCCAAAGGACAAGACCCCTGCCCGCAACTCGAAAACGGCGGCGGCGTGTGGAAGTTCAGCGCCGATACGCCCGGCCAGACCTTCTCTGCGAAGAACCGCTACGCCACCGGCATGCGCCAGGGCCTGGCACTGGCGTGGCACGACGGCCATCTCTACATGGCCATGAACAGCCGCGACTCACTCGACACGCTGTATCCGGATCTCTTCACGCCAGACGACAACCAGAATCGCCCGCTCGAACCGCTCCTACAGGTGAACGAAGGCTCGGTCTTCGGCTGGCCGTATTGCTTCTACGACGGCAAGGTCAACAGGATGATTCTGGCGCCCGAGTACGGCGGCGATGGCACTGCCGTGGGGCGCTGCGCACAGTTTGAAGCGCCGGTCGTGGGTTTCCCCGCCCACTACGCGCCGGTCGACCTGCAGTTCTTCACGGGCGCGACGCTGCCGCCGAAGTATCGCGGCGGCGCCTTCGTGGTCATGCACGGCTCGTGGAATCGCGCTCCGGCGCCGATGCAGGGCTACAACGTCCTCTACCAGCCGTTTGCCAACGGCAAGCCCAGCGGCAAGTACGAGGTATTCGCCGACGGCTTCGCCGGCAAGACGCCGCTGATGAGCCCGAACGACGCGGCGGCGCGGCCCAACGGCATTGCCCTCGGCCCTGACGGCTCGCTCTACATCACCGAAAGCGTCAAGGGGAAGACCTGGCGCGTGTTCGCGCGCGCGAAGTAGCCGCGCGCCGTCTCGACTGGCGGGCCGTCAGGGTGCTGGCGGACCGTCCTGTTCGGCCTGCCGCCGCTCGATCTGTTTGATCTTGGCCAGCAGCGCCACGACCACGAGCAGAATCGCCACCATCGACGCCGCGAGACCCTGACGGCGGAACCGCAATTCGGCGGTCGCCGCGGCCCCCGCCTCGTCGAGCCCCTTGGTCACCGCCAGGCCTTCGCCCACGACCCTGGTCACCGCCTCAGCGTTCAGGCTGTGGACCTCGGCCCGGCTCAATGTGAGATGCGAGCGCGCCTCGCGCAGGGCGAGCTGCTGGGCCCCCACTTCCATGCCCGACGCGTGAAGCCGCTCGAGCAGCGTCGACGACTGCTCGACCGAGTCGCGCAGCGAGTCGATGGCGGCACGCATCGATGTGGCGGCCGCGGCGCCGTTGTCGTCGCCGTGGCACGTCACGCACAGCGCGCCCTCGCCCATCCCGAGCAGCGTGTCCGAGGGTGGTTGCACCGCGTGGTTGCTGTGGCACTCCACGCACCCGCGATCGAACACCGCCGCATGCGCGCTGGCCTGCATCTTCGTGGCGAACGTGGTGTGGCAGGTGCCGCAGACATTCACGAAGGCCTCGGCGCCAGGCGGCCTGGCGCCGTGATTGCCGTGGCAGTCGTTGCACGTGGGCGCCGACAGGTCGTTCTTCTTGGTCATCGCCGCAAAATGCACGCTCGTCCGGTACTCGGCCAGCTGCGTGGTCGGCAACGGCGTGCCGTCGGCCTTCGTATACCCCGCCATGTGTGTGGCGTCGGCATGACACGACGCGCAGGTGGCGGCCACGTTGGTGGGATACACCGACGACTTGGCGTCGCGCACCGCGCGGATGCCGTGCGCCGTGTGGCAGGAGGCGCACGTCGCCACCTTGGTGTCGCCGCCGGCCAGGCGCTGGCCATGCACGCTCGTGGCGTATTCGGCTGCCTGATCGATGCGCTGCGACGGCGAGAACTTGCGCATGAAATTGGCGTCGCTGTGGCACGTGGCGCAGGCCTGCACGCCGGCTGCGCCCCTCAGCACACCCTTGTAGCCTTTTGCTGGATCCTTGGCGGCCTTCGCGTCGGTGGCCGCCGCATCGCCACCGTGGCAGTCCACGCAGGTGAAGCCCCTGGCCTTGTGGATGTCGGTGGCAAACGCCGTCACTGCGTGCGCGGCGGCCCCCGACGACTTCTCGTGACAGGTCACGCAGCCGTTGGGCGCGCTCGTGGCGGCGGGCGTCTGCGCCCACGCGCGTGCCTCGCCGCCGGCCAGGCACAGCAGCAATGCCAGAGGACCCAGAGCCAGCATGGGGCGAGATGTGGTCGTGCGCATGACGTCCCTCACGCCAGGATGTAGCCGAGCACGGTCATCACGGCCAGGAACGCGAACAGGATCGTGGCCAGCCACGACACCCATCGTCCCGGCCGTCCATACGACGCGCCCCGGTCGAGAAACGGCAGCACCACGAACACCGCGGCGAGTGCGCCGAAGCCGATCACACCGACGTTCTCTCCTTCAATGCCAAGCACGTGACTCGGCAGGAACTTCAGCGCCTGGAACGCCGCCAGGAAGTACCACTCCGGCCGGATGCCGGCCGGCACGGATGCAAATGGATCGGCTTTCTTTCCCAGCTCCCACGGCGAGAACGCCGCCAGCGCGGCCAGCAGCGCCAGAGCCAGGTACCACCCGACGGCATCGTGAAGCACGAAGTTGGGGAAGAACCGGGTCTCGCGCAGGCGCTCGCCTTTCTTGACGTTCGCCTCGACGCTGGGAGGCACGCTCATCCCCTGCTGCTGTACGAAGAGCAGGTGCAGACCGACGAGCACGGTCGTAATGGCCGGCAGGATGGCCACGTGCAGGCCGAAGAACCGGGAGAGCGTGGCGCCCGTGACCTCGTCGCCGCCGCGCAGCAGCCGCACGATGTCGTGACCGATGATCGGCAGTGCGCCAGGAATGCCCGTGCCCACCTTGGTGGCAAAGAACGCCAGCTCGTTCCACGGCAGCAGATAGCCGCTGAAGCCAAAGCCGAGCATGAGGAAGAGCAGGAACGCACCGCTCACCCACGTGAGCTCGCGCGGCTTCCGGTAGGCCCGCAGGTAGATCACGCTGGCCATGTGCAGCATCGCCACGGCCACCAGCAGGTTGGCCGACCACGAGTGCACGTTGCGCACGAGCCAGCCGAACTCGACGCGGGTGACGATGTACTGCACGCTCTCGTACGCTTCGGCCGCGCTCGGACGGTAGTACAGGATGAGCATGATGCCGCTCACCACCTGCACGATGAACAGGAAGAGCGTCATCCCGCCCAGGTAGTACCAGAGCGAATGCCGGTGGACTGGCACCCGCTTCTCGTCGATGAAACGTGTGAGGGCGCCGAGCTCGTAGCGCTCCTCGATCCAGGTCGCTGTACGTGCTCGCCACGACGAGGTCGTTGTCGCCACGGTCGGGTCCTCCACGCTCGCTCCTCAGCTACGCGAGACGACGACTTCTTCGCGGCCCGCTTCACCGCGCACGTTCACCACGAACGTCTCGAGCGGCCGTGGCGGCGGGCCCGAGACGTTGGCTCCAGAGAGATCGTAGATGCCGTTGTGGCACGCGCACCACATCTGCGATGTGTCGGCCTTGTACTGCACCGTGCAGTCGAGGTGTGTGCAGACGGCGCTGAAGGCCCGCAACTCGCCATCCGGCGTGCGCACGACAATGGCGGGACGGCTGCCGAACGGGAACACCTTGCCCGAGTTGGGCGGCAGTTCGCTGAGCGAACCGGCCACGACGCTTGCCGTCTCGGCTTCCCCGCCGCGCGGAGGCACGAGGAACCGGCGCACGGGGTGGAACACCGCCAGCCCGGTCGACCCCAACCCCAGCCCCAGGAGCCAATCGAGCAGAGTCCGCCGCCGCACCGGAGGGCGGTTGACGACCCCGTCACCGGGTTCCATGATCACTTCCCGAGCGACTGCAGGTACGCGACCAGCGCGTCGAGGTCTTCGGCCGGCAGCTTGGAGAAGTCCTTCATCGCCGGCTTGCGCGTAGCGTTGAGCTTGGCCGCCATCTTGGATGGCGCCACCAGCCACTGGCGCAACTCCGGGGCTTTGTACTTGGCGCCCACACCGTCGAGCGGGCCCTTGGCGTTGCCTTTGCCGGCAACTGCATGGCACATGCTGCACTTCTGCGCGCCAAACGCCAACTGGCCTTTGGCGACCAGGGCAGGTTGCGCCACCGCCGAACCCGCCGCGAACAGTCCGGCGCCGGCAACGACGGCCGAAAGCATTGTGATCCGCATACCTGACTCCATCTCCGCGATCTGCGTCGCAGGATCGACACCGCCCGTCGCACGTGAGCCGGACGTGGCGCACCGACCGGCACACCGCACGACGGCCTCACCACTCACGATGAGCCGACACGGCCGTCCATGCGGTGGGGATCAAGCAATCGCGCGGCCAAGGCGATACTGCACCAGGTTCGACGGTTCCTGGAGGAATTCGGGGGCTGGACCCTTGCGCCGGATGGCGCGGGAAGCCGGTGTGGGGCGTACTTCCCCGAGGGTCGGGGAAAATCCAGGGTCCTGGAGCAGCGGCAACCGACGCGCGCTACTCGCCGCCGCCCGGCGGTTCGTCGCGCTGCCGGCGACTCTGGCGCAGGTAGTGCGGGCTGTACTGGAGGCCGTAGGCCGTGGTCATCTTGTGCCCGGCCTTCTCGCGGAAGAAGGTCGAGACCGACTGCTGAAACGCCTTGCGCTCGGCATCGGTGCCCTCCGCGAGCGTGACCTCTTCCCGCGGCACGAACAGCACCTGTCCGATCGGCAGCGTGTGGCCCAGGCTCATCCCTTCGCCAGGTTGCAGCACGTAACGGAACTCGGTGGCGTGGGCGAACCAGTCGGTTTCGACGCGCACGATCAGCATGGGCGCAATGGGCCGCTCGATCATGTTGAAGATCGGCGTGTAGACCGTGTCCCAGCCGTCCGGAGTCTGGAAGTTCGTGGCACCGCAGAGCGACACCGCCCCGGGCGGCGTGCCCAGGTCCTCTGGCACGAGGAACGCCTTAGCCATGTTGATCGCGTTTTCGTCGGTGATCATCGGCTTGCGGAACTCGACGTGTTCGGTGATGGCGCCCAGGCCGCCCACCGGCAGCTGGAACGCCACCGTGAACACCTTGTCCCACTTGCCGCCGGGGATCGCGAGGAAGAAGGTGCACAGGTACCGGCCTTCCCCTTCGTAGCCGATGTGCACGGCTTCGTTCGGCTCGAGCGGCGGATAGACCATGAAGCCGAGCGCGCTGCCGGCTTCGAGGACGGGGCAATGGCGCGCGTGCTGTGGCAGCAGCGGACGTTGACCCTCGCGCTTGGGACGCTGGCCCACCCCTGGCCGGCCCGCATTCGAGTACGTGCGCACTTCCATCAACCTGCCTCCATACGCGCAGCGCGCCCGTCGCGCCACGAGCACTCTATACGAGCTATGGTGAGACATGCCGCACATCGCGTCGGGCCAACTCACGGCGTTCTTCCTCTTCGACGTTGCCGAAGCCGTGGACCTGACCGCCGTGCGGCGTCTGGTGGGCGGCGCGGGTCAGAGCGCGCGCCTTGCCGGTCGGCAAGCGATCCCGGCCTACGTGCAGTATCAGCATCCACCCGTGCAGGTGGACGCCGAGGCGCTCGGTCTGCCGCCATTTGACGGCCTGCAGGCACGCCTCAAGATCTTTGACTACGGCGTGGTGTCGCTGTCGCTGACGCGGCCGTTTGCCGGCAGTTGGGCCGAGCTGACCGCCACGGCGCTGGCGCAGATGACGGCCTCGCCGCTTGACGCGCGTGCCGAGGCGTACTGCCGCCAGGCCGTGGCTCGGCTGCATGAGGCGCTGCAGGATCCGCGAGAGGTGTTCCTGTCTGAAGACTACTTCGTCTATGCCGTGACCGCGCTCGATGCGCCGGTGACGGCCGAGGCGCTCGTGGCCATCCACGGCGACGACATCGCCCGACTGCTGCGCGGCGAGACCGAGCCGCTCAGCTCGCAGGAGCGCGACGAGGTGCTGCGCCACCGGCTGTCGTATCTCGCCAGCGACCTTGTCGTGCCCACCTGGAACGCCGCGTTCGTCTACGACACCGAGCCAGGCTTGACCGGCGCACTCGAGATTCTGGAGTACGCCAATTCGCAATTGCTGCAGTTCCGCTACTACGACCAGCGGCTCGACAGCGAGCTGAAGCGCATCTACGCGCGGCTGCAGACCACACGCTGGTACGAGCCGTGGATCGGCCGCCGCTACACCGCCGCAGCACGCGAGCTGCACGGCGTGCTCATCGACGTGAACGACCTGACCGACCGCACCGAGAACGCGCTGAAACTTGTGGGCGACGTGTATGCCGCGCGCCTCCTGGGCCTGTCGGCCGCGCGTCTGGGTCTCGGCGCGTGGAAGGACGCCGTGCGCGACAAGTTGAAGACGCTCGACGACATCTATCGCTTTGCCGTGGACCAGACGGCGATGGACCGCGGCGAGCTGCTCGAGATTGCGGTCGTGGCCATCCTGACCTTCGAGCTGGTGCTGTTCTTCATGGGCATCATGAAGTAGCGCCGGCCACGCACAACCGCCGGCGCGAGGTGGCGCGGGCGGTCGCGGAGAGCGCAGCTGCCAGCTGGCCCGCTGCACAGGTTTTCCCGTGCGGCTCGGCTCCGCAATTGCGATTGCAGCCGACGCGCGAGCGCGCTGATAATCTCGTCGGCGATGTCCACCCCCGGCGCTCCCCCGCCGTCTGACCACTTGCCGGACGCGGCTCCTGCCGCCCGGCCGGAGGGTGGTCCGCCCGCGGCGCTCGAACGCGTAATGCAGGACCTGCAAGATGTGGGGCTTGCGCCGAGCGAAGCGGAGCGGGTGCTCAGCTGGTGGAAGCGGTTCGGCGGACGCAAGGCCGCCATGCTCACCCTGGCGGTGATGCTGCCGCTGCTGCGTTACGAGTACGTGCCGTGGGTGTTGTCGAGCGCGGTCGAGACGCTGGCGGAAGGCTACGGTCTCAAACTGACCGTGCGCGAGTGGGAGACGTCGCTCACCGACATCAAGGTGATCGGGCGCGACGTGCAGATCGTCACGGGCGGGCCGTATCGCGAGAAGCGGCTCTTTCGCGCCAACGCGGTGGAATTCGACTGGAGCCTGATGCGGGCCCTCGCAAGCGGCGCGCGTCGGGTCCGTGGCTGCTGGACGGCAATTTTCTTCCAGCCGTGTACGGTCCCCGACGAGCTGTTTCACCGGATCGCGATTGACGGGGCGACCCTGCACCTCGAGCGAACGCTCTCCGGCGCCTGGAACACGCACGACGCCTTTCAAGTCAGCGCGCTCGAGGACCTCGTTCGGAGCGTCGCGCGGTACCGGATTCCATCGATCGAGGGCGAGGACGTGTCGGTGACCTGGATAGAGCACTTGCCCGGCGCCTCGGGCGGGGGACTGCTCGAGCAACGATTTTCGTCGATGGACTTCACGAAGGTGACGGTTACGATTGCGGATCTGCAAGTGCCGGTGGACGATCGCCGGAATCCGACGCGGTTTACTTTCGACGGGCAGACCGCCGACGGCGCGGTGTCGGTGACGGGCGACCTGAACCTGTCGCGTTGGTCGGCCGCGGAGTGGACGCCGTCGTACGACCTGACCATGCGTCTGGTCAACGTTGGGGCGGCGACGTTCGCGCGCTTTGCCGCACCGGACGCGTCGATCGTGCCCACGAGCGGCCAGGTGGACGGCGAGATCCGGTTGGTGAGCGGCGGACCTGACGTCGACGTCTGCCGGATGGCCGTGACGCTGCGCAACGTGACTTACGGCGTCAATCCGCGGTCGCCTTTTTCACGGACCGCCGGACCAGCGCTCGAGCGGGATCTGGCGCCACTGCGAATCAGCAATGCGCTCTCGGTCGACTGCACCGGTGGGTCAGGGCTCGGGACCAGACCAGAGCAGCGTGCGTCGCAACGACTGCAGACCCTGGTGACGTCGGGCGCGCTCAGGGGCGCGTCTCCGCTCGTGCAGGGCGCCGCCGGCTTCGACGAGGCCAGCGCAATCAGCGGCCACACGGCAACGGCCGATGAGATCACCGCGGCCCTCACCCAGAAGTTCGGTCTCACGATCGCCGGCGAGTCGGGCGCCGCAGTGGCCAGAGCACTCACGTCCGACCCGCCGCCCGACGGGAATCCCGTGACTCGCGGCGCGCGCAGCGTCGGCCGCGGCATCAAGCGCCTGTTCGGCGGCGGCAGCAAGAAGTCCGGCGAGCGCTAACGGCCCGCCCGACCGGCGTGGCGCTTCGAACGGCCGGCAACCGGCTACCCGTGCCGCCGCGCGGTATCCTGTGGTCTTCCGCATGACTGTGCCGGCCATCTCGCCCCCTCGCGTGCGCTTTGCGCCGTCCCCCACCGGCTTCCTGCACGTGGGCGGTGCCCGCACGGCGCTCTTCAACTGGCTGTTCGCCCGTCGCCTGGGCGGCACCTTCGTGCTGCGCATCGAAGACACCGACATGGAGCGCTCGTCGACCGAGATGGTCACCGGAATCCTCGACGGCCTGCGGTGGCTCGGGCTCGACTGGGACGAGGGTCCAGACGTGGGCGGCCCGCACGCGCCGTACTACCAGTCGGAGCGGCTTGAACGCTATCGCGCCGCGGCGCGTGAACTCGTCGCGAAAGGCCTGGCGTACTACGACTTCGGCGGACCGGCCAAGCGCGGCGACGCGGCGGCCGAAGACGACGGCTCGTACGAACGTCGCTACGACCGCGAGGCGGCGCTGGCGGTGCCAGTCGACGAGGTCACTCGGAAGCTCGCCACCGGCGAGCCCTACGCCATTCGCTTCCTCGTGAGCACTGGCGAGACGACGTTTGCGGATCTCGTGCATGGACCCGTGCGCTTCGACAACGCGCACATCGAAGACTTCGTCGTGCTGCGTTCCGACGGCTGTCCCACCTACCACCTGTCGGTGGTGGTGGACGACATCGACATGGCGATCACCCATGTCGTTCGCGGTGACGACCATGTATCGAACACGCCCAAGCAGGTGCTGCTGTACCAGGCGTTCGGCACGCCCGCCCCGCAGTTTGCGCACGTGCCGCTCATCATGGGCCCCGACAAGAAGCGCCTCAGCAAGCGCCACGGCGCCACCTCGGTGATGGAGTACGAACGCCAGGGCTACCTGCCCGAAGCGATGGTGAACTTCCTGGCGCTCCTTGGCTGGTCACCCGGCAACGACGACGAGCTGCTGACGGCGGCGGACCTGGTCGCCCGCTTCTCGCTTGACGGCATCAGTACCGGCAACGCGGTGTTCAACACCGACAAGCTCGATTGGTTCAATCACCAGTATCTGAGCCGCCTCACCGACGACGCGCTCGTGGCGGTGCTGCGGCCGTGGTTCGAGCGCGCCGGCCTGTGGAACGACGAATTCGGGGGCCCGCGCCAGACGTGGCTGCACGAGGTGCTGGCGCTGCTGCGGCCGCGCAGCAAGCGCCTGGGCGACTTCGTCGACGGCGCCCAGCCCTTCCTGCGACGTCCCGACAGCTACGATCCCGACGGTGTGGCCAAACATCTGGCGGCGCCGGGCCTTGGCGCGCACATCGCCGCCTTGCGCGACGCCTACGCGGCCCTGCCGGCTTTCGACGACGCGACGCTGGAGCAGACGCTGCGGGCAGTGGCCGAGGCGCGTGGCGTGAAGGCGGGCGTGCTGATCCATGCGACGCGCCTGGCCATGACGGGCAGAATCGTGAGCCCCGGCCTGTTCGAGACGCTGCGGTTGCTCGGGAAAGACGAGGTGCTCGCTCGTTTCGACGCCCTCAGCGCGACGCTGTAGCCGCCAGTCCAGGAGGTCTGG
>JANMDX010000390.1:0-3715 GCA_031376505.1 Acidobacteriota bacterium
CGGCAGGTCGGACGTCGAATGGTTGCAGTCGTGGCGTTGCTGGTGCTCGCCAGCGCGTGCGCCAGCCCTCCGCCGGCGCCTCCTCCGGATCCAACCTCGCTCGACACGCCTGACATCGCCGCCGCGCTGAGCGCGTTCCAGGGCAGCCAGGTCAAACAGCACATGAGCTTCTTGGCGGATGACGCGCTCGAGGGCCGCGGCCTGGGCAGCGCCGGTTACGAGCAGGCGCTGCAGTACGTGGAGAAAGCGGTGACGTCCTACGGACTCGCGCCCGCCGGCGAGAATGGCGGATTCCGGCAGCGCGTGCCGCTCAGGAACAGCGTGGTCGTCGAGACCGGCAGCGCCATGAAGGTGCGCGGGCCGGCCGGCACCAAGACGCTGGTCTACGCGAAGGACTACATGCTCAGCGCGGATCCGCTGCGCGCCACGGTGGCCATCGAGGACGCGCCCGTCGTGTTTGTCGGCTACGGCGTCAGCGCCCCCGGGCTCGGCTACGACGACTACGGCAGTGGCGTGGACGTGAAGGGCAAGGTCGTGGCTTTCCTGAGCGGCGCGCCGGCCATGCTGCCAAGCAACGAGCGCGCTTACTACTCGTCGGGGCCGGCCAAGGAAGGCGAGGCGATCAAGCGCGGCGCGATTGGCACCATCAGCTTCACCTATGCCGACGATCCGCGCTTCCGCTGGGACGTGAGCGTTGCCACCGGCAAGCAGGGCGGCTATGCCTGGGTGGACGCGCAGGGCAACCCCAGCCGGGGCGATCCGGCGCTGCGTGGAACGGCCTCGCTCAACCACTCGGGCGTGGCGGCGCTCTTTGCCGGCGCATCGAAGCCCGCCGCCGAGGTGTTCGCGGCGGCCGCCAAGAGCACGCCGCAGGCGTTCGATCTGGCCACGCGGGTATCGATCACCACGCAGTCTACGCACACGGACGTCGAGAGCGCCAACGTGGTCGCGCGCCTCGAAGGCAGCGATCCGGCGCGGAAGAACGAACACGTCGTCTACGTGGCCCATGTGGACCACTTCGGGCGCGGCGTGGCCATGAACGGCGATGCCATCTACAACGGCGCGCACGACAACGCGTCGGGCGTGGCGATTGTGCTGGAGGTGGCGCGCGCCTATGCCGCACTGCCCACGCGGCCCCGGCGGTCGGTGCTGTTCCTGTTTGTCACTGCCGAGGAGCGGGGCCTGCTCGGGTCCGACTACTTTGCGCGCAATCCCACAGTGCCCAAGGCCAGCATCGTGGCCGACCTCACCCTCGACATGCCGTTCCTGTTCCACCCACTGCTCGACATCGTGCCCTACGGAGCGCTGCACTCGTCGCTGCTGGCGCCGGTGACGAAAGCCGCGCAACACCTGAAGCTGGCGATTGGCACCGATCCCATTCCCGAGCAGGTGCTGTTCATCAGAAGCGATCACTTCAGCTTCGTGCGCCAGGGTGTGCCGTCGCTGTTCATCAAGAGCGGCTTCCAGACGGGCGACCCGGCGAAAGACGGCGCCGCCATCAACGCCGGCTACCGCCGCGACGTGTACCACAAGCCCAACGA
The DNA here is from genome assembly GCA_031376505.1 of Acidobacteriota bacterium. GTDB lineage: Bacteria > Acidobacteriota > Vicinamibacteria > Vicinamibacterales > UBA2999 > CADEFD01. The sequence goes on from JANMDX010000390.1 coordinate 1,542, forward strand.
CGACATGTCGCAGCCGTTTGACTTCGACGCGGGCGCCAAGCACGCGCAGCTCAACTTCCTGACCGGCTGGCTCGTGGCGCAGGACACCGCGCGGCCGGCGTGGAACCCGGGCGACTTCTTCGGCGGGTTGTTCGGCGGAGCGGCTTCGGTGGGAACCGCGCCGGCGCCGACGCGCCCCTGACACCAGAACTCGCGGCAGGCGTGGCGCACTCGGACGTGTCAGCGGCGCTGATTGCGGCGTGTCGCGCCACCGAGTATCGCTGCGGCCGTGGGCGCGAGGCGTTCGTGCTGCGCATTGGCACGCGGTCCCCGGCGCTGATGGCGCTGTACGCGTCCACGCGCTGCACGTCCGGCGTTTTCATCTCGGCCTGCAACCCGCGCAGTGAACCTCAGAGCGACAAGGCCAACCGGGCCGCGCATGCGCGTCTTGGTGACGAACTCGCGTTAATGGGGCGGCCGGTGCTCGACCGGGCAGGCGTCGATCCACCGGGAGAGTGGCAGCCAGAGCCGAGCTATCTCGTGCTGGGCGTTGAAATGGCGGCGGCGCAGGAAATCGGCCGTCGGTATCAGCAGAACGCCGTGGTGCGGATGGGCGCCGACGCAGTGCCGGAGCTGGTGCTGTTGCGCTAAGCGTCACGTCGTCCGTCCATTCGCGCCTGGCTCATGCGCACGCCTCGGGCGGCTTGGCTACCGCTCAGGCGCCGCGCAAGTCGCGGGGCCGGACCGCGATCCTGGGGAAGGCTTTGATGACGGCCTTGTCGAACGTGAGCAGCGGGCATTTCGCGCGCTCCGCCAGTTCCACAAACAGCGTGTCGTACACCGCCACGCCCGAGCTGACCGATCGAAGCAACGCGCCCTGGCACAAGGTAGCCGTGGCCACAGACTCGACGCCAAGGCGCCGCGCCAGACCAAGTCGCACTGGGCCCTCGGCGGGCGGCAGGATGCCGGCGCGCACTGCCATCCACACGACATTGGCGAGCTCCGCTTCCCAGTGGGCCGGTGCAATGGGATCTGACACGGTGGTGAAGCAGGTCCGCGCTTCGTCGACGAAACCCTTCGTGCCCAGGAGCAGGTAGGCGACGACGTTGGTATCGACGACGGCTTTCACGGCCGTCCCACGCCCATCCAGGCATCGATCTCACTCGCCGTCGGCCGGCGGCTCTGCGTGTTCCACCCGGCTTCAATCTGGTCGAGGACGGCCCGCCGTTCCGCCACATATCCCTCGATCAACTCGCGGACTTCCTGCTCCATCGACCGGTTGTGCCGTCGGGCCAGGGCCTTGAGTGACTGCACGACCTTTACGGGGACGTTCCTGACGGTAAGAGTGGGCATGGGTCTGGTTCCTTTGCTAGCAGTATGCTAGCAAAGAACGCGCCACCCCGACCATGAGCCACGGCTCGCGGCTTGAGGGGCCGAGATGCCCCAGGCGCCGCGCACGCGTGACCTGCCCTGTCGCACTCGCCTGCGACCATAAGGCATGCACATTCAGACCGACCGCGCGCTCATCCCCGCTGCCACTCCTTCGGAGCGCTACCTGCAGGTGCGCATCAGTGCGCCGCCCGCCCCCTCGTCCACCGGCCCGTCACGGCCTGCCGTGGACGTGGCCCTCGTGCTCGACCGCTCCGGCTCGATGGACGGCTCGAAGATCACGATGGCGCGCAAGGCCGTGACCCACGCCGTCCGCTTGCTGAAGCCCGACGACCACATGGCCGTCGTGTGCTACGACGACCAGGTCGACACGGTGCTGGCGCGCACGCCCGCCAGCCGGGAAGCCAAGGCGCTGGTATTTGGACGCCTGGCGCAGGTCGATGCCCGCGGGTCTACGAACCTGTCGGGCGGGTGGCTCTCGGGTGCACACGAACTGCAGCCGGCCGCGGATGCCGGCAGCCCGTCCACCCAGGCGAGCCTCCTCGAACCCGTCGCTTCTGGCGTGAAGCGCGTGCTGCTGCTGACCGACGGACTCGCCAATGCCGGCGAAGTGGATCCGGAGGTGCTCGCGACCACGGCGGCGCGGCTGCGCACCGAGGGCATCACCACGTCCACCTTCGGCATCGGCGCCGACTTCGACGAAGTGTTGCTGTCGCGGCTCGCCACCCAGGGCGGCGGGCACTTCTACTACGTCGAGAAGGCGGGGCAGATTCCCGATTTCCTCGCGAGTGAACTGGGCGAGGCGC
>JANMDX010000404.1:0-14008 GCA_031376505.1 Acidobacteriota bacterium
CGCCAATACGACGGCGCTCAAGCGCGCACTGGGCGGCCTGGGGTACGAGTTCACGCCTGCGGCCTTCTTCCAGGCCATTGGCGAGCATAGTCCCAAGGCCGTGGCGCTCTTCGTGCAAGCCGGCATGTCGCCGAATCAGAAGAACAGCCAGAACCGGTTCGCGCTGAATCACGCGGTGCTGTTCTGCGCCTCGGCGCCAGGTGACGCCGCCGAGGTGATCGCCGCGCTCGTGGCCGGCAAGGCCGACGTGAAGAGCAAGGACCCCGACAACGGCACGACGGCGCTCGTGGGAGCGGTGCAGTCGTGCCCGGCTGCGGCGATCGAGACGCTGGTGAACGCCGGCTCCGATCTGACGGCCAAGAGCAACGGCGGCATGACGGCGCTGCAGCTCGCCAACATCTTCCAACGCGCTGAGGTCGTGGCGGTGCTGGCGAAGGCCGGCGCGAAGTAACGCGCCAATCTGGCCGCAGCCGCCCGCGCGTGCTACGGCACGACGACCGTGATGGTCACGCTCGGCGCGCTAACCCCCGCGGCGTTCACGGCGCGCACTTGTACATAGTAGGTGCCGGCCGGCACGCCGGGCACCGTCAGGCCCGGTGCGGCCACGGTCACGACTGGTGTCAACGCGTCGAGCGCCGTGCCGGCGTTGATCTCGTAGGTTGTCGGCAGCCCGCCTGTTGCGGGCGCGGACCACGAGAGTGCCACGGTGGCGCCCGTCACGGTCGCCGCGAGCCCGCGCGGTGCCGACGGGGGCTGCACCGTGCCGTCGACCACCAGCGCCGCGTCGGCTGTGGGCGCGCTTAGGCTCCACGCATTCAGTGCGCGCACGCGCACCCAGTAGGTGCCCGACGGCACGGTCGCGGCAAACGACGTGGCCCGGACGTCCACCGCGCCGTAGTCGGCGGCACCAGTCGCGCTGCCGGCCTCGATGCGGTATGCGCGCGCGCCCGGCGCGGGCGTCCACGAGAGGCCAGCCGTCTGGCCGGCGGCCAGCGCGCTCAGCGCCGGCGGCGCCTGGGGCGGCGCCGCGCCTGGACCCGTACACTCCACGCGTGCGTCGGCCCAGTCGAGGTGATCGCTCGCGGTGCCGTCGCCGCCGTCGGTCACGACGAGGCGCAACTCGTCGGCGCCGGTGAGGTCGAGCGTGCCCACGGTCGCCTCCTGCAGTCCGGTGATGAGGCCGCTGCGCATGACGGGTACGCCGTCCACCCACAGCTCCACCGTGACGCTGCCCGCCCCCTGTTCTTCGTCGTCGAGTCCCACCGCCGTGGAGAACGCGGTGCACGCGCCGTTCAGGTGGAACCGAAGATCTGCGGGCGCGCGCACGCCGAGGCCCTTCGCGTAGGTGATGCCGCGAATCGTCAGCGGGCCGCCATCGCCGGCGGCGGCAGCGCCGGCACTGCGGTCCCGCTCCACCGGACCGGCGCCGTTGACCGCGCTCGTCCATGTCAGGTCGCTCAGGTACGACACGCCGGGCGGTGGCGAAAAGTACGCTATGTAGGTCGCGTCCGCGCTGCCCACGGTGATCGTGTGCTGGCGCGGCGCGCCACTCGACCAACGCGCAAACGCGAGGCTCTGCTGAGGCGATGCGGTGGCCACCGACATCTGGCTGCCGACCACGGCGTCGAAGGTCGCCGGCGTGAGATGCCCCGTCCCGCCGAAGAGCACCTGCAGGCCTGGCGGGTCACTGAGCAGCGTGATTGCCACCAGTTCGGGACGCACGTCGAGGGACGTACTGCTGGTAAGGCCATTGCTGTCGGTGGCGGTGAGTGTGATCACAAGGAAGCTGTCGGCGCCGTGGTCGGGCGCGGTCAGCGTCCCAGCAGCACCCGCCGCGGTCGTGAGCGGATGCGTATGACACACGGCGCCTGGGCAGTGGCGCACGAACATCGACCAGCGCAACCTCGATGGAGGGAGCGGGCCCTCCTCCGGGTCGCTGGCAGCGCCCGCGAAGGCGATGACCTCGCCTGCGCGGAACGTCGTGGCCAGCAGTGGCGTGAGGATGACCGGTACGGGCGGCTGGTTGACCACGGGCGCCGCCACCGTGAAGCTCCAGCCGAACGGCGCGGTCATCGTGTTGCCGGCCGGATCCGCGATGCCGCCCAGGCCGCCGGCGAGCGTCGCGGTGTAGCGGGTGCCGGGCGCGAGCGGCGACGCCGGGATGAGCGTCACGCGGTGCGACGACGCGTCGTACGCCACCGCTGCGCCGACCGGTGCGCCCGTCGCCGCCACCACCAGGGCAACGGTGGCTGGCCCGACCGAACCAGGGTCGAGCGTCTCCGAGAAGCTCGCCGACACGGTGGAGTTCGCGGGCACGGCCACTGCGCTCGCCACCGGGCTGAACTCCGTCACCACGGGAGGACTGAGGTCGCCGCCAGGGCGCGTGCAGTCAAGCTGCGCGTCGGCCCAGTCGACGTGGTCGCCCGATGAACCGTCGCCGGCGTTGGTCACGACCAGGCGCAGTTCGGTCATGCCCGTCACGTCCAGCGCGCCGCTGAGGGGCGCGGAGCCCCCCGTGATCACCCCAGAGACCGCCACGAGCACGCCGTCGAGCCAGACCTCGACGGTGACGGTGCCGGCACCGGCCGTTTCATCGTCCACGCCGACGGCGGTGCGAAACGCGGTGCACAGGCCGCCGAGCGGGAAGCGGAGATCGGACGGGGCTCTCACACCGAGTCCCTTCGCGTACTGTGTGCCGGCCAGCGTGAGCGTGCCGCCGTCGCCAGCATCGGCTCCGCCGTGACTGCGGTCGAACTCCACCGGGCCGGCGCCATTGATGGCTCCGCTCCACGTTGCCGGCGCATCGCCGAGGTAAATCGTCTCGGTCGTTCCGGTGTCGGGCGTGTAGCGAATGTGCCGCAGCTCCCCGGTATAGACCGCGAGATACATGAGGCCGTCGGCCGTCGTCTGCACGTCGACTGGGCCCTTCACGCCGGTCGCAAAGCCCTTGATCGGCGAGGCCGCGGTGTCAGCATCGTCCACAGTCACGTACGACAGCGTGTTGCGCACGAAGTCGCCGAAGAAGAACGCGCCCTGGTAGATGCTGGGCAGCGCCGTGCCGGTGTAGAACGCGCCGCCGGTAATCGAGGCCGAGCCTGTCAGGTGCGGATAGCCCGTGACCGCGTTGGCCACGGCCGCGGGTCCCTGGTCGATGAGCGTCTGGCACTCGGCGAGTGCCTGATACCCGGGCTGCGGTGCCGAACCCTCGTAGCAGGGCCAGCCGTAGTTCAGTCCCGGACGTGCCACGTTCACTTCCTCGAACCGACTCGCGCCCACATCCGACACGTAGGGACGCCCGGTCGAGGGCCGGATCGTGAAGCGGAACGGATTGCGGAAGCCGTACGACCACACCTTCGAGCGGACCGCGTCGGCGTCGCCCGCAAAGAACGGGTTGTCGGACAGCCCGCGGCCGTCGCGCCCAACCCGGATCAGTTTGCCCGCCAGGGTGTCGAGCAGCTGTGTGCGCAAGGCGCGCGGATCCACCGTCGAGAAGCTCGACGCGTCGCCCGTGGCCACCCACAGCGCGCCGTCGGCGTCGAACCGGATCGCGCCGCCATTGTGCGATGGCCCGTCGGCGGGAATGCAGTCGGCGCCGACCGGTAGGAGCAGGCAGCTGGCGCCACCCGCGCCGCCAAGCAGCACCAGCTCCGAGGCCATCGACGCCTCATCGCCGATCGCGGTCACGCGCACCAGCCGCGAGGTCTTGGGGCCGCTGTAGCTGAAGGGATCGTCCTCGTACACGTAGAAGAGGTAGACGTAGCCGTTGGCCGCAAACGCCGGGTCGGCGGCGATGCCGAGCAGCCCGCGGTCCCAGTAGTCGTTGACGCGCGTGCGCAGGTCGAGAAACGCATCAGGCAGGAGTGTGCCGTTCTTGATGACGCGCACGACCCCGGCCTTCTCGGCCACGAGCACGCGTCCGTCGGGCAGTGTGGCGAAGGCGACCGGCACCGTGAGCCCGCCGGCCAGCACTTCGTCGACGAAGCCGTGCACGACGTGCTGCGCTGACGCGGACCGGCCCAGCAGAGCCACAAGCGCGAGGGCGAGAGCAGTCCGACGCTGCCAGCGGATGACGGCCGGCTTGCGGTCGATGCTGGCTGCCACCGGGGAGAGGGAAGCCATGACTGAGATTATGGGGCCAGCCGTGGTGGGTTCAGCGGTTCTCTGTGACGGCGACGCGTCCGCCCGGACCCGCAATCGCCGAGGCTCCGGCGCAGCAGCGCCACCTTCGTCGGTCAACCAACAGCTGTCGCAGGCGCCGAGAGCCAACCGAGCGTCATTGCGCGCAGGGTGGGCCCGTCAGCGTGGCCAGAATGATGAGCGGGTTGCGGCCACGGCGCGTGAAGCCATACTCGGTCGCGCGCGGAATCACCCCGAAGCTGCCAGCCGCCACCTGAATGTCGCGTCCGTCAAGGCGCAACGTGCCGTCGCCGCCGACGACGTAGAGCATCAGCTCGGCGTCGGGGTGCCGGCGATTCTGCCAGGGATCGCGCACCTGCCAGAGCCACGACTGGGCGCCGCCGCTGCAGCCGACAAGCGATTCCTTCTGGGGCTCCTTGTTCGAGATGAAGTTGCGCTCGATGTGGTCGAGGAGCGACATCGTGGTAGCCTTGCCCGCCGGCAGGTCGGGCACCGCGGGCTTGGGCGGCTCGACCTTGGGCGGCGGCGGAGGGGGTGGCGGCGGGGGCGGAGCAGCCGTGAGCGTGGCCTCGGAGACGGGCGCCGGTGTGCCCACGCGCCATGACACTTCCTTCTCGAAGGTGTAGAACCCTTCGCGTTCGAACCGCACGCGATAGGTGCCCGCGCGGATGCCGAGCATCCGCACTTGACCGGCGGCGGTCGTGATGCCCTCACGCTCGACCGGGCCCACGGCGGTCACTTTCACGTCGGCCAAGGGGCCACCAGTCGAGTCGCTGACGGTGAGCGTCAGCACCACCGTGGCCGTCGATGGCGCAGCCGGTCTAGGTACGCGCGGGCGTGGCGCCGGTGCCGGCTGCGTAGGCGCTGGGGTCGGAGGCGGCGTCTGCCCTGCGGCTGATCCAGACACCACCACGACGAGCAGTAAGGCGGACGCGGTTCTCATGCCGCTATCCTACTCACACGTTCGCGCGGTTGACCAGTCGCCGTCCGGTAACACTTAACTTATGGCTCGACAGGGTCGGGCCCGCGTCGGTCGCACCCTCGAGACCCAAGCCCCGGGATCCTGGCCGCCGGACCCCAGTGTCTCGTTCGCTGTCAGTAGCGCCAGCTCGTGAGATCCGCTCCGGTAGGAGCCGTCTTCAGCATCCGCTCGGTCGCCTTCGGGATGTACATCTGGTGATACCTGAGCCGCGAATACGCGTTCTCGCGCGTGGGGTCGCCGTTCCAGCAGTGCTCCGCGCGGTCGCCGTAGGCCACTTCGCCGTCGTAGTAGGGACTCTTGGTCGACTCCAGGAACTGTTCTGCCAGATACACGGCGTTGTTCAGGTAGTAGTTGTCCATGTCGCCCACGTAGATGTGCAGCTTGCCCGCGAGCTTCTTGCCCAAGCCCTTGTCCCAGTCGCGGCGGAGGATGTGCATGAGGTCGAAATGATCACGCCAGTAGCTGGCCACGGTGGGATTGACGTCGCCCGAGCCCTTGTCGAAGATGCGCGCGGGGTAGCCGTCGTTGCCGACGGGGCTGAACACGGCTTCCCAGATGTCGAACTGTTGCCCCGACCGAGTCTTCGTGCCGAGCACCAGCTCGAGCCGGTTGGTCTCCCACGCCATCTCGTCCACATGTCCCAAGTAGTTGCGGTGCGAGGGCCGCGGCGTGCGCTTGAAGGTATCGTCGAGCCAATAGGCGTTCTTGTGTGAGTAGAGATCGATGGTCGTGAAGGCGCGGAAGTCGATCGGATCGGGGCACGCGATGTAGGCGCCGTTGAAGACCTCTGGATAGAACACCTGCGCAGCCATCGCTTCCCAGCCGCCGGTGGAGCCGCCGTACATGAAGCGCGCCCAGCCTTCACCGATGCCGCGGTACTTCTTCTCGATATAGGGAAGCAGCTCCTGCACGATGGCATCGCCGTAGGGGCCGAGGTTCGCTGAGTTCACGGCATACGAGTCGTCGTAGAACGGGTTCGCGTGTTGAATCTCGATCACGATCGCGCGCGGGAAGTTCGGACCGGTCCAGTCCTCGTAGAGCTGAAAGCCGTACTCCTGCTGGATGCGGTTGTAGCCTTTCAGGTTGAAGCGCGCCGAGAAATCGGGCGCCAGATTCGGATCGGGCGGCGTTTCGCGCCAGCCCGAGATGGTGGCGGGGAAATGTCCGTGATAGATGAACAGCGGATACCGTGCGTTCGGGTGCGACTCGAACCCCTCCGGCAGCAGCACGTTGATGCCCAGATGCATCGGCCGGCCCCAGAACTTCGTCAGGAGGGCGCTCTGGATGCGCTCGTGCTTCACATACGTCGTGTCCTTCGGCAAGGGGATGGGCGGGATGATCTGATCGAGCGTGACGTTGATGGCTCCGCTCGACACCGGATCGATCGTGATCTGGCGCGGCGTGGAGTAGAGGTTGCCAGGCGCGAGGTTCCACTGCTGGCCCTCGCCCCGGTCCATCGGCAGCTTCACGGTGTGCCCATCGCTGCGGCGGAACGTCTCGTAGCGATGGAACAGCGCCTGCACGGTGTAGGTGCCCGCGGGAATGTCCGAGAGCCGCTGCACCGGAAAGCCGATCGTGCCGCCGCCCACGCTCGCCGGTGCGCCGCCCGGCCAGCCTTCCAGATCCAGGCCGAAGATGGGCTGCCCCGTGGTTCCGGCGTTGACGTGGAAGCGTGGTTCGCCGTCCGTGCGCGTGCTGAGGATGAGCAACAGGCGCCCGTCGAGTGGCTCGGCGCTGCGCGACACCGGGTAGCTCACCTCGAAGCGGAGCGGGCCGGCGGCCGACGCGGGCTGGTTCGCGCGCAGCGTGACGAATCCTGTCGCGGCAAGGACGGTGAAGGCGAAAGCGAAAACAGTGCGTCGCGGCATGGCGGCGAGTGTAGCATCCGCCCTGTGACGCTCGAACGCTTCCGCGCTCTGTGCCTCAACCAGCCCGGCGCCACCGAACAGATCCAGTGGAAGGTGGATGCCGTGTTCAAGGTGGGCGGCAAGATGTTCGCCGTGGCCTGCACCGATTTCACCGACTATCCGGACGTGCCCGTGTGCTCGTTCAAGTGCGACGACGAGACGTGTGCCCAACTCTGCGAGCGAGAGGGCATCGTGCCGGCGCCGTACATGGCGCGATCCAAGTGGGTGGCGCTTCGTGAGTGGGGCGCGCTGTCCGACAAGGAGTTCGCGGCCCTTGTGCCCTCGGGCTACGCACTCGTGCGGGCGGGACTGCCGAAGAAGGTGCAGGCGGCGCTTCGTCCCTGAGTTCGTACCCCGCGCGCGGAGCAGCGTAGACTGCCGGCATGACGACTGGGCGCCGCGCAATCCTCGCCGTGTTGGCGGTGTGCCTCGTCGTGTCGGTGCCGGCGCCGCTGGCGGCGCAGACCCGCACCCGCGACGCCTGGATCGCCCTGAAGACGAGCGGGTTCGCCGTGCCCGCAGGCGAGTCCGCCACCGTGCTCTTGGTCGAGATGAACGCGTTGCTCGCATTGCCCGACCCGGTACTGCGGGATGATGTGGCGTTCTCCGCCGCGGAGAAATGGATCGTGCGCGAGAGGGTCGTGGCGCCCGACGGCCTGCGCACGCTCATTTCGCTCTGGTCCGCCAACCTCGACGACGGACTGGGCACGTCGGGAGACGACCGCATCTTCAAACGCTCGTTCTCGGCACTGTCGCTCTCGCTCATTGCGGCGCGCGAGGTGGCCACGCCGTTCCTGGCCGCAGACGAAGCACAGCGGCTCTTCGAACGCCTGCTCGACTACTTCCAGCGTGAACGCGATCTGCGCGGGTTCGACGCCGAGCGCGGGTGGATGCACTCGGTCGCCCACACCGCCGACGCCTTCAAGTTCCTGGCACGTGGGTCGCACTGGGCGCCGGCGAATCTGCCGCGTCTGCTCGACGCCGTGCGCGCGAAAATCGAATCAAGCGACACCGTGTTTGCCTGGGGCGAGAGCGGTCGCCTGGCCCTGGCGCTGCAGTCGGCAGCGCGCCGGCCCGACGCCGACATGGCAGCCGTGGAGCGGTGGATCGCGCAGTGGCAGACCGACCACGCCGCGCTCTGGGCGAACGGTCCGCTGGTGGTTCCGGCGCAGTTTGCTCGCGTTGAGAACGCCGCACAGGTGCTGCGCAGCCTGCATGCGGCCCTGGCGATGGAACCGTCGCCCACGCCGCAGGGGGAAAGGGTCCGCCGTGCGACGCTGGAGGCATTGGCGCGGATGCGCTGACCGGCAGCCGCGCACGCCGCTGAGCCTCTGCTGGTCGCGACCCCGGTGTCCGGTTCGCGCCTCCCCCGAGGCCTACTGCCGCTATAATCGGCGCTCGTTCAGCCTCTGGAGGATTCCGGTCATGGGTCAATCACTTGGTCTGCTGGTCATGGGCGCGCTGCTTGGCGCCACGGCGATGTTCGGCACCGCCATGCAGGCCCAGATACCCGCGAAGAAGGCATACAACGGCGTGGTAAAGCCGATCGGTCCGTACACGCCCGGCGTGGGGGTCGGCGAAACGGTCTACCTGTCCGGCCAGATCGGGCTCGATCCCGTCAGCGGCCAGATGGTCGAGGGCGGCACCGAGGCGCAGGCCAGGCGCGTCATGGACAACCTGGGCGCGGTGCTGAAGGAGGCGGGCGTCGGCTACGGTCACGTCGTGAAGGCCACGATCTTCATGACCGACTTGGCCGAGTTCGCGAAGGTCAACGAGATCTACGGATCGTATTTTCCGGCCGGGGGCGTCCCGCCCGTGCGATCCACCGTGCAAGTTGCGGCGCTGCCACGCGGCGCGCGCGTCGAGATCGATTTCGTCGCGGTGCGCTAGGCGTATCGAGGCACAGGAGGCGGTCATGGACCACAGCCGAGTGACGCACACGCGCGACTGCAGACGCTCGCGGGTCAGTGGGGCGGCGAAGAGACCGTGCACCCGGCGCCGTGGGAGCCGGCCGGGGGCTCGGCCACGGCCTTCATCAACAACCGCATCGCACTCAATGGCTTTGCCGTGGTGCAGGAGTACGAGCAGTATCGCGACGGCAAGCCGACCTTCAGCGGCCACGGGCTGTTCTGGTGGGACGCGTCGGCGAGCGAATACGTGATGACGTGGATCGACTCGATGATGGGCGTGCCGGCCAACTACCGCGGCACCTTCGATGGCGACGTGCTGCGCCTGCTGAACACCATGCCGCAGGGCGGATTTGCCCGTTGTTCTTTCGACTGCGGAATGCCCGGCGAATATGTGTTCCTCATGGAAGTGTCGCCCGACGGCGAGACGTGGACGCCAGCGATGGAAGGCGCCTACGGACGGCTGACGGCCCCGGCCCCTCAGGCCCGAAAGCCGCGGAAGCCGTCGGCGCCCAAGAAGCAGACTGCGGCAGTGAAGAAGGCCGTGCCCAAGAAGGCCGTGTCCAAGAAGGCTGTGCCGAGGAAGGTCGCGCCAAAGAAGGCGCTGCCTAAGAAGGGGGCCGTCAAGACGGTCGCGAAGGCCGCGAAGAAACCCGTGAAGGCGTCCGCCAGGAAGGCGGCTCACAAGGCCGCGAAGAAAGCCGCGCGCGGCAAGAAGTAGCCGGAGGAGCAGTGATGAGTTTCGTGCGAACGACCCTGGTGCTCGTGGGCGGGATCGCCCTGGGCGTGGCCGCCACCCTCGGCGCGCAGACGGCGCAGAGTGGCACGCGGCGCGAGCCGCAGTTCGACAATGCGCTCGTGAAGGTGTGGAAGAGCACCATTCTGCCGAAGCAGCCGCTCTCCATGCACCGGCACGAACATCCGCGGGCGCTCATCGCGATCAAGGGCGGTAACGTCGACATCGTACAGAAGAGCGGCGAGTCGGAGCGGCACCTGTGGGAATCGGGCAAGGCCTACTGGCTCACCGAGGACACGCCCGGTACGACCCACGCCGACGTGAACAACGGCACCGAGCCCATCGAAGTCATCGTCGTGGAGTTGCAGAAGCACTGAACCGCGTACGGCGTACGTAGTGCGAGGGGCCGCCGAATGTTCGGCAGGCCCCTCTCGTCGTCGGTCATGCCGCGCATCGCGCGCGGCCACGGTCCGGCGGCTACCGGTTACTTCGGCATCATCACCGTGTCAATCACGTGGATCACGCCGTTTGACGCCGCGATGTCGGTCGTGGTCACGTGCGACGCGTCGATCATGACCGTTCCGCCCATCGTCGAGACCTTCGCCGTGCCGCCCTGTACCGTCTTGGCCGAGGTCAGCTTGACGACGTCGGCGGCCATCACCTTGCCAGCCACCACGTGATACGTGAGGATGGCCGTGAGCTTGGCCTTGTTCTCGGGCTTGAGCAGGTCTTCGACGGTGCCCTTCGGCAGCTTCGCGAATGCCTCGTCGGTTGGCGCAAACACGGTGAACGGTCCCGCGCCCTTCAGCGTGGGCACGAGGCCCGCAGCCGTCAGAGCCGCGGCGAGGGTCTTGAACTGTCCGGCCGCCACGGCCGTGTCCACAATGTCCTTGCCCTGCGCGCGGACGGTGGTTCCCGCCGACAGCGCCATCGCGGTCACGGCCGCGCCCAGTACGAACGTCTTGAGTGTCTTCATGTGGGTGTGTCTCCAGTGAATCAAATCGTCAGGTCTCAGGGTGCCGTGGCCATATGCCGCGCGTCTGCCTGACTCTGGTTACGACGCGACCGGCCGAGCGCGAGGTTCAGGAGCGCCCGTCGCTCTTGCTGCGCGATTTCAACGTGGCCAGTCCGCCGTCCACGCCGATGACCTGCCCGGTGACCCAGGCGCTCTGGGGCGTCAGCAACCAGCAGATGGCTTCCGCGATGTCGTCGGCCGTACCCAGGCGGCCGAGCGGATGCATGGCGATCGAGGCCTTGCGCGCGAGCTCGTTCGACGTAATCGACCGACTCATCGGCGTGTCGACAAGTCCTGGTGATACGGCGTTGACACGAACGCCATACGGCGCGTAAGTTGCGGCCGCCGAGCGCGCGAGGCCCGATACGCCCGCTTTCGCCGCGGCGATCGCCTCGTGATTGGGCAAGCCGATCGCCGCCGCCGCCGAACTGAGCAGCACGATCGATCCGCCCCCCTGCCTCATCGCGCCCGCGGCCGCTCGCACGGTCGCAAATGCCGAGACGAGATTGGCGGTGAGTACGTCCTGCAGCTCCTGGGCGGAGGTGAGATGCGCGGGCTTCAGCAAGATCGAGCCAGCACAGTTCACAATGCCGTCGATTCGGCCCGTCGTGTTGACCGCCTCGGCGACGCAGCGCTCGACGTCAGAGAAGTTCGCTGCGTCGGCGGTCACGGCCAGTCCACCCACCGCCGCCGCCAGCGGCGCCAGCGCTGCGGCATCGCGGCCCGCAAGCACCATCCGCGCGGCGCGCGCCGACAGCATCTGTGCCACGCGAGAGCCCACCGCGCTTCCGGCGGCAACCACGACGAAGGTCGTGCCGTGCAGGTCGGCGCTCGTCACGACTTGGAGTTTCGCGACAAGCGTTGAACCTCGACGATCGTGAACCACAACCCGAACGCACACAGCGCGGTCACAAAGATGCCGACGAGAAGAATGCCCATCGTCGACATGTCAGCGCCGCCTTGCCTGTGCGGTCAGGGTCGCGAACGACAGGATCGAGGGCACCCAGATGCCGACGAACATGCCTTCGTCGCGTTGGCCCGAGAACCAGAGGTAGACCGAGAACACGAACGATAGGAATGCTGCGACGAGAAAGACGGAATCGCTTCGATGAAACATGCCCATAGGACGCGTTCACGTGACGACGGGGTTCCCTGTGAACCGTAGCTGCCGGCGCCGGAGTCACTACGGATCGAAACGTCTGAGGTCGTTAGCTGATGAAAACAATGGAGTGTCCACCATGGCCGTTCTGATTCGAGGGGTCGCCGTTCTGGCGGCCCTCGCCACACCTGGTCTTGCCTACGCTGAGGTCGGAGCGGTCCTGCGGCCCGACGATGCCGTGGGCATCTCGTTCTGGATCATCTCAATGGCCCTGATTGCGGCCACCGCGTTCTTCTTCCTAGAGACGCAACGCGTCGCGGGCAAGTGGAAGACCTCGCTGACCGTCTCAGGCCTCGTGACGCTCGTCGCCGCCGTGCACTACTTCTACATGCGCGACGTCTGGGTCGCTACCGGCAGCACGCCCACGGTGTTTCGCTACATCGACTGGCTCATTACCGTGCCGCTGCTCATCACCGAGTTCTATTTGATCCTGTCGGCCATTGCGAAGCCGCCGGTCGGGATCTTCTGGCGTCTGATGGCGGGCATCTTCGTCATGTTGGTGTTCGGCTACCTGGGCGAAGCCGGCTACCTGGGCGTCTGGCCGGCCTTCATCGTCAGCATGGGCGGCTGGTTCTTCGTGCTCTATGAGATCTTCCTGGGGCAGGCAAGCCAGCTGAGCGCTCAGAAGGCGCCAGCCTCGGTGCAGTCGGCCTATCAGACCATGCGGCTGATCGTCACCTTTGGCTGGGCGGTCTACCCGATTGGCTACTTCCTGGGCTATCTGACGGGAGGCAATCCTGCCGACAGTGCCAACGCGCTGAACCTCATTTACAACCTGGCCGATGTGCTGAACAAGATCGCGTTTGGCGTGGTCATCTGGTCGGTGGCGGTGCGCGAGTCCGAGGCCGCAACGGCCAAGTAAGCCATGGCACCGCTGCTGGAACGCGCCGCTCGGATCCAGGGCCTGGTGTTCTGCGTTCTGGCGGCGTGTACCAGCGTGGCCTCGTGGGGGTTGCCGCGCCTGTCGCCGCAGGTCGAGCTGGGCC
Source organism: Acidobacteriota bacterium (assembly GCA_031376505.1). Taxonomy (GTDB): domain Bacteria; phylum Acidobacteriota; class Vicinamibacteria; order Vicinamibacterales; family UBA2999; genus CADEFD01. The sequence continues at coordinate 12,830 of JANMDX010000404.1, forward strand.
TACTGGTGGGTCTCATCGTGGTGATAGGCGTGCCCCACGGGGCTGTTGATCCCGCCTACCTGTCGCTCTCGTTCCAGACCTCGCGCTGGCGCGCGTGGGCGCCCTTTGCCGCGCGCTACCTGGCTCTCGCCGCAGCCGTGCTGACGCTGTGGCTCGTGTGGCCAGCGGGTGGTCTTGGCGCGTTCCTGGTCATGTCCGCGTTGCATTTCTCGGGCGACTCGGCTCACGGCGCCACCAGCGCCACGCGAGCACTGCAAGGCGGCGCCGTCATCGTGCTGCCGGCGCTGTGGCATTCGGTCGAGACCGAAGCGACGCTCGGGTATCTGGCGGGGGGAGCCGCCGCTGCCCGCTGCCTGAGTGTGCTTCAACCCTTGGCGCTCCCGCTGGCGCTCGGTCTTGGCCTGGCTGCACTGGTCGAACTACGCCGCGGCCGCGTGCTCGTCGCGGCCGAGGCGGCGGCGACCGTGATGGTGGCTATTGCGGCGCCGCCGCTCGTAAGCTTCACCGTGTATTTCTGCGGCATGCACAGTGCTCGGCACCTGTTACGCACGGCTGACCGCGTACGCCTGTCGTGGCTGCAGTTGGCGCTGCTGGCCTGTGTGCCCATGCTCGGCACGGTCGCAGTCGGCTTCGTGGCCTGGCGCCTGATGGCCCACCTGCCGGTAGATGCCCTGATGATCCGGGTCGTCTTCATCGGCCTTGCCGCGCTGACAGTGCCCCACATGGTGATCGTGGAGCGGGTGCGGTTCGCCCGGCTGCCAGTCTGAGTTGGCCGCGCCGGCGACGTTCGTGCCTGAGGCAACCTCGCTATGCAGACTTGAGGGCGGCCATGAGGATGTAGCCGTTCAGCAGCATCAGGACCAGCGCCGGCAGGGTCAGAACCAGGCCGTCGCTCACGCTGATTCGCACACCGACACCGCAGAGCATCAGGAGCGCCAGGCCCCCGGACGAGAGCCACAGCGCGGGCGGCCATCTCAGGCCCACCAGCAGTCCGACGCCTCCGAGTAGTTCAAGGCTGCCGGTGACCACGCGCAAATTCGCCAGGCCGAAGCGTGTGAACTCCCGCTCCATCGACGGCGACGTCAGGCACAGCACGCCGTAGCCGAGAAACGTCGCACCCGAGAAGACGGTCAGTATTGACAGCACGCTCACTGGCTGAACGCGCCCAGGTGCACTCCC
>JANMDX010000420.1:0-9940 GCA_031376505.1 Acidobacteriota bacterium
GGTCAGGAGGCAAAGCGGTGAACGTGAACAATCGCTGGTTTCAGCTCGCGGCGTCGCTCGTGGCCATGATCATGATTGCCAATCTGCAGTACTCCTGGACGCTCTTCGTTCAGCCGCTGCAGGCCGGCACCGGCTGGAAGCTGTCGGATATCCAGACGGCGTTCACGCTGTTCATCCTGTGTCAGACCTGGGTGCAGCCGCTCGATGGATGGCTCATCGACCGGATCGGGCCACGCTGGTTCATCACGGCGGCTGGGATGCTCTGCGGGCTAGGCTGGGCGGGCATGGCCTATGCCACGTCGCTGCCGATGCTCTATACCCTGTACTGCCTGGCCGGCGTGGGCGCGGCGTTTGTCTACAGCGGCTCCATCGGATCGGCGTTGAAGTGGTTCAAGGATCGCCGCGGGCTGGCCTCGGGCATCATGGCGGCGGGATTCGGCGGGGGCACGGCGCTCTTCATCCCCTTCATCTCGTCGACGATTGCCGGCAGTGGCTACCAGTCGGCGTTCCTCATCACGGGTGTGCTGCAGGGTGTCGTGATTGCGGTCGTCGCACAGGTGCTGCGGCATCCGCCGGCCGAGGCATCGGCCGTGAAGGCGGCGGTCACGACGGCGACCGGCAACGTCGGGCGCCACCAGTTCACCACCATGGAGATGCTGCGCACGCCGCAGTTCTACACGATGTATGTGATGTTCGTGCTGATGGCAACCGGCGGCCTGCTCGTGACCGCGAATGCCGGGCCGATGGCGCGCTCGTGGGGCCTGTCGGCGGCCGCCCTGACCCTGGCGGCTACTCTAAGTCCGATTGCCAACGGCGCCGCGCGGGTCTTCTGGGGATGGGCCTCCGATCGGCTGGGACGCGAGAACACGATGATTCTCACGTTCGTGCTCCAGGCCATCTGCCTGTTCCTGGTCGTGGCCATCGGCCAGACCTCGGCGGCGATGTTCTCGCTGACGCTGGTGCTGGTCTACTTCACCTGGGGTCAGATCTACTCGCTCTTCCCGGCGACGGCCGGTGACTACTTCGGCAGCAAGCACGCAACCTCGAACTACGCGGTGCTGTACACGGCCAAAGGCGTGGCGTCGATTATCGGCGGCTGGTTCGGCGCGTTCCTGTTCGAGCGGTCGGGCAGCTGGTCGATGGGGTTCTACGGCAGCGCGGCGATGGCGCTGGTGGCGGCAGCCATGGCCGTGGCGCTGCGCGCATCGCGGGAATCCGCGCGCGCGGCGACGCCGGTTGCGGCAGCCGCCAGGTAGGCGTGATGCGTCCCGAGTTGCTCGCCGACGAACTGATTGCCGCGCACGAGGCGCGCGTGGCCACCGTCACGCCGCCCTCGGCACGAGAGGGTGGCTTCGATCTCGATGCGGCCTATGCGGTCGAAGGCGAGATCGTGCGCCGCCACGCGGCGGCAGGGCACGCCGCCGTAGGCCTGAAGGTGGGCTACGCCAACAAGGCGATGTGGCGGGTGCTGAAGCTCGACACGCTGGTGTGGGCCCACATGTACGACGACACCGTGGTGGCAGCGCCTGACGGGCACGGCCGCGTGCCGGTCAGCCGCTGGATCGCGCCCAAGATCGAGCCGGAAGTCGTGTTCAAGCTCAAGACGCCACTTCCCGCTGGCCTGACCGACCCGGAGGCGGTTCTGGCCCACGTCGAGTGGCTCGCTCTGGGTTTCGAGATCATCGACTGCGCCTATCCCGAGTGGAAGTTCCAGCCGAGCGACTTCGTCGCGGCCGCTGGACTGCACGCGGCACTCGTGGCCGGCACGCCGACACGGGTCACGGTCGACGGGATTCCGGCGCTGGTCGAGGCGCTGGCGACCTTCAAGGTGTCGTTGCGTAAGGACGGCCAGGTCGTGGCCGAAGGCGCGGGAAAGAACGCGCTGCGGAGTCCCGCGCTGTGCCTGGCGGAACTGGCGTCAGCTCGTGCCCGAAGGGGGTTGCAGGCCCTGGGCGCCGGAGATTTCGTCAGTTCCGGCACGCTCACGGAGTCGCAGCCGATTCGCGCGGGCGAGCGGTGGAGCGCCGAGGTGCACGGACTCGACCTCGGTAGTCTCACGGTCGATCTCGACCCGTAGGCGCGGCCTCGGTCGCGGCATGGTCCGCCGTCATTCGCGAGTCCGCAGCACGGGATATCGCGACGTCTTGATCGCCTCGTCCACGACGTTCCACGTTGCGAGGCCATCGTTCGACCTGGGCTCGAGCAGGTAGAACGCCAGTCGTGCCAGACGCTGGGTCATCGGTACGCGGACGGCGCCCGCCAGGTCGCGCGCCGCGGCGACGGTCCACGAGCCGGTCACCGTGCGTTCCTGGTGGTTCTCGAACGCCTGCGGCGTCGCCGTGACGGACGCGATCTGGAACTCTTCAAGGGCCGGCACGGCGCCTGTCCCGAGCGGCTCGAGCGCGATGCCGTGCGCCCGCAGTCGTTCCAAGACCGCCTTCTCGCTGGCCGGCACGACGTACGCCGAGGGCACCCGCTCGCTGTCGGTCGACGCAAACGTCGTCTCGTCCCACATGCGCTCAGGCGTGCTCACGTTCCGTCGTTTGTGGATGATGCGGCCGGAGTACGGATTCACCTCTTCGTCGACCGCGCCCATCAGGATCTCGATCTTCTCGGGGCGGCGGGCCACCGCCGATCGCAGCGACAGCCGCTGCCCGACGAGCGAGACCGCGTCGGCCGCGGCCGCCAGGTCGCGCAACCGCGCGGCGTTGGCGTGCGCGTACCCGAGCACCTCTTCGAGGAAGCGCCGGTTGTTGGTGACGCGTTCGGCAAACGGCAAGTACGAGTACGTCTCGCTCAGAATTCCGAAGCGGTTCCGCAGGCCCCAGTAATTGTGCGTATAGCGGGGCAAGTCTTCGACGGTCGTCCACACCCGCTCCGGCGTCTGGCCCGACACGTTGCCGTACGAGCGGAAGTCCCAGCCGTCCTTGGCTTTCACGGCCTTCACGACCTGCGCAAGCCATGCGGCCGTTTCGCGCACCACGGCAGGATCCACGGCGGGGTTGCTGGGCGTCTCGTAGGTGAGCTGATACGCGTGCCGCGATCCGTTGGTCGTATGCAGATCCAGCATGACGTGCGGATCGAAGTCGTTCAGCAGCCGCACCATCGAGCGCGCCTCGGGGGTGTCGAGCTTGATGTTGTCGCGATTGATGTTCAGGCCCTGCGCGTTGGCCCGCGTGCCCTGGCCGCCCATCGGGCCATGCTGGAACCCGCGGCTCGTGAGCGTGACCTTCTCATTGCCGTCGGCGTTGTAGATGGGATTCACGAGCAGCACCATCGACTGCATCCAGTCGGCGTGCGCGCCTTTCGCGATGTCGCGCACGAGCGCCAGTGCCGCTTCCTTGCCCTCGACTTCGCCGGCGTGGATGTTGGCCTGGATGTAGACGCGCAGGCGTCCCGACGCTCTGACCGCGGCAGAGGTCGCGTGTGGCACGCGGCCCACGACTGCCAGCGGGAGCGACCGGCCTTCGAACGAGTAGCCAAACGACGTGAGATGCACGAGATCGGACGCCTGGTCGACCGTGGCGAGGAACTGCTGCACGTCGTCGTAGCGACTGGTTTCGGTGAAGTTGGAGCGTTCCGCGCGCGTCATGAGAGCGGCCAGTGACGGCGCCTGGCGCGACTGGGCGACGGTGACGACAGCGGCGGCGGCCACGGCGGCGACGGCCAGGATGAAGACGGGGAAGTGACGTCTGAGCATGGGGGGATCTTATCCGCCCGGCGGCGTCACTGAAACGTGACGTCGCGGTGTTGGTCCCGCAACACCTGGCTCGTACAAATGGTCCGTCCGGGCTGCGTCCGACCACCAGACCCTGACAGGAGAGAGACCCATGACAGTATCGAAGAAGAGTGCACGTCTGCTGGCCGCCACGGGACTTGTAGTGAGTGCGACCGCGCTTGCCGCTCACGGTGGCGCCAGGTTCTGGGAGTTCATGCCGCTGGCGCTGTCGGCCGGACCAACGGCCGACGAGAGCCGGCCAATCACGTTTGGCAACGCCGAGTTCGAGCAGCGCTCGATTGCGGACCGCACCAGCGTGCTCACGGAAAACACCCCGAACTCCGGTAGCTGGGACATGAACACGCTGAACGAAACGGGCCCAGAGCGTGGGCGGTTCCTCTTCACGGTGTTCGAGACCGGGCAGTCGGGCGTGCAGCGCCACGACCTGTGGAACGGCACGACCGACACCGTGTGGCAGAGTCCGGTCGCGGCGCCGAATCCGCTCGGCCATGTGGCCTTCGACGCCTCCTACTGGACGCCCTGGGGCACGTTCATCACCGCAGAAGAAAGCTGGACCACCGCGGTCGGCGGTGCCACGAGCCCCTACGGCCGGTTGTTCGAGCTGAAGAACCCGCTCGACGCGCCAGCCATCAAGAACCCGGTCATAACCGCGAGCAACGCTGGGGCAGAGTTCCTGCACCGCAACGTGATTCCGCGCACGTCGCACGAGGGGATCCAGTTTGACCGTCAGGGCAACATGTACTTCATCGACGAACTGAACGGCGGCAGCATCTACAAGTACACGCCGGCGGCCGACTTCCGCCGCGTGCTGCGCGGGCGCGCGGACTACTTTGCCGCGGGCCAGACTTTCGTGCTTCGCGTCGGCGCCGGCACGATGCCCAATGCCACCGGCGTGTATACGTGGGTGCCGATTACGGACGGTCAGGGTCGGGGCCTGCCAGGCACGCTGGTCATCACCGACGTCAACGGTGTGGTGTCGGTGGACGCACGGAACACCACCGACCTGCCGCTCTTCAAGGGCACCGACTATCAGCGCCCCGAAGACATCCAGATCCAGCGGGTCCGCGGCCGCGAGTATTTGTATGTCGCCACCACCACGACCAACGAGGTCTACCGGCTCGACCTGCGGGCCAATGCGATCTCCGTGTTCGCGAGCCGCGCGACGATCGATCTGGCCACCGGCAAGGCCGTGGATACGGGTCTGGCGAGTCCCGACAATCTCGCGGTCGACGCGCGCGGCAATCTCTACATCGTGGAAGACCGCAACGGCGGCGTGGATGACGACATCTGGTTTGCGAAGGACCTGAACCAGGACGGCGACCTGCTCGACGAAGGCGAAGGCCTGGCGCGCTGGGCGTCGAATGGCACGCTCGGTTCGGAGTTCACGGGTCTGTATTTCGATCCGTTCAACAAGCGCCGCGCCTGGGTCAATATCCAGCACCCCACGAGCGGCGTGGATCGCACCATCGAGATCACCGTCGCCGGCGGCGGGGACGAGGGCGACGACGACGGGCGCGAGGGCGTCCGCGAGCCCAAGTAGAGACACTGCGACGGCTTGCCACAGGGCCCGCTCGCGCGCGATTCGCGGCGGGCCCTGTCGTCTCGTGCGAGGCGCCAGCACCCCAGCGTTCAACGACACGCGGCCCGCCATCTCCTGTACACTCGGAGTGACCCACGTGGCGCTCGTCGCCCGTTGGTCGACGCCAGTCGCCGTCATCTCACGCGTGCGCCCCCGCTCTCGCTGCTCTCCCTTCTCGCCCGCGACGCGCTTCTACTGTCTCCATCGTCTCCGCATCGCTCCGGCCCCAAGGAGGGTCGCTCGCATGACCACCGCACCGTCGCACGTCATCGCCACGCCAGGATTTGCGACCATGGTCACGGCGGCGCCAGTGCCCGAGATGTCCAGCGCGGCCGCCACGGTTGGCCGATGGTTCGTGACGGCCCTCGAGATCCTGTTTGTCGGCCTGCTGGTGCCGGTGGCCATCCTTGTGGTCGGAGCGCCCATTGCGCTGCTGGTGCAGGCGATGGTCGCGGTGGCGACGCGGCTTCTCGGCTGACCGCATCGATGCGCCCGCCGGGGCGACCCACCGGTGTGGTAGATTCCGCGCTGCGGGCGGCTCGGGTAGCCGCGGCGCGGGGACCCACGGAGGCAGATCGATGCTGACCGCGTTCAGCCAGTTTCGCATCGGCACTGCATGGCGGGGTGGCTGCCGCGGGGCCATCGTCGCGACCGTGGTCACGCTGCTCATCGGCGGTGTCGCGCCGCCGGCGCTGGCGCAGGATGGGGTGTCGCCGCGACCACTCTCGGCCGCTGATGCCGCCGACCTGGCCGAGGGCAAGCGGCTCTACAACGCCCAATGCGCGCTCTGCCACGGCATCGACGGCAGCGGCGGGTATGGCCCGTCCCTCTTGCGGCCCACCTTCGTCCGCGCCCCTGACGATGCCGGACTGCTCACGATTCTGCGCGCCGGCATTCCCGGCCTGATGCCGGGTTTTGGCGATGCCAACGGGGCGCGCCGCACGTGGCAACTCGCGGCGTTCGTGCGCACGTTGAATAGCGCCGGCGGCGAGCGCGCCACCGGCAACCCTGAGCGGGGCCTTGCGATCTACGAGAAGCAGGGCTGCGCCAACTGTCACGTGACCGCCGGCCAGGGTCGTGCCCTTGGGCCCGACCTCACCGCCATCGGCCTGCAGCGTGGGCCGACGTATCTGACCGAGTCACTCGTTGCTCCGGCGGCGCGCGTTCCCGAGGGGCACGTGGTCGTGACGGCTCGGCCGAAAACGGGCGCGGCCGTGCGCGGCGTGCGGGTGAGCGAAGATGCGTTCTGGGTGCACGTGCGGGACGTGGGCGGCCGGCTGCATGCGTTCCGCGTCGCCGACCTCGCCGAGCTGCAGCGCGAGGCGGGAGCGAGCCTCATGCCGACCTACCGCACGCTGCCTGCGGCCGACCTCGGTGATCTGGTGGCGTATCTGGCGAGCTTGCGGGGGCAGCGATGAAGCGACTGACGACGGCGGTGGCCTTGATCTGTGCGTGCGGTGCGGCGCTGGCCGCGCAAGTGCCGTCTCAACGCCTGGTGGACGCGGCGCAGGAGCCGGGCAGCTGGCTCACCTACTCGGGCGGCTACGCGGGGCAGCGCTTCTCGTCCCTCGACCAGATCACCGTGGCCAACGTCGGCAACCTGAAGCCAGCGTGGGTGTATCAGGTCGCCGGCAACGGCCAGGTCGAGACGTCGGCCATCGTCGCCGACGGCGTGATGTACGTAACCGAGCCGCCCACGACGGTCACCGCGCTCGATCCGAAGAACGGCCGGCCGATCTGGAGTTACGTGCGGCCGATGCCCTCGAATCTGCGCAACATCGGGTTTCCGATCACGAACCGTGGCGTGGCCATTCTGAACGACATGGTCTTCGTGGGCACGCTCGACAGCGCCGTGGTCGCGCTCGATGCCGCGACGGGAGCCGTGCGGTGGGAGACGAAGGTGGCCGACAACGGCACGGGCCACTCGATCACCATGGCGCCGCTGGCGGTGAAGGACAAGATCATCGTGGGCATCAGCGGGGGCGAGGCCGGTATCCGTGGCTTCGTGGACGCCTACGAGGCGACCACCGGAAAGCTGGCCTGGCGGACCTACACCGTGCCGACGGCGGGCGAGCAGGGCGTGGAGACGTGGGCCGGCAACAGCTACGGGAACGGCGCCGGCGCCACGTGGCTCACCGGCTCCTACGATCCCGCGCTGAACCTGCTCTACTGGGGCACCGGAAATCCCGGTCCGGACTGGAACGGCGACGTCCGCGTGGGCGACAACCTGTACACCTCGTCGGTGCTCGCGCTAGATGCCGACACCGGCAAGATGCAGTGGCACTTCCAGTACACGCCGCACGACGTGCATGACTGGGATGCCAACCAGATCCAGGTGCTGGCCGATCTGACCATCGACGGTCGCCCCCGCAAAGCGCTCATCACGGCCAATCGCAACGCCTTCTACTACGTGCTTGATCGCGTGACCGGCGAGTTCCTGCACGCCGCGCCGTACGCCAAGCAGACGTGGGCAAAAGGCATCGACGCCAAGGGCCGACCGCGTGTCGTGGAAGGCACGGACCCGACGCCGGAGGGCAACCTCGTCTACCCAAGCCTGCAGGGTGCGACCAACTGGCCGAGTCCCTCGTTCAGTCCGCGCACGGGGCTCTTCTACGTGCCGGTGCGCGAGATGGGGTCCTACTACTACAAGACCGACGCGGACTACGAGCCGGGCCAGCCGTTTACCGGTGGCGGCGAACGGCGGCTCGCCGATGAGGCGTGGGGCGCGGTCCGTGCGCTGGATGCCCGTACCGGCGCCAAGGTGTGGGACTTCAGGCTCCCGTCGCCGTCGTGGTCTGGCGTGTTGTCCACGGCTGGCGGTCTCGTGTTCTCCGGATCGAACGAGGGGAACTTCTACGCGCTCAACGCCACGAGTGGCGCGCCGCTGTGGCAGTTCCAGGTGGGCGGGATGGTACGCTCGAACCCCACGACCTTCCTGGTAGACGGCCGGCAGCACGTGTCGGTGGCGGCGGGTCACGCGGTGTTCGTGTTCGCGCTGCCGTAGGGTTCGGCCGGCCACGAAGACTACGGCCGACCCGGCCGTGCATCCAGAGCCTGGCTTGCTGCGTCTAAGCCGTCATGCGACACCTTCTGCTGGCCAGTTTCGTGCTTGTCTCCTCCGCGCTCGCCTCGGCTCAGTCGGCCGCCGACGGGGCCTGGACCTTCACCATGACGTCCCCGATGGGCAGCGTGGACGCCAAGGTCGTCATGACGGCCGACGGCGGCACGCTCACCGGGACGTTCGACCTGGGCGGCCGCGTGTGGCCGATCGAGCAGGGCACGGTCAAGGGCGATGAGATCGCGTTCGTGCTCAACCGGCCTGGCGCGTCGATGAGCTACGACATGAAGGGCAAGATCACCGGTGACGCCGTGACGGGCCAGGCGATGGCCATGGGCGCCACGGTGGGCTGGACCATGGCGCGGACGAAGTAGGCGAGAGCCGTCATGAGCGCCGCATCCGAGCGCGACTCGGCGATGGGCTGGCCGCACACCGGACGCCAGCGTCCGGCGTGGGCTCTCATGCCCTCGCCTGAGCAGGAATCCGTCTGGGACTACCCGCGTCCCCCGCGCTTGGCGCCCGACCTTCGCGAGGTGGTGGTGCGGCTTGGCGCGGTCGAGATCGCGCGCACCCGCCGTGCGATCCGCGTGCTCGAAACCGCCAGCCCGCCCACTTTTTACTTGCCGTTCGACGACCTGACAGCCGGGCTGCTCGTGCCCGCCACTGGCGCGTCGTCGTGCGAATGGAAAGGGGAGGCGCGCTACTGGTCGGTCGTCACGCCCGACCAACGCCTCGACAGAGTCGCGTGGAGCTACCAGGCACCGCTATCCGCGTTTGCCGCGATCGGCAACCACGTGGCCTTCTACCCGGCGCACCTTGAGTGCTACGTCGACGGCGAGAGCGTGCGTCCGCAGCCTGGCCGGTTCTACGGTGGGTGGATCACCAGTGACGTGGTCGGGCCGTTCAAAGGCGAGCCGGGCACTGGTGGCTGGTAGTGCAACGGGGCCTCGCCCCTACGCACCGAGCGGAGCGCACGCTATCACCAAGCGATAGCGGACCAGTTCGCGGCGATACAGGCGTTCGAGCATCAGGCCCCCGTGGAGCGCGCCGATCAGCACGCCCGCCGGCGTGCGCCTCAGCACGGCCCCAGCGCCGCGGCTGAGCCCTGCGAGCAGGGCGAGCTGCACCGTGCCGCGCCGTGGCATCAGCGGCGTCAGGTCCTCGTCGTGGCACACGCGCAGGCCGGCCCGTGCAAGCGCCGTGGCCAGCGTCGCGTCACTTGCCACCGCCGGACACAGCCAACCCTGCCGAAACGCCAGGTAGTCGGGATCGTCGTGCGGCAGACGGTCGCGCGGCACGTCGTCCACCATGAGCAGCCGCCCGCCCGGGCGCAAGAGGGAGCCCAGGCGCGCGACGGTTGCAGCCGGATCCGGCGCATGCGCCAGCGACTCGATCGCGATGATCAGGTCCACGCCGGTCGGCTCGAGGTCGCGAAGGTCGGTGTCGTAATCGCGCACCGCGAACCGGCACGCCTCGCTGACACCGCGCCGGTCGGCCTCGGCCGTTGCGCGGGCAGCTTGGGTCGGACTCAAGGTGATGCCGCAGTAGTGCCCGCCGAGACGTG
>JANMDX010000318.1:0-44119 GCA_031376505.1 Acidobacteriota bacterium
GCGACTCTGGAAGGTCAGGTCGTAGCCGGTGAAGACGCGCGAATTGGCTGACGAGTTGTCGTCCAGGTTGTCGACCAGGCCCAGCTTGGCGGGGTTCAAGTTGTAGATCGTCACGGACTGGCCATTGTTGAGAGGGCTCGGCACCTGGAACGGCGTGTAGTCGGTCGGGCTCACGGCCAGGTTGTCGGTCCAGATCAGGTTCTTGTAGTCGCGACGGAACAGGCTGAACGTGACCGACGTGCCCGACAACACCTCGCGCTGCAGGCTCAGGTTCGATTCGATCTGATAGGGCCGCGCGAGGCCCGGCGCCGGCTTGCGCGTGGCCTTCACGCCGAAGTTACGGTTCTGGCTGGGGCCGAGTTCGCTCTTGTCCGCGATGTCGTTGCCGTTGGTGTCCACCCAGGTACGGGTGTCGGTGTCATAAAAATTCGGATCGTAGGTTTCGGCATAGCCCGTCGTATACGAGCGCACGTACTTGCCGGTGCCGAACTTCAGCGCGGTCTTGCCGTCGCCCAGGATGTCCCACGCCATGCCGAATCGCGGTGACACGTCTTTCCAGTCAGGCACGTCCTTGACCTCCGCGAACGAGCGGAAGGGCACGAAGTTGCCGGGCAGCACTTCGCGGGCGGGGATGGAGCCGTTGAAGAGTTCGAGGCGAAGACCGGGGTTGAGCGTCAGGCGCTTGAACGTCCACGAATCCTGGATGAAGAAGGCCGCGTCGGCGTTCATGTCGGCACGCGAGTCCTGCGGCGTGTTGTGGATGAGCACCGAATCCGGCACGCCGTTGCGGTACCGCTGCACGAGATCCGCCGTTTCACGGCGCTGACGCCAGAAGTAGCCAGTCTGGAGCTGAATGCCCGTCTTCACGGCGTGCGAGCCGGTCACGTACGACAGCGCCGCCATGCCGAAGCGGCGAATCGGCTCACGGTAGTAGATGCCGCCGTCGTAGGCCCCGTAGAGCGTGTTGAGCGTGATGTCGCGCTTGGGAATCGCGTTGATGGCTTCGGGCTGGGGCTCGAGGCTGTAGCTCTCGTTGTTGATGGCAAAGCCCATTTCCCAGAGTAGCTTCGAGCTGAGCGACGCCGTCCACTTGGCCTCGGTCGTGTAGTACTGCTTGGGCGAGCGGATGTCGGTGGCTTCGCCCGCGATGACGACGCCGGCACCCGCCGAGTTCTCGTGTCCACGGAACTTGCGGATGCGGTCGAGGTACCCGGCGATCTTGTGCTTGCCGAGCTGCGTGGTCAGACGCACGACACCGCTACGCAGGCTGGCGTCATCCACGGTCTGCTCGCCCGCGGCGGTCGTGCCGGGGAAGTTGGGGCCTTTGGGCCCCCAGCCGAAGAAGCTGTTGGCGATGTACTGATAGACGCCCCAGTCGCGATACGACGAGAAGAACCACAGCCGGTCCTTCTTGATCGGGCCGCCGAGCGACAGGTTCAGGTCCCACACTTTGTTGAGCGCGTCGGGCGCCGTCAGTCCCTTCGCCTTGGCATCCTTGCTGTTGTCGCTCTGGAAGTTGCTGTTGGCGCCAGACAGGAATGCCGTGCCCTTGAAAAGATTGCCGCCGTCTTTCGGAATCATGTTGGCGCGCACGCCCCCGGCCGATACTTCGGCGCTGATCGCGCTCGACTGGTAGCTGACTTCCTCGAACATGGCGTCGTTGAAGTAGCTCTGCACGCTGCCATCGCCTTCGAGGCCGTTGAGGGTCATGCCGTCGACCTGGAAGGTGGTGTCGCGGCCGTCGGAGCCGTGAATCGTCAGGTCGCGGTTCTGCATGCCCGAGGTGCCGCCCACGTCGGGCAGCGCCAGTCGTGCGCCCGCCATCAGGGCGCCGAGCGTGGGCACGCTGCGGCCCGTCGGCACGGCGTCGAGCACCGCGCGGCTCAGCACGACCTGCTGCACGGCGCTCTGCACGTCGACCGTAGGCGAGCCTCCCGTCACGGTCACGCTCTCTTCGAGCGAGCCGACCTTCAGCTCCGCGTTGATCTGGGCGGTGAAGTTGGCGGGCAGCTCGAGTCCGTCGCGTACGACGGTGTTGAACCCGGGCAGCGAGAACACGACCTTGTAGACACCAGGCCGCAAGTCGACGATCTGATAGCGGCCGTCGTTGTCCGTCACGACCGTGCGCACCTTTTCGATGAGCACGGGACTGGAGACTTCTGTCGTCACGCCCGGCATGACTCCGCCGGATGTGTCGCGAACGGTTCCAGAGATTGCACTCTGCGCCCAGGCGCCGAGCGGCGTAGCGATCACCCCCGCAAGCGCCACCAATGCACTCATCCACCACTGACGACGAATCATGCGTTGCTCCAATGGAATCGCTACTCTTTGCTCATGAATATATGGATAATTTCGCTGCAATTCGCCGTGGAGATTACTCGCATGACGTTGGCGAGTCAACGACTCTCGGGCGCGCGACGCGGCGAATGCCGCGGCGATTCAGCGGCAACGAGTGCGGCTGACCAACCCGGCTGAAGACCGCTGGTAAGATGCGCCTCGTGTCATTTTCCAGCGTCGTCGAGCGGCGCCGATTCCGGTGGCGCGGCGCGATTGGCGTGTGCCTGCTCGCCCCGGCGGCAATCGTCGCCAGCCTGTCAGAGCCGCTCGTCGCGGCCAATTCCCGTGCCGACGTCGTCTGTGACGCGCTCGCGTGGGTGGCCTTCTTCTGCGGTGCGGGCCTGCGCTTCTGGGCGACGCTCTTTGTGGGTGGCCGGAAGAACGAGGTCGTCGTGGCCGACGGCCCGTATTCGCTCTGCCGCCACCCGCTCTACCTCGGGTCGATCCTGCTGGGACTCTCGGGTGCGTTGTTTCTCAAGAGCCCACTCCTGGCTGTCGCCTCAGCCGTCGTGGCGGCGGCCTACTGCTTGCTCACCATTCCGGCCGAGGAGGAGCACCTGGCGGCCGCGCTTGGCGCGCCCTACCGGGACTACTGCACGCGCGTGAATCGGCTCTGGCCTTCGTTCCGCCAGTTCCACACGCCGCCGCGCGTCACCATCGACGTGCACGCGCTCTACCTCGAAGCGGCGCGGGCGTCTCGATGGGTGTGGCTCCCGCTGCTCGGCGCAGCGCTGAGCCACGCTCGGGCCGCTGCATGGTGGCCGCAACTCTTCACGGCCCTCTAGCCGGCCCACGCTAGTTCGAGGTGGCGTGCAAGTCGCCTACCATCCACCCGACTCGACGACACCTACCAGTAACGGCCCGGCCCCTTGAGCGCGCCAGACAGCACGGTGTCTCGCAGCTCGTCCACGGTGCGCAAACCTGCGGGTGCGGTGCCACCGACCTCGACGCGCGTGCGGTCAGGCGTCCAGCGGAAGAGCACCGCATACCACGTATGCGAGATGCCCCCGCGCTCGTAGTAGACCAGGCAGTACTCCTGTGAGCAGCCGGCAAGATTCATGCGGCGAATCGGCAGCGTCGGGTCGGTGATGACGTCGGTGAACTGGAACGGCGCACCGGGCTCGGCGATGGCCATCGCGGAGCTGCCGAACATCCGCTGCAGTTCCTCCCGCACGCCGAGCGGCAGCCCACGCACGGACGAGACCACCTGGAAGCGCTCGTTACGCACGTGTGCCCGCAACGGCGCTGCTACCGTAGGTGAGACAGGCACCTGAGCCAATGCTGTCGCGGCGAGCGCGCAGCCGAGAGCGAAGCCAACGCCACAGATCATCCTGAGCATGGTGTGACCCCACGCTCGCACCCTGACGGCATGTTCGTCAATTCCCGGCGTAGTGGACGTATTCTGAGCGGGGCTTCCCCGTGCGCTTCACCACCGAGACCGGCTCGCCCGCCGCGGGGTGCCTGCTGGCCGACGGCGCCTGGGGATGAATCTGTCACGGTATGTGCCGACATGGTCTTTGCCAAACAACTCCGCGAGGGGATCCGCCGCGGCATCGTCCGATCGACGATCCGCATCTGGCAGTCGCCGCGCGTGAAGGCGGGCGGGAAGTACCGCATGGGCGACGGGCACGTCGTGGTCGACTCCATCGATGAGATTGCCGTCGTGGACATCAGCGACCGAATCGCGCGCGAATCAGGTTTCGCGAGTGTCACAGATCTACTCGCCATCGCCAGGCACGGTGCCGGTGAGCACGTCTACCTGATTCGGTTTCACTACCTGCCGCCGGGCGGGTGGACGCAACGAGCCGGCTAATCGACCGCAACATGGTCTGTGCGGATCATGTCGGCGGGGCATGTGCCGCGGACGTCAAAAGCGCAGGCGCATCATCAGGCCGGGCCTCAGCATCGACCCGCGCGTGAAGTAGTCACCCAGCTCCCGGTGACCACGCAGATGCGGCACGAGCGACACGCGCGGTGTCACCGCCACCTCGACGTCGACGCCGTAGCTGACCGCCGGCACTGTTTCGCTCGTCGTGAACGTCGGCGAGTCATTCCGGCTCGCGCCCACAGGCGTGTTCCACAGGCGGTTCTGACGCACGGCCACGCCTCCGCCGGCGAGCAGCGAGAGTCGCACGCGATCGGCGACCCGCCAGCCATAGCCGACGAGCGCCACCAGGGTGGGCGTGCGGGCGGACTGCCGGCGGTCGATCGCGGTGGGCACACACGTGGCCCCGCCGCAGTTCAGCAACGTGAGCGGGTAGTCCTCGGTGTGCCGCGCCGGCAGCTGCACCTCGACCACCAGCGAGACGCGCTGGGTCACGAACACGCCGGCCGCTAGGGCGCCGCCTGGCACGCTCAGCGCCCGCCGGCGCGTCAGCTCGCCGACGGGCGTGATGTTCAGCGTGGTGTCGCCGTCAGCGAACGCGCCGAGGTCGACAAACGCACGGGGCGTGGCCTGAGCTGGCGCCGACTGCCCGGATGCCGGCCAGGCGGCCAGCATCACGGCGCAGCCGCACACGAGCGCCGTCAGTCGTTTCGTGACACGCGGCGACACCACCTTAGAAGGCCTTCCGGCTCTCCAGATTCGCCTCGATCTCGGCGCGCGTGCGCCACATGGGCCGCATCTGCTTCTTCGACGCCAGCGGCAACTGGTCCTCGACGTGTTTCGAGCCCTTCTTCGACCAGTTGCCGTAGTTCAGCAGCACTTCGGCGCGCTGCGGCACCGAGTACTCGATGACGGCGTAGAACGTGTCGCCCGCGACGGCCTCCACCTTGCCGTCCTTGAACGGACTCACGCTGATCGTACGGATGGCGCCCAGCTGCGACGGCGCGCCATTGCCGGGCAGGTCGGCATTGCCGCGGCGGAAGCGCAGAACGTCGCCCCACTTCACGGTGAGGGATCCGTACTCCTTCTCGACGGCAGCCGCTACCGTGTCCAGCGCGGCCATCGCCTTGGCCGGGTCCTTGAAGCCGCGCGGCGTCTCGAGCGGGCGCGCGTCGTCGGTGGGCACCTTGAAGCCGCCGATGTTCTCGAACGCCGAGCCGGCGGCGGTCATGAACTTGTAGAACAGCAGCATGCCGTCGCTGTCCACTTCGGCCTGCCGGTCCCATGTTGCGAGCACGTCGGCTGCGCGCTTCGCGCGGGCGCTGCCACGGGCCTTGGCCGTGGCGACGATCTCGTCGACGAACTGGTCCGCGGTTTCGACGTGCGTTGACAGCTTCCACGCCTTGATGTTCTCGAACGTCATCTTCTCTGGCGCGGTGCTCAGAATGCGGGTGCCCCGTTGGGCGCGCTGCGTGATGCCCTGGGGTGCGGCAAACCCGGGGGCGAACTTCTTCGCGTCGAGCGTGGGCGGATAGGTGGACGTCCACGGCATGTCGTTCGAGTTCTGCACCCAACCCTGGGGCGGGTCGGCCACCTTCGGAATCTCGTCGTAGGGCACGATCTCGTTCGAAATCAGATCTGACCTATCGCCTGGCACCACCCCCTGCCAGAACTTGTAATCGCCGGTCGGATGTTTCCACAACGTGGCGTTGTAGACATACGCGATGTGGCCGTCGCGATCGGCGTAGGCCGTGTTGAAGAGCGGCAGTTGTTGCATCCGCATCCCCGCCTCCCACTCCGCAAAGTTCTTCGCCAGACCCATGCGCCAGAACTGCTCGAAGAGCTTCGGGCGATCCAAGGCGGCCACGCGCATGGCAATGGGAGCACCGCCGCGTTCGGCGACCACCGGGCCGTGCACGCTGCGTCGCACGACGAGCGCCTCTTCCTTCGTCGCGCCATCGGCCTGCTTCACCTTCAGGGTCTCGGTGTGGGTGTCAAATGGCTTCACCTGTCCGTCGAGCACGTAGCCGCCGTCCTTGAGCACGAGCTTGTAGAGGTCGGATTCCGACGGGTTGTTGGTGGTCTGCGTCCAGCCGACGTACTCCGTGAAGCACTGGCGCAGCACCGGGAAGCCCACCCAGACGGCGCCGTAGGACGTGACGCCAGGAGCGGTGAGCTGCACCTCGAAGTAGGTGTGGATGTCGCCCCACTGCAGGTGCGAGTTGCTCATCAGCAAGGCCTTGCCCGTGGCCGAGCGCGCCGGCGCGATAGCCCATTCGTTCGACCCGTGCACGTCGTCTTCCCAGCGCGCGAGCCGCCCTTCGAGCCGCCGCGGACTTACGATCCAGTCGTAGTGGATGACGCGCAGGCCGTGCGCATAGACGTCCTCGACGGAGAGCGGCAGCACCGCCCGCGCTTCCGGACTGAGCTCGGCCGTGTGTTCTTCCGCCCACGCGTTCAGTCCCTTGGCAAACGCAGCGATGAGCAGTGCAAACTCGGGACTCTGCCCGGCCGCCCATTGCTTGGCTGTGGCGGGCAGGCCGTTGGTCCGCACCCAGCGGTCGGACTCGAGATACTGCTCACCGTAGAACTCCGCACCGCGGCCGCGCGCCTGCGCGTAGAGGCGGACGAGCAGCTCGCTGTGCGCTTCCATCTGGGCATACCCGTAGGCCTGGAACAGGCTCGGATGGTCGGGCGCGAAGATGTGCGGCACGCCGTAGGTGTCCCATAGAATCTCCGTGCCGGTGGCCGAAGCCTTCTGCGCGTCCGGCGCCGGGGCCGGCGTGCAGCCCGCATGGGCCAGAACAGCGACGACAAGGGCCGGCAGGAAAGACGCGTGGATCGAACGGGCGGAAAGGCGGGTCATGGGACTACTCCGTGGCAGCGGAGTCTAGCAGAACCGAGACGCATGGCTTCACGCCGTGGCGCACCGTCGCCGTGCCGGCGGGGACGGCGGCCCTGTACCCCTTTGTCCATGCCGGACATTGACCAATAATCTCGCTATCAGGAACTGGAGAGGTAGCGAGATGACCAGGACAAGAGTGGGCGGTGTACTACTGGCGGCGGTAGTGGCAATGGCAGGGCCGGGGCTGCGGGCAGACGCCAAGGGTACGGTGGCACTGAAGCAGGCGAAGTTCACGGTGGCCGACGCGGTGGCCTACAAGACCGCCGACGGCATCGAGGTGGCGCTGCTCTCCGCTCCGTTTGACCGGAAGAGCGCAGCGAAGGACCAGAAGATCGACAGCTTCGACATCCTGCGCATGTCCGACATTGCCGCCGCCACGCTGAAGATCGACGCCGATGGTTCGTTCAACTGCATCGACTCGAAGTCGTCCGAGGGCGGCGGGTCGTCCTGCAACAGTGACTACACAAAAGCGCTCGAGCTCACGGCGCGCACGGCAGAGCGCGTGGCCGGCACGCTGAAGCTGAATGTGAACGGCGAGAAGGCCGATGTGACGTTCGATCTGAAGGTTGAGTCGGTGGTGGCGCGCACCGGCACGGCCCTGCCCGTCGACGGCGGCGAGCCCGGCAAAGCCGTGATGGCGCACTTTGGCGCCATCGAGAAGAACGACTTCAAGGCGCTCATGGCTACGGCGCAGCCAGAGCAGGCCAAGATGATGGCCGCGTCCGAAAAGTCGGGCGAAGCCAAAGAGATGTTCAAGATGATGCGTGACATGTCGCCGCGCAAGGTCCGAATCACCGGCGGCACACTGGACGGCGACTCGGCGCTCGTGGACTTCGAAGGCGTGGAGGACGGCAAGCCGGTGAAGGGCACGGCGGACGTCAGCCGCATCGCCGGCAAGTGGTACATGACCGGCAGCAGCAACCGGTAGTCGCATGGCCCGGACGGGCGCTGGCCGCGCCCGTCCGGCGCCGTCCTACTGACGGCGCACGCGAATCGACGTGACGCAGTCGTTCAGGCCGTCATGCGGGCAGTCGTGATTCACCAGCTGCAGATTCGGCACGTCGGCGGTGATGGCGAGTTCGTCATCGCGATAGCCGTCGTCGCGATAGAGCGTGGCCCCCCAGCCCGGAGCAACGCGCACCGACGAGATGCAGTCGTTCCAGTCGTAGGTGTAGCGCCCGCCGCCAGCAGCCTCTGACTCGTAGTGCTCGCACGGGCCGCGCACGTCGCGCAAGTCGCGGATGTCCTCGGTGATATGGGCCGACCGGCCCAGGTAGTTGGCATCCTCGTAGACCACGATACCAGAGGCGAGGTCCGACGGCGCCGTGGGCAGCCGGCCCGTCTCGCAACCCGTGCCGCCGGCGGCCAGCAGCACGCAACTTAGAGCCAGCGTCTGGATTCGTGGCATGACATGGCCTCCCATTCATTATGACGGCAGCGCCAGGGCCACAAGTTCCGCCAGCCCGATCGCACTCAATAGGCAGGAGGCCGCTGGCGGCCAGCGTCGTGGTTCCCTCGGCACGACCAGCTTGGGGTTCGCGGCAAGAAGCGCGGGATCCACGCCCGGGGCGGCGCCACGCGATCTGCAGCGTGCTTACGTCGGCCGTCGTGATCTGGTCGAGCGCCGAGTTCTTGGTGCTGCCGGCGTCGCCCCGTGGTTGGGCCAGTCGCCGCGGGCCGGCGTGCGGAGGCGCGGACCGCTGGCGCCAGAATGTGACACCATCCTTCCGGTGCGCTCACTTCAAGGAGTTCGGGATGTCCATCGGCGCTGATTTCGCAGCTCTCTTCACGCGCGACCTCGCGCGGCTCTCACGTCAGCTCGACGCCTTCGACGACGCGCACCTGTGGCAGGTGCTGCCCGGGGTCACCAACTCCGCCGGCAACCTGATGCTGCACCTGAACGGCAATCTGCGCGCGTTCATCGGCTTGCAGATCGGCGGCGTGGCCTACCTGCGCGATCGCCCGCGCGAGTTCAGCGCGACCAACGTGCCGAAGGCGGAGATCGCCGCGGAACTGGCGAGCCTCGTGACGCTGATTCCGCAGGTGTTGGCGGCGGTGACGCCCACGCGCTGGGACGAGCTGTTCCCCGAGAACGTGCTCGGCACGCCGCTGTCGAACCGGCACTTCGTCATTCACCTGTACGGGCACCTCAACTACCACCTCGGACAGATCGACTACCTGCGACGGGTGTTGAGCGGCCGGGGTGCACTGACGGCGCCTCCGAAGTAGCGGGCGGCCTGGGGCCACGCGCACGGTCAGTCCGGCAGCTCCGCAGCCGCGCCAGTGCCGCCTCGCATTCGGCGACGCCCGGCTCGATGTCACTTCGCCCAGATGGCGCAGCGCCCGCGCCCGCACGATCGGGTTGCGCATCTACTGGGCGTGCACCACCGCCTCTTCGCAGAGCGGCAGCGCGCTGGCGAAGTCCGCCGCGTCGCGGTGCAGTTGCGCCATGCCGGCGAGCGTCGTGACGAGGTCGCGTCGCCGGCCCATCGAACGGCAGATCGCCTCCGCCGCGATCAGACGACGCCAGCCGTCTTCGGTGCGGCCCGCTCGGCGCGCGGCCACCGCCTCGCGCAGGTGCTCTTCGAGTTCGGGGTGGCTCACGGCGGGCAGGCTCCGGCTAGTACGCGAGCTCGCGCTGCACGGCCCGCAGGGTCGCACGCACCTTGTTGAGCTCGCGCACCATGCCCACCTTCATGAACCGGCGCATGTCCGGCGTTGCGGCGGCGAGGTGCATGGCCGGCTCCAGCTTGGGCACGGGTCCCAGCTTCAGCGCTGGATCGTGGTCGAAGCGCTCGCCCTTGGCGTAGTTGAGCGGCACGAGCAAACGTGCCATCCGGCGCAGCGCGGCGTTGAGGGCGCGTCGCTCTTCCGCGCTCGCTCCCGCAGCGAGACCGGCATTGGCCTTCGCCTGCCACGCGGCGATGGCACTCGACAACCCGCCCATGTCGGCGAGCAGCGGCCCGAAGTCCACCTCACCGCCAGCCGCGTCGTGATACGACGCCACGGCCACGCGCATCTCGTCCACCGCCGCGGCATAGTCGAACGGGTGGAGCGGCGCATTCAGGATGCGCACGATGGTCGTGAGGTACACGTACAGGTCGCGGCGCAGGATGTCGAGATCGGCCACGGCCATCAGGTCGTCGGTGGTGTGCCAGGCGATGTTGCCGCCGCAGCCGCCCACGGCGTAGTACCCGCGCCGCGCGCGCTCCTCGAGCGGGATGTTCGAGAGGAGCATGTAGAGCCCGGTCGGGCCGATCTGGTTGAACGAGTAGTCGCCCGCGCGCAGCGGACGCACGCGTCGGGGCGACACGCCGACCGCGTCCTGGATCGACGAGCGGCAGAGCGCGTCGGCCTCCGCCATCCACATCACTTCTTCGTAGGCGGTCGCGCCCTCGCAGCCGGGCGAGTCGATGTCGAGCTGCGCGATGCAATGCTCGTCGATCTCGTCGGCGAAGGTGTCGGCGTACCACGTGGAGCCGGCGTAGCGGCCGGTGGAATGCCCCGGCCACCATGCGATGCGCACCGAACGCTTGAGCTGTCCCCGCAGGCCCCACAGCACACGCGCCAGCTCCAGGAGCGCCGCATCGCCGGTGGCGTTGTCGCCAATGCCCTCGTACCATGAGTCGTAGTGGCCGTGCACGAGCAGGAACTCGTCGGGGTCCTCCTGGCCGCGAATCTCTACGACGGGCAGCGGGCACGTCATCCAACCCTCGCGCAGCCACGTCTTCATGCTGGCTCGCACTGGGCCGGTCTGCGTGTCGGCAATGAGCGCCAGCCCGTCTGGGTTGTTGACGCACACCACCGGCACCGCTGGCTTACGACTGATGGATTCGGCCGTCGGAGCACCCCAGATCGACGTGCAGATACCTTCGTGGACGTTCCTGCCTGGGTGGATGTAGATCTGACCGATGGCGCCACGCCGCTCGAACGCACCGACCGAGGCCGGCATCGAGAAGCCTTCGGTGAGCACGATGCGTCCGCGCACCGGGTCGTCGTCACCCCCGCCCCGGGCCGCGTCCGGCAAGTCGAAGAGCGACGAGGTGCCGCCGGCGTACTTCGACGGCACGTAGCACACTTCGCCCTCGACCGCGTCGTCCCCGGTGGAACGCCCCATGGCTGGCGGCCGCGCATGCAGCGATCGCGTTGTGCCGTACGCCGCGATCGACAGCTCCGCGCGCACTGGATTGCTGATGTAGAGCTCAGGGGTGTGCAGCGTCACCGGCACGCCGAGCGCCGTCAGCCGGTCGACGATGTAGCGACTGGCGATCTCCCCATCGGCCGTGCCCGACTCCCGCACGAGCGTGATGAACCGGTCGAGCAGCGCCTGCGATTCATCGAGACGTACGGCCTCCCGCGCCAGAGCCTCAAGAGCTTCGTCCTTGAACACGTCAATCTCCATTTGTAACTGGGCCTGTCACCGTTACAAATGTAACGGTGACAGGCCCAGTTACATTCCGTTACATCTCGCGTGGCAGATCTTGCGACTCGTCGAAGAAGATCGCCAGATTCTTTTGCGCTGTCGGCGGCGTGAGGCGGCTGGCGATCACAAACGCCAGCGCGCTCAGCACGACGCCGACCTCAACCGAGTCCACGCCGTGCCTGGCCACCGTGTGCTGACCGGTGAAGGTCCAGATCAGGCACCCGGCAAAGCCCACTACCATGCTCCAGATGGCGCCCTGCTTGGTACCGCGTTTCCAGTTCAAGCCGAACACCACCGGCACGAAGAAGAAACTGGCAATGAACTTGGCCTGCTCCACCACGATGGCCTGCACGTCACCGAGCTTCATCGTGGCAAACCAGAACGGCAGGATCCCAAGCACGACAATCGAGATGCGGTTGACCCACAGCAGCCGGCTCTGCGACGCCTGCGGGTTCACGAGCCGCTTGTACAAGTCGTGCGCGAAGGCGCCGCCGGTCACGAGCAGAATCGAATTCACGGTCGACATGATGGCCGACAGCATCGCGACCACGAAGAGGGACCCGAGCAGCGGCGACATCAGCGTGGACGCCATGATGCTCGACGCCTGGTCCGGCGAGGGCAAGTAGGGATACACGCCGCGGATGCCAATGCCGAGTGTGAGCACGCTGCCGGCGATGATCACCTGTAACAGCATTGACACGCCGATGGCGTAGCGCACGGTGGCCACGTCACGCATCGAGTAGTAGCGCGTCATTTCGTACGGCGCGGCGGCGATGCCCAGGCCAAACGCGAGGCCCGTGGCCAGAATCTCTTTCCAGGTGAACCACCAGCCGGTGACGCGCGGCTCGATCGAGCCGACGTACTCGCCAAGCGCGGTGAGGCCGCCGGTATGCGACAGCACGACCGGCACCGCGAACACAAGGGCCATGATCATGATGAGGGTCTGCACGAATTCGATGTACGAGCTCGATCGCACGCCGCCCAGTGCCGTGTAGAAGCCGGTGCTTGCCAGCAGCAGCCCCATGGCCACCATCGGCGTGATGCCGAAGACCGCCGACGCAATCTCGCCGATCGCCTGGAACTGGGCCGTCAGCAGGATGCTGTAGCACACGATGATAAGTACTGCGGCGAGCGTGCGCGCGGCCTCGCTCGCAAAGCGGGTGCCGACGTAGTCGGCCACCGTGAGCGCCCCGAACTTGCGCAACTTCGGCGCCACGAACACCGCCGACACCATCCAGCCCGCCCACACGCCGAACCAGCCCCAGCCCCAGCTCACGCCGGTGAAGTAGTACCGGCCGAGCGTGCCCACGAACGTGCCGGCGCTGATCTGCGTCGCCGCCAGCACCGCGCCGCCCACCCACGGCCCGATGGTGCGGCCAGCGGCGAGGAAATCTTCCTCGGTCTTGCTCTTGCCGTACCCCCAGATCGACACACCGAACACCAGCAGAAAATACGCGCCGGTGACCCACAACAGCGTCGACGAGTCGGCCACCATCAGCGTCCCTGTTCCCGGTCGTGCCTGGCGGCTCGCCACGCCCAGAGGAAGTACACCGCCAGCCACACCACCGCCGCGATGAAGAAGCCGTAGAGACTCCAGCCAAAACCCATGGCTACGCCCGGCGTCCTTTCTGCCGACGCAGCCACACCGCCGAGGCCACGGCGAGCGTGCCGACGGCGGCCGCGTCCATGACGCGTGACACGTCCCACGGGCGTGCTTCGCCTTCCGCCGCGTAGGGCACGATCACAAACGCCGGCAGGTGTGGCAACGTCGCCACACCCTCAGGGCCACTCCACACGAAGGTCGGCATCGTGCCTGCAGCCGCCATCCCCGTCGGCAGGACCACCCGGATGTGCACGTTGCGGGAGCGACCGTCAGCCGGCGCCGTCGGCAGCCAGATCGGACAGCGATTCGCGCGGCCCGGCGTCTGGTCGACGCGGTAATGAATCGTGTAGCTGGGTTCCCTGGGCCGGACGACCAGGGCGCGGGTGCGGCCAATCTCGCGCACCTGGCCGACCAGGTCGCCACCGCTGACCTCGATGAGCTCGGATCGGCTGCCTTCGAGGGATTCGAGTCGATGTTCGACGTCGGTGGCGCCACTGACCGCCAGCCTCAGCATGACCTCGCAACTGGTCGGCGCGACAAACGCGATCCGGGCATCGGCAGAGGTCAGCACGGGAGCCGCTACCACCGCGGCGGGCACCAGAGACAAGAACAAGAAACAGCACGGCACGACCGCGCGAGCCTGAATGTGTGTCCTGTAGATGGTGACGGGCATCGGCTCGAGCACTCGCGCAGCGGACTGTAGCAGCCGTGGGGCACGGCCGCAAGCAGGCTTGGCTCACGACGCGCAGCCCCGCACGAACGACGCCCGCACCGGGCGTCGACGGCGACGACACCCGGCCACCCCCACCCCCGAAACGCCCGTCACACGACCCGTCACAGATGACTGGCGTAGGCTCAGTAGCTGTGGCACAGTCCCCCGTCATGACCTTCATCGCGGACCTGCGCTACGCCCTGCGGTCGCTGACGCGCACCACGGGGCTCTCAGTCACCGTCATTCTGACGCTGGCACTCGGCATCGGCGCCAACGCCGCGATCTTCAGCGTGGTGCGGGGCGTGCTGCTGCGACCGCTGGTCAATCGCGACCAGGACACGCTGGTCTACATCCGCCAGAGCGCGCGAGGCATCGGCACGGAGAACGCCAATTTCTCGGTGCCAGAACTGCGCGATCTGCGCGGGCGCGTGAAGACCCTGTCGGCCTTTGGTGACTTCTCCACCATCGAGTTCACGATGGTCGGACTGGGCGAGCCGCGGGTCGTGCGGGCGGGCGTCGTGGGCGGGTCATATTTCGAGGTGATGGGCCTCAGGCCCGTCGTGGGACGTCTGCTTGGACCGGCCGACGACGGTGCCGCGGCCGACGGCGCCGTGGTGCTGACGCATCGCTTCTGGACCACCGCGTTCCAGGGCGACCCCAAGGTGATCGGCACGACGATTCGTCTCAGCGACCGCACGGCCACGATCGTGGGTGTGCTGGAGCCGTCGGTGCCGTATCCCACCGAAACCGAGATCATTGCCAACGTCGTCACGAGCCCGCATCACCTCGACGCCACGATGGTGGAGGGCCGTGTGCACCGGATGACGGAGCTGTTTGGGCGCCTGGCACCGGGCTCCACATTGATACAGGCGAAGGCCGAACTCAGCGCGGCGCACGGCGCGATCCTCGCCGAGCACAAAGAGGCCTATCCAGACAGCGCCGACTTCCGCATCGACGCGGTGAACCTGCGCGAGCAGATCGTGTCGCCCGCCCGCACCATCCTGCTCGTGCTGCTGGCCGCGTCCGCGCTCGTGTTCATCGTGGCGTGCTCGAATGTGGCCAACCTGATTCTGGCGCGCTCGGTGCGCCGCGAGGGCGAGCTGGCCATTCGGGCCGCGCTCGGTGCCAGCCGGTGGGCGTTGCGGCGCACGCTCCTGGCCGAAAGCTTGGTGCTGTGCGTTGCGGGCGCCGTGCTGGCCGTGGCCGTGGCGCGGCCGATGGTGGCGGTGCTGGCGCGTTACGCGTCGCGGTTCTCGGTGCGTGCACTCGACGTCACGGTCGACGCCACGCTGCTCTGGGTGGGCGCGGCACTGGCAGTGGGCGCCGCCGTGCTGCTGGCCTTCGTGCCCCGGTTGCCGTCGGCCGACGCCGTGAGCGGACCGGGGATCTCCACGACGCAGGTGCGCATCACGCCCGGCACGAACCGGCGCCTGCGGCTCTTCGCCGTGGCGCAGATTGCCGCCTCATTCGTACTGCTGGCCGGCGCGGGCATGCTGCTCACGACCTTGATCTCGCTGCAACGCACACAGACCGGCATCAAAGGCGGGAACGTGCTTGCGGTGAACGTGCCGGTCGTGTCGTTCACACGCAAGCCCGAGGAACTGAATGCCTTCTATCGCGAGGTCATTCGCCGCGTGACGGAACTGCCCGGGGTGGAGCGGGTGGCGCTCGGCACCGTGGTGCCGTGGCGCGACCCCGGCTTCTTCTCGGCGCAGTTCACGGCCGAGGGCTATCAAAAAGCCAATGGCGAGGACGATCCGCGCGCCCGCTTCCGCACGGTGTCTTCGGGATTCTTCGACGCCCTGGGCGTGCCCATCATCGCCGGACGCGACTTCAACGCCGACGACCGGCGCGACGGCGAGAAGGTGGTAATTGTCAGCGAGAGTCTGGCGCGCCGGATGTTCCCCGGCCAGGATGCCGTGAACCGGATGCTCAAGTGGACCGATCCGGTCACCGACTTCATCGGCGTGAGCAAGAACGGGCGGAGGATCGTGGGCGTCGCCGCCGACGTGGACGACGAGAACGTGGTCCCCGGACCGACCATGACCGTGTATCACCCCTTCGAACAGGAGATGCACGGGGGCCGTCTGTTCGTGCACGCGGCGGGCGATCCGTACGCGCTCGTGCCCACCATCACGCGCATCGTGCGCGACCTCTCCGCGGAGCAGCCCGTGGAGCACGCCGCCACGCTCGACGACATCCGGGCCGAGGTGCTGGCGCCCACGCGTCTCAACGCGTTCGTGTTCGGCGGGTTCGCCGGGGTTGCGCTGCTGATCGCAGTAGTGGGCGTGGCCGGCGTGCTGGCGTTCTCGGTCAGCGCCCGCACACGCGAGTTCGGGATCCGCCTGGCCATCGGATCCGCGCCTCGTCACCTCCTGACCGGCGTGCTGAACGAGGGCGTGGTGATTGCCGGCGGCGGCATCGCGGTGGGTGTGGCAGGCGGCTTGATCCTGACCCGCATCGTGGGCAGCTACATCCAGAACGTCCAGACGCCGGGCGTGTGGGCCACGGTGGCCGCGGCCCTGGTGCTGGCCGCCGCCGCCGTGACGGCGTCGCTCGTGCCGGCGGCGCGGGCCGCACGCGTGGACGTGGCGCAGGCGCTGCGGTCGGAGTGATCCGCGCTATCGCTTGGGGAAGAAGCGTTCGTACCAGGCCATCGACCGGTCAATGCTGTCTACGACGTGGCGCGGCTCTCTGAGGCCGTGCCCTTCGCGCGGATAGCGCAGCATAGCGGTCTCCACCCCAACATCCTTCAGCGCGATGTAGAACTGCTCGGCTTCGGCAATCGGCACGTCGTTGTCGTTTTCGCCGTGAATCAGCAGCGTCGGGGTCTTGGCCTGCGCCACGAAGCGAAGCGCCGATCGCTTCCACAGCTCGTCCATGAGGTCGGCCTGGTGGGGCCGCATGCCGAACTCCATCTCCTCGTACTGGTTGTAGTAGGTCATGTAGTTGTAGCTGACCAGGTTGATGATGGCGCGGTTGGGAATGGCCGCCTTGAAGATGTGGGTCTGGGTGATGAGCCAGGCGGTGAGCTGGCCACCGTAGCTGCCGCCTTCGATGCCCAGCCGTTCGCGATCGATCCACGGGTTGCGGCGTATCGCCGCGTTCACGCCGTACAGCACGTCCTGTGCTTCGTCGCCGTTCTGATCGCGGAACACGCCGTCGGCAAACGCCTGGCCGTAGCCGGTCGAGCCCCGGTAGTTGACCTGCAGCGTGGCCCATCCACGCGCGGCGTAGATCTGGCTCTGAAAGTTGAAGGCGGGCCCCTGCTGGCCGTGCGGCCCCCCGTGGATCATGACGATCATCGGGTGTCTCGAATCCGCGGTCTGGCCAAGCGGCCTGGTCAGGAAGGCCTCGACGTTGAAGCGGGCGTCGTTGCTCACAAACGTCAGTGGCTCGACCTCGGCAAACGCCTTGCCGGCAAGCGCCTCCTGGTTCAGATCGGTGAGCGCCCGCGGCTCGGTGCCCGAGAGCTGGTACAGCTGCGCCAGGTCGCGCGTGGTGGCAAACCCGTAGGCGATGCGGTCGGCCGGGCCGATATCGAACTGCCCCACCGTGCCGCGACCGGCGACCACCGCCTGGCCCGCACCGCCGCTCGACGGCAGCCTGTAGAGGCGCACCAGGCCGCGCTCCTGTACCGTGAAGAAGAGCGACCGGCCATCGGCCGACCACTGCGGAGGCCCCTGCCGGTTGTCGATGCCCACGCCCACTTCGCGGCGATTGCCGCCGCCGGCCTCCATCGTCCAGACGTGCGTGTCTTCCATCTGCGTCTCGAGATCGGTGATCCCGCGCTTGGTGGCTTCAAAGGCCAGCTGGGTGCCGTCGGGCGACCAGGTGGGCCAGTACTCGGCGCTCTCGGTCGTCGTGAGACGACGAATGGCCCCTGTGCTCACACGGATCACGAAGAGGTCGTTGTTGAAGAACTGATCGGCATCGGGCTCCCGGTTCGAGACAAACGCGATGTCGTCCCCGGTGGGCGACCAGTCGATCGAATGCTCGTCGTGGATGCCGTCGGTCAGCTGGCGCGTGCGGCCCGTGCTGAGGTCGAGCAGGAAAAGATGCAGGCGCCGGTTGTCGTTGAACCGCGTGTTGCCTTCCGACGCCGTGGGCTTGTAGAGGAACCGCGTGATGTAGATCGGATCGCCGGTGGCGTCGACGGTCTCGGGTCCGGGCGTGGCGTGCACGTAGGCCAGCGTCTTGCTGTCGGGTGACCAGGCCAGGGTGCGGCCGGTATTGGTAAGCGCGCTGCTGTTGGTGCCGGTGATCTCGGCCCTCCACTGGGGCGCCGACCCGTCGGCGGCACAGGTGATGAGGCCCGACTTGCCGCCCGCGGTGCCGACAAAGGCGAGCGACTTGCCGTCGGGCGCCCAGAGCGGCTGCGATCCGCGGCTGGCGTCGTCGCCGATGCGGGTGGACCGGCCAGTGGCAACCGTCAGCAGCCAGAGCTGCGAGTACGGCCCGCCGGGGCCATCGTTGTTCGTCACGGCGTACGCGATGCGGGTGCCGTCTGGCGACCACTGCACGGCGCCGACCGACCGGAGCTTGAGGAAGTCGCTGCTCTGCAGCCGCCCCTGGGCGGATGCAGACGCGGCGACAGTGACACACAGGAACAGCGCGGCCAGTCGGCGGGTCATGCCGCCCAGTGTAGTCCTGGCGCGAAGGCGTAGGCCGCCCAAGCACGCGCCGCCGGCGCAGAGGTCGGAATGGAGCTGTCAGGCATCACTGGATCGGACCTCGAATCGCCCGCCCAGGGAACACCTCCGACCTCACAGCTCCGTTCCGCACCACGATCACACCATTCACGACCACATCCCGCAGCCCACGTGGTGCCAGCGTCGGTTCACGATACGTCGCACCGTCGATGATCGTGGCCGGGTCGAACAGGACGATATCCCCATCGGCGCCGACCTGCAGACGCCCTTTGGAGGCCATCGCGGGAACGCGGTGTTCCATTCGGCGTGCGGGCTCGATGGTCATCTTGCGCAGGGCCTCCATCAACGTCAGCGTGCGCCGCTCGCGCACGTAGCGACCGAGCACGCGTGCGAAGGTCCCGGCCACGCGCGGATGCCCTATGCCGTCGTGGAGAATGCCGTCGCTGGCGATCATCGTCAGCGGGTCCGCCACGGCCGCCGTGACGATCTCCTCGGTGTTGTTGTAGTCGACGAGATATCCGCCGATCGCGCGATACCGGCCAAACGACGCGCGGGTCAGCCGTTCACCGGTGAGCGCCCATTCCATGCGCTGGAACTTCCGGTCCGGCCACGACTGCCAGTCGTCGTTGTCCGCCGCCTCGATGGGCGACATGGACGCCGTGTACGGATAGACCTCGGTCGTGATGTCGAGCCCGCGCGCGCGTGCGCCGCGAATCAGGTGCAGCGCTCGGGGCGTGTCTTCGCCGATGGAGCTCTGGATGTGCACGATGTGCGCGGGCGCACCGGTGGCCGCCGACGCGCCAATGATCTCTTCGGTCTCCAGGAAGTAGTACGGCTCGTCCAGGTTGCGCAGGTGCACGTGAACGGCGGCGCCATGTTGCGCCGCTACGCGGAACACCTCGACGATCTCCCAAGGCGTCGCGGCCGGCGTGAACTCGATCAACATTCCCACCGCGATGGCGCCGCGCCGAAGCCCACGATCCACGGCCGCCACGATCTCCGCCAGCTCCGCGGGCGTGCTGGCGCGCAACTTGGCCGGACCCATCGGCGTGTCCGTCCCCGGGTCGTGCATCACCTGCATGCGGACCTGGTCGTGTCCGATGCTCACGCCGTGATTGACCAGCGACGTCCCCGCCCGCGCATCGTACCAGCGGTCGACATCGACCGTGCCGCCTTCGAGTTCGAGCGCCGTGGTCGTCCCATCACGCACCGCGACAAGGTATCCAGCCGGGTCCTGCGCGTGCTGGTGCAGATCGATGAACCCGGGCGCCACCACCATTCCGCGCGCATCCAGCGTCTCACGCCCCTGGAGTGGCTGGTCACTGATCGCGCGAATCGTCCCGCCCGTGATTCCCACGGAACGCGCGGCATCCAGGCCGGATGCCGGATCCATCAGATGGCCATTCAGAATCACCAGGTCGTACACCGGCGCAATCTGGCTCGGCGGCACGTCCCGGCACGAGCACGTGATCGCCACCACCCAGATCGGCGCGAAGTACCGAGCACTCACCGCGTACCGAAGGAGAAGGCGCATGTCGGGCACGCTAGCGTGGCAACGTGGCGCCGTCGGCAAGCCCGATATCGAGTGCGATGCGGTCCTTCGAGGCAACGGCGCGCGAGATATGCCCCTGGCCGGTTGTGTCCTCGGCGAGCAGGATATGGCCCGGGCCCAGCCGGATCTTCCGGCCTCCCTCGAGCTCGATCTCGCTCTCCCCGCTCAGGGTCACCACCAGTTGCCGCCTCGGCGCTGGATGCCAGTCAAGGGAGTACTGCGGCGTGGTGCGCCGCACCTGCAACCCGGTCACGGCGACTGACGCCGCCACGTCGCTCCCGGCATCACGCGGCGTCAGCGGAATCTCGAACTCCTCGACCTTCGTCTTTCCGTCGGCGCCGGTGTAGAGGCGGGTCACCTTGACGGGCGTTCGGCCTTGCGCGACAAGAGCGGTGCCGGCCATCCACCTCGCCCCGGTGACGACACCGAGCGTGGGAATCCAACCCAGGACCAATATGGCGCACAGCAGCTTCTTCATCACGTCCGTCCTCCCATTCGCCCTTGCTGACTTCGGACCGCGAGACGACTCAACCAGGTGCCGCTCGGCCACGGCCGCCGAATGCGGCTGAGGCTATCACGGGCCCGCGCCCGTCGCGGTTCAACGGAGCTGCCGGCCAGACCGCGTCGCCAGCAGGGGCTGTGCTATCGCGTGGCGCGATCGCTCCACTTGACACCCGGTCATTCCATATCAGTCTAATGGCCTTGCGTCTCCCCAAGACCCCGCGAGGACACCATGGCGAAGACCCGCACCACCACGAAGCACGCAAAGACTGCCGCGAAGACGCCGCGACGCACCGGGCGGAAGACCAGTCGGAAGGCAGGCGCAGCCGCGACGCGGGCCACGGTGCGAACGTCCGCCAGGCTACGGCTGGCGGCGAAAGGCACACGCGCAGCTGGCAACGTCGACGGCGGCCCAGCGCACACCATCGTGTACATCCACGGCATCGGCAACAAACCCGAGGCCTCGGTGCTGCGCTGCCAGTGGGACCACGCAGTCCTGGGCTTTGGCCTCGGCGAGCGCAGCCGCATGGCCTACTGGTGTCAGGCCGACCGCCACGGTCCGCCCGAGCCCGGCACCTGCGCAGATGCGGATGCCATTGGCGCCCGTTCGGTCCGGGTCGGCGGCCTGGCCGCGCGGGCCATCGAAGGCGCCGTAGAGCAACGGCGCCCGCTCACCGACGTGATCGCGGAACTCACCGGGAAGCCGAGCGAACGGGCCGCTCTCACCCGCCTGCTGAAGCAGATCGATTTGTCGCAGGCGTCGTCGGGCCTGGTGCGCCAGGGACCGCGCGCCAAAGGCGTGCGCGCCGAGGGCCTCGGCGACATCAACTTCCCCAATCCGCTCACGCAGCTCATCACGGGCCTCTTCCTGAAGGACGTGAGCGATTTCTTTTTCAGCGACGGGCGCCGCCAAGCCATGAAGGACCGGCTGATGGAGCGGCTGAACGCCGGCAACGGGCCGTTCGTGCTGGTGGCCCACAGCCAGGGCACGATGATCGCCTACTCGGCCCTGATGGACCTGCCGGCATCAAGCGGCATCGACATCGCGCAGTTCATCACGATCGGCTCGCCGCTCGGACTGTCGGAAGTGCGCGAACAGCTGCGCCGGATCAATGGCCTGGGCAAAGGCGTGCTGCCCACGCCGCCCTGCGTCCGGCAATGGCTGAACGTCTTCGATCCGTTCGACCCGGTCGCACAGAACGAGCCGCTGGCGCAGCACTACCGGGGCGACGCCACGCCCAACGACGTGGTGCTCGAGAACCCCGACGGATTGAAGGACGCCCACTCGGCCACCGGCTACCTGCGGCTCCCCACCGTGCAGCTCGCGGTGCGCGAGAACGTGGACCTGCAGCGCTTCCAGCGGCTCGCGCCGTTTGTCATGGCCGCGGATGTCGCGAGCGATTTCGAGAAGACTCACCGCGAGGATCGGCGGCCCCTGCTCATCGAGCTCACCGACCCTGCCTGGGCGCGCGCCAAGATCGCGGCGATGTCGAACGTGGACCCGGCCAAGCACCTGCCCGACAACCGCGCCGACATGGCCACGCAAGTGGCGCGGCTCATCGCCAAAGTGACCGACCTCGACCCGGACGACCCGCGGCTCGAGCTTCAGCGCCTGTCCCGGTACGTGTCCGTGAAGCTCACGGAAGACGAAGCCCAGCGGCTGGCGTCACGCGATGAGCTGAATGCCCTGGGCCTGGCGTTGCCGCCGCTGTACCGCATCTGGCGGAACGCCAAGAAGGTCGCGCTGCTCGACAAGTCGATCCATCTCGTGCAGGCGGCACCGGCGCACCAGGCGTATCAGGCCACCGGCCAGCACATCCAGTGGGCCGTGCTCGACTCGGGCTGCACGCCGCATCCCCATTTCGATACCCACGACACGATCGTGGCGCGGTGGGACTGCACGAAGGTGAGCGACACGCCGGTGTGGGACAAGGTGCTGATGCAGAAGCCCGGCCACGCCAGAAAGAGCACCGAGCCCGGACTCGCCAAGGGCCCCACGCGCGACCACTACGGACACGGCACGCACGTGGCCGGCATCATCGCCGGCGCCTATCAGTTCGCGCCGGGTCAGCCCGGCCTGCCGCACCTGACCGGCATCGCGCCGGACGCCAAACTACACATCTACAAGGTGCTCGACAACGAGGGGAGCGGCGACGACGCGTGGATCATCAAGGCGCTCGACCACATCGCGTCGATCAACGAGAAGGCCGGCGGCCCGGAGATCGCCGGCGTCAACCTGAGTCTCGGCGGCGAGTTCGAACAGGGCGTCTTCGGCTGCGGACATACGCCCCTGTGCGACGAACTGCGCCGGCTGTGGCGTCAAGGCGTGGTCGTCGTGCTGGCGGCGGGCAACGAAGGCTACCGGCGGCTGATGAGCACCGACGGCGACTTCGGCGCAAATATTCCCTGCTCGATCGGCGATCCCGCGAACCTGGAGGAGTCGATTGCCGTCGGCGCCGTGCACAAAGAGAAGCCGCACACCTACGGGGTGTCGCACTTCTCCTCTCGCGGCCCAACCGCCGACGGCCGCAACAAGCCCGACTGCGTGGCGCCAGGAGAGCAGATCCTTTCGTGCCGCCACGACCCCAAGCCGGCCGGTAAGACCCCGTTCGTGAGCGATGACTTGTACTACAAGCTCGATGGCACCAGCATGGCCGCACCGCACGTGTCGGGGCTCATCGCCTGCTACCTCTCGCTCAAGCGCGAGTTCATTGGACAGCCCGACAAGGTGAAGCAGATCCTGATCGCAAACTGCACCGACCTCGGCCGGGACCGCGACATGCAGGGCGCAGGCCTGCCGAACCTGGTGAAGATGCTGGTGCAGAGCTGACAGCGCGGATGCTGGCGGCGAGTGCCGACTAGCGTCCGCCGGCCACGTCGAGCAGGGCGCCGGTGGTGTACGACGCCTCGTCCGACAGCAGCCACAGGATCGCGTGCGCGATCTCGTCGGGATGCCCGGCGCGCTGCATCGGCACGAGCGGCGCGATGCGATCGAGGCGGTCGGGCTGTCCGCCTCTGGCGTGGATCTCGGTGCGCACGATGCCTGGGCGCACTGCGTTCACGCGAATGCCCTCGGTGGCGACTTCCTTCGACAGGCCGATCGTGAACGCGTCGATGGCGGCTTTCGACGCGGCGTAGTCCACGTACTCGCCCGGCGAGCCGATGCGCGAAGCGGCTGATGACACGTTCACGATGGCGCCGCCACGGCCGCCGTGGCTGGTGGACATGCGCCGCACGGCCTGGCGCGCACACAGGAACGAGCCGAACACGTTGATGGCGAACATCCGGTGGAGACGCGCGGCGTCCATTTCGTCGACCCGCGCCTTCACGTCCACGATGCCCGCGTTGTTCACGAGCCCGGTCAGTGGTCCCAGCGCCTGATCGCAGCTCTCGAAGATGCGGACCACGTCGGCCTCCACGGCCACGTCGCCCGGCACCGCCACGGCCACGCCTCCCGCCCCGGTGATGTCGCGCACGACCTGCGCGGCCGCCTCGCGGTTCGAGCGGTAGTTCACGCACACGGCATAGCCGCGGGCCGCCGCGAGCCGCGCCGTCTCGGCGCCAATGCCGCGGCCGGCACCAGTGATGAGCAACACTCTGCCAGGCAAATCAATCGGCATCGGCATCCCAGTGGAACTTGTGGAGCAGGCGGTGCGCGAACGGCGCCAGCGTCAACCCGGCCACGGCCAGGAACACCAGCCCGGCGTAGAGCGCATACAGACCGGCAAAGATCTTCCCGCCATCGGAGCGTGGCGGGTCGACCGGGCCCATCCCGCCGAGCAGCATGGCGGCATTCAAGAACGCATCGCGCCACGCCAGGTGCTCGTAGTACTCGTACCCGGCCATGCCGATCAGCAGCGACCCAAGGATCAGCGCCGCGGCGGCGCTGGCGTGATTCACCAGCCGGCGCAGGAAACGCTGCGGGGGAATGGGACTGTGGGTGCGGGGCTCGTACATCGTGCAGCTACCGTCTCGGCGACACGGGTCCTAGTACTCGGCGAACATGCGCGCGATCTGCGCCGGGTCGTGCGTCTTGGTCAGCGCCAGCATCAGCAGCACCCGCGCCTTCTGGGGGTTGAGGTTGTCGGCCGGCACCATGCCCATCACGTCGTAGTCCTTCTGTGGAATGACCCGCCCGTTGCCGGTGCGGTTCGAGCGGACAATCACGGGGCGTGTCGCCACGGGCAGTGAGGCCAACGGCGTCAGCGCCTCGCGTTCGGCGGTGGACGTAAGACCCGCGCCGGTGCCGGCAATCACGATACCCTTCGCGCCGCCGGCCACGAGGGCCTGGGCCATAGCGGTACTGGGCTGCACATAGGAATAGAGGATGTCTACTTGCGGCAGGCTCGCGAGGCCCTTCACGTCGAACTCCGACGTCGTCGTATGGCGCTTGAGCGAGGCGCGGTAGTAGCTCACCTGGT
Source organism: Acidobacteriota bacterium (assembly GCA_031376505.1). Classification (GTDB taxonomy): domain Bacteria; phylum Acidobacteriota; class Vicinamibacteria; order Vicinamibacterales; family UBA2999; genus CADEFD01. The sequence goes on from JANMDX010000318.1 coordinate 24,932, forward strand.
CCGCATCCACGTAGCCGAGCACGCCCAACTCGGACGCCCGGAAGGTCTCGACCCGGTAGGTGTTGGTCTTGGTCACGTCGCGGGCGGCGTTGATGGCCTCATTCAGCACCACGAGTGCCCCCTTGCCGCGCGACGCCGGGGCGATCGCCGTACGCACGCCGTTCAGCAGGTTCAGCGGGCCGTCAGCGCTGATGGCCGAGGCGGGCCGCATCGAGCCCACGAGCACGACCGGGCGGTCGTGCTTCACGGTCAGGTTCAGGAAGTAGGCCGTTTCTTCGAGCGTGTTCGTGCCGTGCGTGATGACGACGCCGGCCACCGACGGATCGCTCTCGTAGATCGCGTTGATGCGGTTGGCCAGCGTGAGCCAGTTGGCAATCGTGATGTCGGTGCTGCTCACGTTGGTGATCTGCTCGACCTTGATCCGCGCCACCTGCGCGATCTCGGGCACCGCGGCGATCAGCTCTTCGCCGAGCAGCGCGCCCGACTGGTAATCGGCCAGCGCGGTCGACGACGCGCCCTTGCCCGAGATGGTGCCGCCGGTCGAGAGCACGTAGACGAGCGGCAGCGGCGTGGCCGGCGCCGGCTGAGCAGCGGCCAACGACTGGCCGAGCACGACGACAGCAAGGGCGGCCACTGGAACGCGGACACGAAGGGGCATGCGCATCACCGGTGAAGCTTACATCGCGGATGGCCGGGGGCCGCGCGGCCGGGTCACGCGGGGCTCAGGCGGGACTCAGGTGGGACACTCTCTGTCTATTTCTGTACCAGATAGTTCAACTTCACGACGAGCTGCCGGTCCTTCTGCGCAAACACATCGGCCGGCAAGCCGGTCTGCCGCAGATCGTTGTAGACCACATAGAGATCGCTGCCCGGGTGGTGAATCAGGTTGAACCGGATGTTGTTCGACACTTCGTGCGTGCTGGTGTTGTATTGCGACAGGCTGCGAATCGTCATCTTCGGCGAGAACGTGTAGTCGACGCGCAGCGTGGCCAGGTTCACCAGGAAGTTGCCCCACGGCATCTTCACGTCGTTGCGGTTGTATTGCAATTCGGTCGCCAGCCGGCTCGACGCGCGCAAACCGTAGGCGGCCGACACCGACCGCCGGCTGCCGCCGTAGAAGTCGGTGGGCGAGAACGTCAGGCGCTGGTAGAGACGCTTCCCGGGACTGGTGTTGTAGGTCAGGATCCACTCGTTCATGTTGTAGGAACCTATCGGGATGCGCACGCCCGGCCGGATGTTGAACGGCAGGTCGAGCACATCGAGGTTCTTCTGGTAGATCACGTTGATGAACGAGTCGTCGCGCAGTGTGGTGCCCCACATCAGATGGTGCAGCCGGTTCACCAGGCGGTTGTGCTGGTCGGTGGCGTAGGTGAGCACGTACATCGGCTCCATGAGCTTGATGCTGCCGCGCTTGGGCCGGGGCGTGGGGCTGAAGTAGGCCTTGGTGGTGCGGACGCCGCGGCGCTGCACGAAGCCGGCCTCGGCGTTGAAGTTGTCCTGCACGTCCAGGTAGTTGACCCACATGCTCAGGCGCGGGTCACGGTAGGCAACGCGCCCGTAGAACGCCATGTCCTGTCCGCTGCACGACGTCAGGCCGCGCGCCTGACACACGTCGGCCGACGAGGCCGTCTTCGCCAGATAGGAGTTCACCTGGAGGTTCCGGCCCAGGCTGAAGTTGCCATCCACGGCCATGGTCTGGTTGGAGTGGTCGCTGCCGTCGACCGACGCCTTGTTGATGAAGAGTGCACCCAGGCGGGAGCGCTTGAACACGTCGCGGCTGTAGCGGCTCACGAAGAAGTTGTCGCCGGGCTTGCCAAACGCGCTGTCGGTCTGCACGTCCATCATGGCCACGCTGTTTCTTCCCACCTTGCCGGTGAGGCGCGCGCCCCCCAGGATGGGCACCGGCTGACCGCTGTCGGACAAGCCGATGCGGCGACTGAAGAAGAGGTCGGTCTGCACGGGCGTGCTCGTGAAGGACTGGCCCGTGCCCACGGCGAAGGCGTTCGAGTTCTCCAGGAAGAAGTCTCGCTTCTCGGGGAAGAACAGGCCGAAGCGGGTCAGGTTGACCTGTTGCTCGTCCACCTCCACCTGCGCGAAGTCGGTGTTGAGCGTGACGTCGAGGTTGAGGCCGGCCGTGACGCCGTAGCGCGCGTCGAGGCCGACGTCCTTCACCCAGGTGTTCTGTGTGTTGGTGGCGCTGAGCACGCGGTTCCGCGGTCCGGTCACGACAAACGGCTTCAGCTTCAAGTCGAGGCCCAGGCTGAGGCCCTGCAGACCGCGCAACTCGCCGGCCAGGCTCACGCGCGTGAGGCTGTAGGCACGAGGAATCGGCGCCCAGTAGACGAGCTCATTCTTCCGGCGGATGTGTCGCAGGAAGTTCACGCCCCAGGTCTGCTCGTCGTTCGGCTTGAAGCGAAGTGTGTTGGTCGGGATGACCATCTCGGCCGTCCAGCCGTCGGCCGTGATCCGCGCCGCCGAGTCCCACACACCTTCCCAGTTGCGGTTGATGTTCGAGGTGGTGCCGCGGCCGCCGCCCTCACCCTCGTCGAAGATCTGCTGCTCCAGCTTCGCGCCAAGCGGCGTGGTGAGAAACATGTAGCCGTTTCGAGAGTCCTTGAAGGTGTCGAGGATGACCTGGAAGTTGTCTTCGTCAAACAGGCGGTCGGCGTCACGCCGCATCTCGGTGGCCACGACCGGTTCAGTCTGGTAGGCATGCACCCCGATGTAGAGGTTGCGGCTGTCGTACAGGATGCGCACGTCGGTGCGCTCGGTGGCGGGCTGCCCCAGGCTGGGCTCCTGCTGCGTGAAGGACTCAACCGGCGTGGCCGTCTGCCACACCGCGTCGTCGAGCACGCCGTCGATGCGAGGCCCGGTCTCGACCCTGGTCGCCTGAATGAAGGGGCGCTCTTTACTGGGCTGCGCGTCAGCGGTGGGAGGAACAACGGCAACGAGCAACGCCGTAATACAGGCAATAAATAGTCGCGTCATCAGCACCATAACTGTACACGGGCAAGGCGCGGCGTGGAGGGGCGTTGTGCAGGCGATGGCCCGTGGCAACCGCCTTACTTGTAACAACTTGTCAGGCTGCCTGCAGATGCGGCATGGCGGAAGCCCAGTTGCGGAGCGGCGACGCCAGCGCTGGCGCCACCTGGGCAATCCAGCCGCGCGCGGCGGCCGTAGAGGTTCGCAGGAGACCCTGAACTATGAAACGCACGATCCTGAGGACCGCTCTGGCCGCTGCAGTTGTAGCCGCCCCGTTGGCCGTGTACACAGCCAGTCACCGCGAGGCGCCGATCACCGCCCTCGACCGCGCCGCCGACATCACCGACTGGTACTCGTTTGTCAGCTACGACGACCCCTCGAAGATGACGATGGTGCTGTCGGTGGACCCGCTGCTCGAGCCCGGCAACGGCCCGAACTACTTCCCGTTCGACCCCGAGATCCTCTACGAGATGAAGATCGACAACAACCACGACGCAGCCGAAGACATCACGCTGCAGTTCCGCTTCCAGACCGAGCAGCGCAACCCCGGCGTGTTCACCGGGTTCGTGGGCAGCCTCGTGGGCATTCCCCCGATCACCGCGCTCGACGGTGCTGGCTCCGAGGGTCTTGGGTCCCGCCAGAGCTACTCAGTCGTGGCCCTCAAGGGCAACCAACGGTTCGACCTCACGGGCGGACGCAAGCTGTATGCGGTGCCGAGTAACGTGGGTCCGCGCACCATGCCCAACTACCAGGCACTCTACAACCAAGGGATCTACGACCTGGGCTTCGGCATCAAGGTGTTTGCCGGCACAACCGACGATCCCTTCTACATCGACCTCGGCGCGGCCTTCGACTCGCTGAACTTCCGCACCGCCGCGGGCGGCGGCGTGATGTCGGCCACCGACGACAACAACAACACGGTGAACGTGGCACCCGACGAAGTGTCGGGATACAACGTGAACACCATTGCCATCGAAATTCCGATCGCGCTGCTGACGAGCGACGGCCGGCGTCACACCAACAGCGAACCTGCGGCGGTGCTCGGCACCTATGGCACGACGTCGCGGCAGCAGATCACCGTGCGGCGCCTGCCCCGTGAAGGCAGCGGCAACGTCGGGCAGGGCCCGTGGCGGCAGGTGCAGCGCATGGGCAACCCGCTCATCAACGAGCTCATCATCGGCACCGGCTCGAAGGATCGCTTCAGCATGGACGACCCGAAGAACGACGCGCAGTTTGTCGGCTTCTTCGCCCGCCCGTTGCTGGCCGACATCTTCGGCTCAATCGGCATTCCCGTGCCGCCAGGCGATCGTCGCGACCTGGCCCCGCTCGTGGTCTACGCCGGTCCGACGATTCCAGCCGGAACACCTCAGGGGCCGATCGCGGATCTGCTGCGCCTCAACACCGGGATTCCGCCCACCCCAGCCGCCCAGCAGCAGCGCCTCGGTCTGCTCACGCTGCTCGACACCAACCCGAACAACGACGACGCGGCCGGGTTCCCCAACGGCCGCCGTCCGGACGACGACGTGACCGACATCGCGGCGCGCGCGGTGGCCGGCATCCTGGTCAACCCCGTGACCTACGGCACGCGCATCGGCGACGGCGTGAACGTCAACGACATGCCGAAGCGCACGACCTTCCCCTTCGTGGCACCGGCCCACGACGGCCGCAACAGCCGTCACGTGGATCCGAACGAACCCGGCTGTGCGGGCGTCTGCCCGCCCGGGCTGTAACCGTGACCTCGCCGGGAGATTCGATGATGACCACGACCAGACGAATCCTCACGGCGGCGATGGTGGTGATGGCGGGGAGCGCACCTGCGCTCTCCGCCCAGCCGTCGCAGCCGTCGCAAGGGGCAGCTGCGGCGTTCGCTGCGCCCGCGCCATCAGCCCGCGACACCCCCCGGGTGACCGCCGCGCGTGACCTCGCGAACGTGCCCACGCCGGGGATGGAATCGCCGGCCGAACGCAAGATGGCGATTGCACGCAAGAAGATCACGCGCGACCCGAAGCACTTTCACGGCTACAACGAGCTGGCGATGGCGCTCACGCAACGCGCGCGTGAAACCGCCGACCCGAAGTTCTATACGCAGGCCGACGAGGCGGTAGAGACGTCGCTCACCCTGTCGCCCGACAACTTCGAGGCCATGAAGGTGCGCACGTGGTCGCTGCTCGGACAGCATCGCTTTGCCGAGGCGCGGGTCCTCGCGACGACGCTGAACGCCAAAGTGCCCGACGACCTGATGGTCTACGGCATGCTCACCGATGCCAACATCGAGCTCGGCAAGTATGACGACGCCGAGAAGTCGGCGCAGTGGATGCTCGACCTGCGACCGGGCAACATCCCGGCGCTGACGCGCGCGGCGTATCTGCGCGAGCTGTTTGGCGACATCGAGGGCGCCATCGAGCTGATGCAGTCGGCGTTCAACCGCATGCCGTATCAAGAGACCGAAGACCGCGCGTGGGTGCTGACGCAGATCGGTCATCTGGAACTGGTGCGACAGAAGCCCGAGATGGCGGAGAAGGTGTTGCTGCAGGCGCTCGAGCTCTTCCCGCGCTACCACTACGCGCTCGGCCAGCTGGCCGACGTGCGCACTGCCCAGAAGCGGTTCCGCGACGCGGCGGATCTGCAGAAGGAGCGCTACGCGGTGGCGCCGCATCCCGAGAACCTGTTCGAGCTGGCCGAGTCGCAGGCGCGGGCAGGAATGGCGGCGGACGCGGCTAAGAGCTACGCGGCGTTCGAGGCCGGCGCGCGGGCCGAGATGATGAAAGACGACAACGCCAACCGGGAGTTGATTGCCTACTTCGCGGGTGCGGGCAAGCAGCCGGCCGGGGCGCTGAAGCTCGCGGAACAGGAAATCGCACGTCGCGGCGACGTCTATACGCGCGAAGCGTATGCGTGGGCGCTCTTCAAGAACGGACGACGGGCCGACGCGAAACGCGAAATCGCGACGGTGCTGGCCGTGGGCGTGCAGCATCCACGGGTGCTGGAACGCGCGGCCACGATTCAGGGCAAGGCTGCGGCGAAGACGGCGGCGCGATAGCCGCCGGGCACGGTCCGGCGCGGGGTCTCTCCCTCCCGCGCCGGGACGTTGCCTGGCTCGCCGATGTGGTAGAACTGGCTGAGCACATCTCATGCGGACGCCCGTTGTTCTCTGCGCTGTGGCGCTGCTGTCCTCCGCTTGCGGGCAACAGCCGGCGTCGCCATCCGGCGCCCAATCTCCGCTGTCGCCTTCGCCGGTGGCCTTGGTGCAGCCCGCCAACTTCGCCGGCGAGTGGCAGGTCACCTACCACGTCGATTCGTGCATCGGCCGCTACTGTTACATCTCTCACATCAACCGCGACGAGCAGCTCACGTTGCGACTGCTCCAGATCGGTGACCGGGTATCCGGGGTGATGCTCAAGGGGCTGGCCATCGACGTGGAAGGACGCGTCGATGCCGACGGCCGGCTGTCGCTCACCGGCGGCGCGCCGTCGACCGTTCGGGAAGTCCCGGGCCTCGAGCTTCTGCGATTCGAGGCGGCGCTCGACCCCGCGGCTGGCCTGCAGGGCGCCCTCCAGTACCAGTCGCTCATTCCTGGTGATCACAGCGCGTACTCCACCGGCGCGACCGGGCCGATTGTCCGTGCGATCCGAGCGCCGTTCTCCGCCATTACCTCCTTCTCGGGCACGTGGCGGGGCCACTACGACATGAACGCCTGCAGCGCCGCGTTGGGCTGCCTGCTCGACCTGAACGGCGACCTCGAGTTCACCTTGGAGGAACGAGGCGGTCAGGTCACCGGCACTCTGGTCACGTACCCCGCGGTCCGCGCGGCGCTGTCGGGCACGGTGTCGGGCGACACGGCAGTTCTGACCGGCTCGGCCAGTTCACTCGCCATCACGTCCCTTCAGATTCGCCGCACGCCTGCTGGCCGGCTCCTGGGAACGGCCTCTCTCCGCGGCGGGGCCGGCTGGACTGCTGAGCTCGAGCTGCGAGGGGTAGCCCTGGCACCGTAGCAACGGCTCGCAAAGACAGGGCGAGCAAGCGTGACGTTGTCCCGAATTGAACATCGCCTTTACAGACACAAAGGCGACACTGGACGTGAGGCACGGCAGCGTCCGGTCTGGCACGCGCTGCCCGACAGACAAGGATTGCCACATGCGGATCACCTCGATAGGTAAGGCACTGCGGGCGCTGGCCCACTGCTGCTTCCACCCTCAGTGGGCGCGCAGCGACCGCAGTGAGTTCCTCGGGCAGATGAGCCCGCGGTGGGTTGCCGCGCATCGGTCTGGCAGCCGCGACCGGTAGGTTGGCGCGGAGCCGCTGCGCAAGGCGACGTTGCCTCTGGCCTTGGCGATGGCTGCCATCGTCGGCGCCGCCCGCCAGATGGCGTCGCCTCGGTTGACGTGCTACCGCCCGACGGTCAACTCGTTGCGCACTTGATACCCTTCGGCCTTCAACACCGCAATCTGCCCGGCGATCGTCTTTTGTGCCGCCGTCGGCACATGGCCTTTGAGCGTCACGGTCTTGGCCAGGTGATCCGTGTCGACGTTGATTCCGCCGGCGTCGACGCGCGAATCGGCGACGAGCGCCATCTTCACGTCCATGGTCTCGACGGCGGCCTCAGCAGCGCGGGCGCTGCTGTCAAGCGCCTCGCCGGCGGTGCGAGTCGCGTCTTTGGCGGCCCCGGCCACATCGCGCCCCGCCTCCTTGGCGGCATCACCGACTCGTGCAGCTGCCGTGCCGGTGTCGCGCGCCGCCGCGGCTGCGGCGCGGTCGGTACGATCGCTGCACGCTGCCGACACTACGGCAATTGCTACCGCACCCGTCCAGACAGTCAAGGTGGTCATTCGCTTCACGTCGCCTCCATCGTGGTTTCTAACCGCTCCGGAGGAGTCCGGAGACGGGAACTCGCCAGGCGCCTGCAGCCGTCGCCGCAAGCGCCCTGACGTAGAGCCGTTCGCGCTAGAACCGCACGCGCACGCCGCCCCAGAATTGGTAGTTATTGCCGATGTCGTCGAGTGAGTCGAGAAAGGCCCGCCCCTCGACCAGGAAGTAGACCGGGAACCTGGCGTTGGGCGCGACGGGCAGGCCGAGGTGCACCATTGCGGCGGGTGCAAATGTGTCGCTATGGGTGACGTCCCACAGTGACAGGCCGGCGCCGAGGAAGAACCCGTGGCCAACGAACTTGTTGGCCTCGATCTCGACAAAGAAGGCATTCTCGCGGACCTTTTCGTCCTTGCTGACCAGACTTATTGCGGCGCCCACGGCTCCGCCGATCTCCCAGTCGTTCGAGAAACGCTTGGCGACCCCAAGCTTGACGCCGGCCAGCGGCGAGCACTGCCCCGCCTCGAGGTCGCCGTCAATCGGTCGCACCCGGCGTTCCTTGCCGAAGAGGCCATCCACGAAGAACGGTGTGGACTTGACGGCAGCGGTAGTCGATATCGGCGCCGCGGTCTGCACGACGGCCGGTGCCGGCAGGGGAGGCGGCGCTTCCGCCACAGGCGCGACCACGGCCGGAGGGGCCGGGGGCGGAGGCGGCACGAATGCCGCTGGAGCCGCGACGACGGCGCGGGGGCGCTCTTCCATGTGCATCAGCGACACGTTGCCGCAGATCTTCGGCACGACGAAGGTATAGGTGCGATCGCCCTCGGTGACGCGGAACAGATACGCCTTGAACGGCTTGGCGCCCGCCCATCGGATATTGCGCAGCAGAGCGGGCTCGGTGCCTCGCGGGCGATGGGCCATCCACTGCATGGTCTGACCTGGCTGCACGTCGCACTCCACGATGACGCCAACCTCCGGCGTCGCGTCGGCACACGCGCCACCAACGAAGGAGGTCGTGGCGCCGGCGAATGCCGCTACGACGCCGTCGCCGAGACTACTCACGCCGGCCTGGTCGAGCACGGTGCGAATGTTGGCGACCAGGCGCGGGTCGTCCGACATGCGCTTCATGCTGCCCACGTTCACGAGCGGCCGGCGGTTGAAGGCCGTCGATCCGCCGAGCCGGTGCACGTCCTGCGTGACGACGGCGCCGCCGTCCTGGCCGGCAAACACCGGCAGCGGCGTCATGAGACCCGCCAGCGCCAGGGCGCCGCCGGCGAAGAGATGAAATGATGCGCGATGCATGACTGAGCTCCCGATGAAGCGAGTCTGTTGGCGTTCCGCGCAGACCGCGCGCGGACTCGCCATTCCGTCTCGTCAGTTTTTCTGGCGCGTGAGGACGTCGAAAGGAAGCGGGCGAACCGCGTCGAGTGCGCCGTCGCGCGGCACTGAACGGGACCGGCCTCGCGGCCGCCACAGCGACGGTCGCCTCATATGCTCGACTGTAGGGTGGGACGGCGCGCCGCGTCTGTCTCCCATTGCACACCGCGCCGTGGTTCGACCGACCGCTCACCTGCTGAAGAGCGCTGCCCCGGCCGCACACGGGCCCACGTCGCCGGGCGCTGCAGGCAGCTCGTGATGCGCTGCATCCGCGCCGGACACGCCGGCGCCGGCCCGGCGAGACGATCGCGGTAGACACCCGCCATCACCTCCTGGAACACGGGGGAACGCCAGGCGTCCCCCGATTTCGCGTGGCTATGCGGCTACAAGCGCCCCGTGAGTACGAGCACGAGCAGGATCACCAGCACGAGGCCGAGTCCGCCGCTCGGACCGTATCCCCAGTTACGACTGTGCGGCCAGGCGGGAACCGCCCCGAGCAACATCAGTACGGCGATGACGAGCAGTATTGTGACCATGTCCTGAGCCTCCTTGACGACACGGAAGCATCGTCTTGTCGACAGTAGTGCGACCACGGTGTCGCCGGCTGTTCACTCGGGCACACCGTCTCCGGAGTGTGCGTAAAGATACAGACGGCGCTTCGGGACTCGGTCACGCTGTCTCACCGATGGGAGGACGAGACATGACCGACACCACACGCGATGCCGCGCTCCGGCAGATGCTCACCGTCAGCCAGCACCAGTTGCAAGACGCCGTACGAGCTCAACTCCGTGAAGGCCGCGCCGATCCGCGGGCGGCCGGCCGCGACGAGATGGAGCAATCCGACGACCACGTCCGTGGCGACCTCAGGTGTTCACTGCTGCAGATGAAGTCGGAAGCGCTCGCGCAGATCCGCTCCGCACTCGAGCGGCTCGATGACGGCCACTACGGCAGTTGCGTGACGTGCGAGCGTCCCATCCCGAGTCTGCGGCTGCGGGCGCTGCCCTTCGCGGTGCGCTGCCAGCCGTGCGCCGATCGGCACGAGCGCGCGGCCGATCACTCCCCGGCAACGCGCTGGAGTCTGCTCGCGAACGTGGCCTTCGCCGGCCCGGCGTGACTTTCTCCCGACACCACGCTTGCCCGGTCCCGATGCCGGCGCCACCGCTTCGCGCTCCGGCCGCCCTTCCAATGGAGAGTCACATGTCACACCGTCTGATGGTCCTTCCGATCGTGCTCGTCACCGCGCTGCTCGTCACGGTTCAGCCGGCGCGAGCCGACTGGCTCCTCACGCCGTTTCTGGGCATCACCTTCGGGGCCGATACGCCGTCGCAGCAAGTCAACTATGGCTTCAGCGCTGCAGTGCTCGGAGGCGGGGTGCTGGGCGTGGAATTCGACGCGGCGCTGACACCGAACTTCTTCAATTCCGATTCGAATGCGCTTGAAGACGGCAACGTCTCGACCGTGATGGCTAACGTGATATTGGCCGCGCCAATGAACGGCGCGCCGTTCCGGCCGTACGTGTCAGGCGGTGCCGGCCTGATCCATGCGCGGGCGACGAGCGTCGGGAACGCGTTCGACGTCAGTGAGAACGACCTCGGCATCAACGTCGGCGCCGGCCTGATTGGCTTCCTTCGCGACAACGTCGGCGTGCGCGGCGACCTGCGCTACTTTCGCTCCGTGAAGGACTCGAACGGGGGTGACGGCGTCGACTTCGACCTCGGGGCGCTCGCCTTCTGGCGGGGCACGCTCGGCGTCTCGTTCCGATTCTGACCTGCGTTGACGCCACGATTGCTCATCGGGACGTGACCGCGGCGGGGTGCCCGTTCGCCACGGCCCCTTCCGCGTGAGCTTCTTCGACAAGGAACGGTCACATGATCAAGAGCGACCAGGGACAACCCGGCGATGTCGTCATCCGCAAGTGTGACGCTGGTCACCTGACGGCCTATGCACTGAGCACGATACCCGGCCCCGACCAGATTGGGTGCGCGACGCACGCGGTCGCAGCCCGGCTGGCGCGAGGCTACGGTAAGCACGCCAGGGTGGACGTCTGGGACGTGGCGGACACGGGGGCGGTCACGGCCGTCGCACAGTTCCGCGGCCCGGCGCCGCGCTCCGCACGTCCACCGCGTCTGCCGGCTCGTGGGGTGGTGTGGGCCGCTCAGTCGGCGTGGGCACGGCCCGCCGGACCGTAGACGCTCGGGCCTGGGCGTCCCCTTCAGCCCGTCAGGGGGACCACACCGCCCATGGCGCCGCAGGACTCGCGCGTGGCTCCGATGTGTGTAAGACACTTCCACAGAGTGGCAACGCGGTGGGTCGTCTCAGCTCCAGAGGCGGGTACAAATGACGTTTGCCAGTCATTCTCTCCGTCCGACGCGTCGGCATGGTGCTTGCTTTGTTGACGGTGGAGAACACAATGCACAAGCACCCCTGGACGAGACTCGCCTTGACCACCGCACTCATCGCCACGGCGGTCATCACTGTTGCCCAGACCGCCGGCATGACAGCCGCGGTCACCGGCGTGGAAACCACAACGCGCGATGAGCGCGAGGTCACGCTTCCAGCCGGTACACCACTGCGTCTACGCCTCGAGACCAGCCATGCCTCGAACACCTCGCGCGCGGAGGACCGCGTGCAGGCTCATCTGGTCAATCCCGTCGTGGTGAACGGCGTCACCGTGCTGCCGAGCAATGCCGACGTGACTGGCCATGTGACGGTCGCGCGGCCCTCGGCCAAGGTGAAGGGACGCGGGTACCTGGCCTTGCGCTTCACCGACGTGCGGTCCGACGCCGACAGCTACCGCATCGCCACGCGCACCTGGGGACGGGAGGCGCGGGGCACCAAGAAGAGGGACGCCGTGAAGATCGCCGTGCCCGGAGCGGTCGGCGGCCTGGTGGGTGCGGTCGTGGGCGGTAAGAAGGGCGCTGCGATTGGGGCGGGCGTGGGCGCGGGGGCCGGCACGGCTGTGGTACTGAGCACCGCGGGTGAGAACGTGCGGCTGCCCCGCGGATCCATCCTACTGGTGCGACTGACAGCTCCACTGACCGTACGCGTGTCATCGTAACGCCTGCGCGACGCATTGAGTTCTCGGCTGTCATAACGCGTAGTCTGCATCGGTGCGACGGTATCGCGGTCCGCCGTCGCCCTGCCCGTCAACGACCAGGCCACGGAGCCAGCCATCCAGCCGAAACGACCACGTGGCCATCGCGAAGGCCGCGTGCCACATCGACGCGCATCGTGCCACCTCGGCCCGGCAGCGAGAACCGCGCACCGGCGCCGAGGTCGGCGTGTGCCGGTCCGTCGCCAGCCAGCGGACGCCGAACGTCGGCCGCGTCGACAAACGCGGCCAGGCTCAATGTCCCGGCAGGCGTTGACACGAGGGACTGCTGGTATTCGACCGTGGCGTGCGCCATCTGCCGGCCGAACATCGGTCCGGTGATGACGCCGCCGCTCAGCAGCGGATGCGCGCGAAGGAGCGGCGTGCGCGCCTGACCCGCGCCCGCACCGGCCCAGAGATCGAACGGCGCATGGGTACTCACGGCATCGACGCCGGCCGTGAGCATCCACGACGACGATGCGCGGTCGCGCGTGGACCGCAGGGCGACCTGCACGCCAGCGGTCGCAAACCGCTGGCCCGATCCAGTCGGCGCCGCCAGTACCGTGTCCGCACGCATGGAGACACGGTCGCTGGCGCCGCGAGCGTCGAGCCCCGCGTCCATCGCGACATGGCGATCGCGATCCCACGTATCGAGGGCGACTCCCATCGACCACCGCAGGCGGCTCGATATCCAGTCCGCCACCGCCACCGACGCGCGCCGGCGCGCTTGGCGCGACACCACGGCCGGACGCGATACGGTGGCCGGCGAGGTCTGATACGTCGGCCGCTCCCACGAGCCCGCAATGGTGGTCACGCCGGTGAACCACGACGGCGACGGCACGATCAGGCTCGCGGCCACCCGAGGGCGGCGCTCCCACCACCGCCAGGTCGCCGTCCAGAGCTCGCCGCTGCCCGTCGGCGACGCCACGGCGATCCCGGCCTCGCGCTGGACCCACGCACGCGCGCCGGCCGCCACGAGCGGAACGGGACCGCGAGGCACGGTGGCGCGCTCGACCACCACGGCATCGAGATTGGCGAGCCCGCCGCCGATGGGACGATAACGCAGCCGTGTCGTCACGGCGCTCGGTAGTTCCTGCAAACGTCGTGAGGCGTGGTTGAAACGCTCGGGCGTGAGTAGCACACGCGGCGGCAGATCGATCAGCGCCGCCACCACGGGATGCCGCGTGCGGCGCGCGCCGACCACGCGCACGACGTCCACGTCGGGGCTGCCAATCCGGTTCCACTGGGCCAACGCGCGCTCGGGCTCGTCGTTGAGGAAGCGGCTGGTCGCGAGCAGGTCCCATCCGTCGACATCCAAGGGATCGAGGGCAGCGGCCCGTTCCGCAAGCGCGCTCGCCTCGGCCCACCGTGACTGCAGGAACCGGATGCCGGCCAACTCACGCCATGCCGCCGGTTCGTGTGGACACAGCTGCAGGGTGGCGGCGAGTCCCGCATCCGCGCCAGGCACGTCCCCTGCCTTGGCCAGGGCGACGAGCGTTCTCACCAGCAGCGCGCAGCTGGATCCGCCCCCGCTGGTCCCCACAGGCTCGGCGATGGGCACAGCCAGCTCAGGCCCGGGGCGCGGGGCCAACGGCGCCTCCGGAGGAAGGACAAGCAGCGCCCAGCGCCCGGCCGAGGCCCATGCGCCCTCGAACGCAGCGTGAGGAAGTACTACGAAGGGACGTTGCGCCGGATCGTGCACGACGACCTGCGTGCCGGTCCACGCGACGACGACGACGTAGTGATAGCGGGCGGGACCGACGGCGATGAGCGCAATCACCGGCCGGCCGCGCTCGGTCTGCTCGCGCAGCCACACATCGCCAGACGCGGCGTCCGCCTCGACGGACACCGATTGCCACCCGCGTGTGCGCACGGCCGAGGCGAGCACGTTGGTGGGAATGCCGGCGGCGCCGCGATCGACGAGCGGCGCAAAGTCGGCCGGCTGCACGTCGGCGGCGCCCCAATATCTCAGCACCATGGCGAGCGCCGCGCCGCCGCAGAGATCTTCCGTCTGTGGCAGGAACGGCACCTCTAGCAGGCGGCTGGCTCCAGACGGCGCGTGCAGGCCTGGTGTGGCGGCCCACACGGGTCCGCTGCCCGCCACGACGACGGCCGCAACGAGGCACGCAACCGAGGCGCGTGACACGCGCGCCTACTTGGCCAGCAAGATCACGATGATGAGCACGAGCAGCAGCGTCGTCGTCGAGATCACGACGGTGTTCGATCCGCCGGCCAGGGCCGTTTCGACCGCTTGCGCGCGCTCGGCCGCCGCGGCCAGGTCCGTGCCACTGAGCGTCGCCACGGCCGACGCCGCATCGGACACGTCGAGTGCCATGGCCGCGGCCAATTGGCGCACGTCGCTGCGATCGAGCACACGGCGCACCGCCGCACGCTGGGCATCGTCGCGCTCGGTCTGCCCAGCGAGCGCGAGCTGCCGAGTGGCGGCGTCCGCGATGCGGGACTGCTGGGCGAAGGCAGGGGCGAAGACGAGCAGGGCGGGAAGGAGCAGAACGGCAACGAGCTTGTACGACTTGCGCATGGCAGACCTCTGGAAAGTGAAAACAGCGCCAATGTGAAGGGGCGGCCGCTACGCTGCTGGCCTTCGGAAGAGACGCGCCTGGCCGTGGTAACTCCGGCTCAGCATCGGACGAATCGCGCCCTACGACAACACCCGGACGACGACGCGACGGTTGAGGGCGCGACCAGCGCGGGTGGTGTTTGGCGCGACCGGATTCACTTCGCCATAGCTGATGACGTTCATCTTGTGCAGCGGCATCTGGTGCTGCTCGTGGAGATAACGCTTCACGGCCTCCGCGCGGTCGAGGCCCAGTTGCTCGTTGTAGGTGGCGGTGCCTACGTTGTCGGTATAGCCCTCGATCTCGATGAAGGCGTTCTTGGGATCGGCTTTCAACTGCGCGATCATCCCGTCGAGCCTGGCCTTGGCGTCGGCGGGCATGGCAGTGCGCCCGGACTTGAAGTTGCCCTGGTCTTCGCTGAGCGTGACCTCGAAGATCAGCCGGCGCGCTGACGCCTCGATGCCGTTCACCTTACCGGTCAGCCGTGCGTCCACTTCCTTGGTCGCCGTCGCGGAGGCGTCGCCGACGGCGCGCGCCTCGGCCGCCGAGCGGCCCGCAGCGTCAGCCTTGGTGTCAACCTCGCCGATCTTCGCTTCGTTCTGGCGCGTCCGTTCCTGCGTGGCTTCGAGCGACGTACCGAGCGTGTTCACCTTCGTGTTGACGTCGCCGACTTCGGTGCGGACGAACTTCTTCGTGGCGCAGGCTGACGTGAGCGCAGCGGTCACGGCGAGCGCGACGGCGAGGTGCGTGTTCTTGGTCATGATGCAGTCCTTCCATACTTAGAGGCGATGGTGTAAGGCGGGCTGGTGCCCGTCCTGGCCCCGACGCGGATCGCGCCCGGGCATCGAGCGACGCTAGCGCGACGAGTAGTGCCCGAGCGCCGTGGGGAACGCGCGCACCGACATGGGCGCGGTGATCTTGTGCTCCTTCAGCACGTCGGTGGCCGTGACGCCGGCGCCATAGACATCGCGCATGTCGTCCTTGGCGGGCGTGATGACGACGCCTGCCAGTTCGAGTCCGGCAAAGAGTCCCCGGCTTCGCGAATACGAGAGGATCTTCGCGTCCATCTTCACGTCCGTGGCCGCGCCCGCCTGACGCCCCACCGGGCCGGCGGCCACCGAGGCGTCGCCCCCTAGAGTGAATTCGTCGGAGAGCAGGCTCTCCAGTCCGCTGGGATTCATGAACAGCATCACGAGATCGGTGGCCTGCGCGCCGATCTGCCACCCGACACTGCCGCCACCCAGGTTGAAGAACGCGGGCGCGCTCCACCCGTCCGGAGTGCGGCAGCTCGCCACGCCACGGCCCCCGCGCCCGCCGACAATCAGACCGACCTTGATCACCGAGGGAAACACGGCCACGCACTCGGCCTTCTTGAGCAGGTCTTCGGGGATGCCTTTGTCGGGGGTGCCCATGATCTCGCGGAGGACTTTCGCGGCCTTGTCGGACTGGCCAATCTCGTCATCAAGATTCGGCGTCTGCGCCGCTGCGCTGGCAGCCAACGCGAACGCGAAGAGCGCGACCGCGGCGGTGTGTGGTCTCTGCATGTGTTATTGCTCCTGCCGCTACCCTACGTGAGGCGCGCTGCGGGCGATGTTCAGAAAGGCACAGCCGCGGTACGACCTGCGCCGATATGGTGACGATAGGATCGAGGTGGCGGCCTTCGAGCATGCGCCAAGTGGCGAGCCTGGCGGCCCCTCGGGGAGAGGCGGATTCGACTCGTGACGCGGCGGACACGGTGGTGGCTCGCGATCGCCGGCTTGGCCGCGAGTGTGGCGGTCGCGGTCGCGCTTGGCGTGCGAGTGTCGCGCGAGGCGGAGCCCCGGTTTCGCGCAGAGCTCGAACGATGGCTCTCGGCGCGCCTGAACAGCGACGTGCGCCTCGACTCGCTCGACGTGCAGCTGCGTCCTGCGCTGCGTGTCGAGGGCACGAACCTGGTGCTGCGAATCGCGGGCCGGCCCGACCTGCCTCCCTTCATCACCATCGCGCGTGTGTCTGGCAGGGGCGGCTTCGCCACCTTGCGGGCGAAACGGCTCAGCGAGGTGCGGCTCGAGGGCGTGGAGATTAACGTGCCGCCGGGACGCCGCGCGGATCTCGACGCGTTGCGGCAGGCCGGGCTCGGTGCCGTCTCGCCGGCCGAGGCCACAGACGTGCCGGCACCCCCGTTCATCATCGAACGGCTCGTGGCTGATTCGGTGCGCCTGACCGTGATGCCGCGCGACCCCGCCCGCGACGCACAGCAGTGGGACATCCGCGACCTCGTCATGCAGCCCTTCTCGCTCGACGCCGCCACGCCCTTCAGGGCCACCATCGACACGCCTTTGCCCGGCGAACGCGCGGGTCTGACCGGCACGGTGGGGCCGTGGCCCCGCGATGACTACCACCTGTTGCCGGTGGCCGGCGAGTACACGTTCGCCGGCGACGTCGGTACCGTGCCAGGCCTCGACGGACGATTGGACGCGACGGGCGCGATTCTGGGCACGCTCGAGCGGCTGGCCACCCACGGCACGGCGACGTCGCCGGCGATCGGCCTGCGCAGCAACGACGCTGGCCGGCTGGCGATGTCAACCACCTACGAAGCCGTGTTCGACGGCACCAACGGCGATCTGTTCCTGACCCGCGCCGCCACTGCCCTGGCGGATTCCACGTTTGAGACGTCGGGACGAGTGACGCGCGTGAAGGGCACGAGCGGACGTCACCTGTCGCTCGTGGTGAAGACGCGCGATCGGGCCGACGTCGCCGACGTGTTGCGCTTGCTCGTCGATGGCGCGCGGCCGCCGTTGAGAGGCCAATTGTCGCTCGACGCCACGCTCGAGCTGCCGCCCGGCGCCAGCGAGGTACTCGATCGGATCGTCGTCGATGGGACGTTCCGTCTCGCTCGCACGCGGTTCGCGAATCCGGACGTGCAGGGCAAGGTGGACGAGCTGTCGCGACGCGGGCAGGGCCGGCCGGCCGACGTCGCTGTTGCGCAGGTGCCGTCGGACATGCGGGGGCGCGTGCGCCTGCACGACCGCCGCTTGACCTTGTCGTCGGTGGTGTTTGCGGCGCCGGGCGCGACGATCGCTGCCGCCGGGTCGTACGGCATCGCCACCGAGCGGTTGCAATTCCGGGGCGTGGCCAGGCTGGACGCGGCGGTGTCTCGCACCCAGACGGGCGCGCGGCGGCTCCTGCTGCGACCCCTCGACCCGTGGCTGGCGCAACAGGGTGCCGGCACGCGGCTCGTGATGGACGTGCGGGGCACGCGTTCGGCGCCCGTGGTGGACCTGGACCTGGGTGCGACGCTTCGTGGCCGACGATGAGGCCGGGGCCGCGCAAAGCGTGACACTATCGGGCACGCAACTGTCAGCAAAGAGAGAAGTCATGAATTGAACAAGACGACGACTACTCCCGACGGGGCAAGTCCGAAGACCGGCCTGCCAACGGCAGACGCTCTGCTCGAAGCAGGGGCCCTGCAAGACGCCATCTTCAACAGCGCCAACTTCTCGAGCATCGCCACCGACGCCAAGGGCGTCATCCAGATTTTCAACGTCGGCGCGGAGCGCATGCTGGGCTACACCGCGGCCGAGGTGGCGAACACGATTACCCCGGCGGATATCTCCGACCCTCAGGAACTGGTCGTGCGCGCCGCGGCACTCAGTCTCGAGCTCGGGGTCGCGATTACGCCGGGGTTCGAAGCGCTGGTCTTCAAGGCCTCGCGCGGCATCGAAGACATCTACGAGCTGACCTATATCCGCAAGGACGGCAGCCGCTTCCCCGCGGTGGTGTCGGTGACGGCGCTACGCGACGCGGACGACGCCATCATCGGCTATCTGTTGATCGGCACCGACAACACCGCGCGCAAGCAGGCCGAAGAGGCGCTGCTCAAGGCCGGCGCTCTGCAGAGCGCGATCTTCAACAGCGCCAACTTCTCCAGCATCGCCACCGACGCCAAGGGCGTCATTCAGATCTTCAACGTCGGCGCCGAGCGCATGCTGGGCTACGCGGCCGACGACGTGATGAACAAGGTCACCCCGGCCGACATCTCCGATCCGCAGGAGGTCATCGCCCGCGCCAAGGCGCTGAGCGTCGAGCTCGGCACGCCGATCACGCCCGGCTTCGAGGCCTTGGTCTTCAAGGCCTCGCGCGGCATCGAAGACATCTACGAGCTGACCTATATCCGCAAGGACGGCAGCCGCTTCCCCGCCGTGGTGTCGGTCACCGCGCTGCGCGACGCCGAGGACGCCATCATCGGCTATCTGTTGATCGGCACCGACAACACCGCGCGCAAGCAGGCCGAAGAGGCGCTGCTCAAGGCCGGCGCCCTGCAGAGCGCGATCTTCAACAGCGCCAACTTCTCCAGCATCGCTACCGACGCCAAGGGCG
>JANMDX010000010.1:0-10976 GCA_031376505.1 Acidobacteriota bacterium
ACGACCTGATGCGCCGTCCAGCCAGTGGCGCCGCCCACGTCCATGTACTCGATGAACCGGATCTCGGCGCCGTGTTCGCGTGCAAACGCCACGAGGTCCACGATCTCGTCGTCGTTCACGCCGCGAATCACCACCGTGTCAATCTTGAAACCGGGAAACTCGCGCGCGGCCGTGTCGATGCCGGCGAGCGTGCGCGCCAGTTCGTCTTGGCGCGTCAGCTTCAGGAACCGCTCGCGGTGCAGCGTATCGAGACTCACCGTCACGCGGCGCAGCCCCGCGCGCTTCAGGGCGGCCGCGTTGGCCGTCAACAGGATGCCGTTGGTGGTCATCGCCAGGTCGCGGACGGTCGTGTGCCGCGCCAGCTGCGACACCAGTACCGGAAGGTTCGTGCGCAGCAGCGGTTCGCCGCCGGTGACGCGCAGCTTGTCCACGCCGAGGCCCACGAAGATGCCGACCAGCCGGTCGATCTCCTCGAACGTCAACACGTCGTGCTTAGGCAGCCACGTGTACTCGGCCTCGGGCATGCAGTATTGACACCGCAGATTGCAGCGGTCGGTCACCGACAGGCGGAGGTTACGCAGGGGCCGCTAAAAAGTATCGTGAAGCATGCCGGGCAGGACTCTTAGATTATGGCACGCTTCGGTAGACGGCGTCGTCGGGTTCGGCTCGCCGAGACTCCCGTCTGCATGGGCCAGCGGTCGACCCCGTTCACGCATTACGATATTGGCGCTTGGCAACCTCCCGGCCGCCCGCGCGCCTGCGCTCGCTCGACGTGTTTCGAGGCCTCACCATGGCCGGCATGGTCATCGTGAACAACCCCGGTGACTGGGCCACGGTGTACGCGCCGCTCCTGCACGCCGAGTGGCATGGCTGGACGCCGACGGATCTGATCTTCCCGTTCTTTCTGTTCATCATGGGCACGGCGATGGCGCAGGCAGAACCCGGGCGCGCGTCGGCGTGGGTCGTGTGGCGGCGCGGCGCGGCACTCATCGGCCTGGGCCTGTTCATGGCGGGCTTTCCGTTCTTCAACCCCGCCCGCTGGCGTATCCCCGGCGTGTTGTTCCGACTCGGCGTGTGTTACCTCGCGGCCGCCTTGTCGTGGCGCGCGCTTGCGGTACCCGGGGACACGCTCGCTGCGCTGCGTCGCACGGCGGTTGCCGCCGCCGCTTGCCTGCTGGCCTATTGGGCCCTCATCGCGCTCGTACCGCCGCCGGACGGCGTGGCCGGCGACCTCTCTGCCGAGGGCAACCTCGGCGCATGGCTCGATCGCGCCATCTTCGGTTCGCACTTGTGGAAGACGCGGTGGGATCCCGAAGGCCTGCTCAGCTCGTTGCCCGCGGTCGGCACGACGCTCATGGGTATCACGGCCGGGCTCTGGATTCGCGCGGCGCGTCCGCGGTCGGGCGCGTCGGCGCTTGTCTATGCGGGTGCCGCAGCCATCGTCGCCGGTCTGCTCTGGGGCAGAGTGTTCCCGATCAACAAGGCGCTGTGGACCAGTTCGTATGCACTGTTCACCGGTGGCGCCGCAGCGCTGGCGCTGGGCGGGTTGCACCTGGGCCTCGACGACGAGCGCGCGTCGCCGCTCGGGCTGCGGGTCACCGAGCCGCTCGTGGCCATGGGGCGCAACGCGCTCCTGCTCTTCGTGCTATCGGGCCTCGTGGCCAAGTCGCTCATCCTGTGGCGGGTCGGGGTCGGGCTCGAGGCCATGTCGGCGCAACAGTGGATCTACACGTCGGCGTTTGCGCCGCTGGCGGCGCCCAAGGTGGCGTCGCTCCTCTTCGCGTTGGCGAATCTTGCGGCACTCTACGTGCTGCTGGCGTGGCTGCACCGGCGGCGGTGGTACTGGAGCGTGTGACCAGGATGGGCAAGCGGTCGGTGGCGGTGATTGGGGCCGGGGTGTTCGGCGCATGGAGCGCGCTACGACTGGCACGCGCCGGATGGCGGGTCACGCTCGTGGACGCCTACGGGCCGGCCAACGGCCGCGCAAGCTCGTCGGATCACTCGCGCGTGATCCGTGCGGGCTACGGGGCCATAGACCTCTACACGCGCTGGGCGACCGAGTCGCTGGCCGAGTGGCATTGGCTGTCGGCCAAGACCGGCGAGTCGCTCGTCGAGGAATGCGGGGCGCTGTTTCTCGGCGATGCCGGCAGCCCGCACCTCGACGACACCGCGCGGACGTTGTCGGAGGCGGGCGTGGCCCACGAGCGAATGGCCGGCTCGATGGTGGCCCGCCGCTATCCACAGATCGGCGTGATTGGGCTTGGCGACGCCGTGCTCGAGACGCGCGGCGGAGTGGTGCGGGCGCGGCAGGGCGTGGCTGCGGCCGTGAGAACGGCGTGCGCGTACGGTGCGAGTTACCGGCAGGCGCGGGTGCTGCCGCTCGATGAGTCCGCGGGGGCGCCTACGGTCATGCTGCACGATGGGTCGACACTCACGGCCGACCACTACGTGTTCGCGTGCGGGCCGTGGTTGCCGGCGCTCTTTCCAGGTGCCGTCGGTGGGCGGATCCGGCCGACCCGGCAAGAGGTGCTGTACTTCGGCGTGCCAGCAGGGGACGCGCGCTTCGGTGTCGATCGGCTGCCGGCGTGGATCGACTTCGAGTCGGGGCTCTACGGCATTCCCGACCTCGACGCCCACGGTTTCAAGGTGGGCATCGATCGCCACGGCTCGGCGATCAACCCCGACACCGCCGACCGGGTGGTCGGCGCCGATGCCGTGCAGATCGCACGCGCGTTCTTCTCGAGGCGGTTTCCCGCCATGATGACCGCGCCGCTCGTGGACGCGCACGTGTGTCAGTACGAGAACACTTCGAGCGGGGACTTCATCATCGACCGGCATCCCTCGTGGCCCAACGTGTGGGTCGTGGGCGGCGGGTCGGGGCACGGATTCAAGCACGGCCCGGCCGTGGGTACCCACGTGGCCGATTTGCTCGCAGGTCGCGCCGGAGTCGAGCCTCGCTTCGCGCTGGCGGGGAAGTCGGTCGAGGCCGCCCGCGCGGTGTTCTGAAGCCCGCCCGCATCGGCGCCCGGCGCGCGGTCGGCCGCGGTCGGCCGCGGTCGCGGTCGAGGCTACCGAGGACTCGCGGCGCGCGCGATGAGTTCGAGCACCTGTCCCAGCCGCGTGATTTCGGCGCCGTACTTCGCCCAGTCGCCCGCGCGCTGCGCCTCGATGGCCCGCTGATAGGTGGCCTGCGCCTCGGCGGCCAGTTGCGCCGGCGGCAGGGCCGCAATCCCCGCCGGTATTGGCGGGGCAGTCGGCGTGCCGGGCGCACCGGAGGCAACACCTGCAGCGCCCGCGGGCGGGGCTGCGGGCGTCCCCGTCACGGGCGCCGTCGCGTCGACGTTCACCATCGCCGCGTCCTGCGGCTGCGCACGGCGGGCGCGGATGGCCTCGGGCGAGAACAGGCGCGCGAGTGCGGCATCGAGCGTGCGCTCCATCACGATCGTGTTCTGGTAGGCCACAATCACCCGGGTGAGTTCGGGGATGCGGCCCTGTTGCGCGCGCAGGTACATCGGCCGCACGTAGAGCAGCGACTCCTCGATCGGAATCACCATCAGCGTGCCCTGAATCACTTCCGAGCCCTGCTGATTCCAGAGCGTAATCTGCGGCGAGATCACCTGATCCTGGTTGATGCGCGCCACCACCTGACGTGGTCCGAACACCAGCTTCTGCTTGGGGAACTCGAACGACATCAACTGGCCGTACTTGTCGCCGTCGGACCGGGCGACGAGCCACGACGCCAGGTTGTCGCGCCGGCGCGGCGTGAAGGGCAGCATCTGGATGAACTCCGCACGCGTCTCTCCGGGCAGGGTCATGATCGTGTAGTACGGCGTCATGCGCACCGCCTGGCCGGTCGAGTCGATGGTGGGCACCTCCCACTGATCTTCCTTGTTGTAGAAGACCGCGGCGCTGGTCATGTGATACGTCGAGTACACCGCCGACTGGATGCCGAAGATACCTTCGGGATACCGCACGTGCGCGCGCAACCCTGGCGGCATGGCCGCAAGGGGCTGCATCAGGCCTGGAAACGCCTTGGCGTAGGTGCGGACGATCGGGTCGGTCGGCTCAGCGAGGTAAAACCTCGTGGTGCCGTGGTACGCGTCGATGACCACCTTCACTGCGTTGCGGATGTAGCTCACGCGGGGCGCGCCCTCGGTGGCGTACGGATAGCGGCCCGTCACCGTGTAGGCATCGAGGATCCAGAAGAGCCGGCCGCCGTCCACGACCAGGTACGGGTCGTCGTCGAAGGTGAGGAACGGCGCGATCTTCTGTGCGCGCCGTTTGATCTGGCGGTCGAAGATCAAGCGGCTCTCGGGCGTGATGTCGTCGCTCAAGAGCAGTTGGTAGTCGCGGAAGCGAGTCGCGAACGCGAGTTTCTTCCCCAGCGAATCGAGCACGACGCCGCCCGTGCCGGCGTAGGTGCTGAAGACGTTGTCGTCGCCCTTGGGGTAGTGGAATTCGCGCGCCTTGGTCTTCACGATGGCGTACTCGTTCGAGAGCTCGCCGAAGTAGAGACTCGGCTCGGTCACTGGCAGATTCACACTCGATACGGGCGGCAGGTCGCGAATGAAGAGCACCGGCAGGCCTTCGGCCGTCACTTGGTTCACGGGGCCGAGCGTGAGGCCGTGGCCGTGCGTGAAGGTGAGCCGTTCGTTGACCCACGTGCGGTTGGGCAACGCCGCGGGATTCAGCTCGCGCGCCGAGAGCATCACCTGGCGCAACTGGCCGTCGATCACGTAGCGGTCGTTGTCCACCGCCGTGAAGTCGTAGTAGGTGCGGATCTCCTGGATCTGTCCGAACGTCTCGAGCAGCGGCTGATGATCCCAGAGCCGCACGTTGTCGAGCGTCTGCCGGTTCTTGTCGATGTCGGCGCGCGTCAGCTCCGCATCGCCCGTGAGCGGCCGCTGCTGAATCGTGTCGAGGGCAAACGCACGGCGGGTCGCGTCGATGTTGTACTGAATGTAGGGCGCCTCGCGCACCTGCTCGTTGGGCGACACGACGAAGCGCTGGATCGCACCGGCGTAGAGTTGCCCGGCCAGGACCACCACCGCGTAGACGGCGATGGCCGCTGCCGCTGCTGCGGTGCGCTCGGTGAAGGCGTAGGCCACGGCGCACGCGGCCCCAACGAGCGCCGCGGCCATCTCCGCCAACGCAAACGGCAGGCGGGCGTGCACGTCGGTGTAGCCGGCGCCGCGGATGATGCCGGTTGGCGTCAGCATGGTGTGCGGGCGATCGAGCCAGGCGCCCGCCGCCAGCAGTACCAGGAACGCAGCCGCGAGCAGGCCCAGATGCCGTCGAGCCCGGCCGCCGAGCCGCGCGCCAAAAGGCGTGAGCGCCAGCTGTCCACCGAGCAGATACAGGGCGCCCGCGCCCACGACGGCCAGGCCCACCTGCGCCACGGCAAACGATCGCAGCAGGTCGAGCATCGGCAAGGTGAACACGTAGAACGCCACGTCGAGGCCCAGGATCGGGTCGGCTGTGCCGAACGTCTCGGCGTGCTGCCAGCCCAGAAAGTCCTGCCAGCTCGACGCCACAAACAGCGCCGCGAGCACCGCCGCCCCGGCGGCGATCAGGATGCCCAGCGACTGCACCTCGCGTCGGGCTGGCAGCGCCATGGTCAGGCCCTCGGGGGTCGACACCTGTTGCGATTCCAGCGGCAGCGTACGCGCGGCGATCCGGAGGTTCAGCGTGAGCCAGGCCAGCGAGATGACGAAGGCCGCGACGCCGAGCGCCGTCTGCGCGCCGAGGATGGTGGCGTAGGTGGCCTGCTGACCGACCTCCGCAAACCACCACCAGTCCGTTACCAGCTCCGCGAGGTTGGGGAGCGCAAACGCCACCACGGCCAGGGCCGCGACGATGATGAGACGAGCAGGCATGCGCATGGGGTAGGGGTAGTCTATGCGCCTTTCAGTCCGCGCAGGGCGCGGCGATCGCGCTTGTCGGGGCGGCTCTTGGGCGCCATCGTGGCGTGAAACACCCGCTCGATTCGGCGCATGGCGACTTCTTCCGGGGTCGGCGGCGGGGTGAGGTCGTCGTAGAGCGCCCGGGCCGCTGCCTTGCTGATGTGGGTGTCGACCAGGCCCTTCACGACGAGCGTCTGCGTGCGTCCAAACGGCCGGCCGATGCGCAGCGTGTCGCCGGCGCGCAGCTCGCGGTGCGGCTTGGCGGTGACGCCGTTCACATCCACCTTGCCGTTGCGACAGGCACGTTGTGCCTCGGCGCGAGTACGAAACACGCACGCCACGTCGAGCCACACATCGAGCCGAAGGCGGTCAAGGGGCGGCGGCGGTGGCGGAGCCATGTTCGCAGTATCCGCCAACTGGCACCGCGATGTTAGAGTGCGGCTCATGTCTTCACGTCCCGCCAAGCCCGCTGCCGCCGCTGCCACCCGCACATATTCCTCGGCCGTCGTCGACGGTCCCGCCCGGGCTGCCGGCCGCGCCATGCTGCACGCGGTGGGTTTTACCCGCGACGACTTCAAGAAGTCGCACGTGGGCGTGTGCTCGACCTGGAGCCAGGTCACGCCGTGCAACATGCACATCGACGGACTGGCCAGAGCCGCCTCGGCCGGCGTCGATGGGGCTGGCGCCAAAGGCGTGATCTTCAACACCATCACGGTGTCGGACGGCATCTCGATGGGCACCGAGGGCATGAAGTACTCGCTCGCCTCGCGGGAGGTGATTGCCGATTCGATCGAGACGGTGATGGGCGCCGAGGGGTTCGACGGGCTCGTGGCCATTGGCGGCTGCGACAAGAACATGCCGGCGTGCGCCATGGCCATCGCGCGGCTCAACCGGCCGGCGGTGTTTGTCTACGGCGGCACGATCATGCCGGGCATCTGGCGCGGTCAGCCGGTGGACATCGTGTCGGTGTTCGAGGCCGTGGGGCAGCACGCCGCGGGGAAGATGAACGACGCCGAGCTGGCCGACCTCGAACAGCACGCGTGTCCAGGCGCCGGCTCATGTGGCGGGATGTATACGGCCAACACCATGGCCTCGGCGATCGAGGCCCTGGGGCTCAGCTTGCCCAATAGCTCGGCGCAAGCGGCCATCTCGGACGAGAAGCGCGACGACTGCCGGCGCGCGGGCGAGGCCGTGACCGCCCTGATCGCGCGTGGAATCACGCCGCGCCAGATCCTGACGAAGCAGGCGTTCGAGAACGCCATCACCGTGACCATCGCGCTCGGCGGTTCGACCAACGCCGTGCTGCACCTGCTGGCCATTGCGCGCGCGGCCCACGTCAAGCTGACGCTCGACGACTTCACGCGGATCGGCAAGCGCGTGCCCGTGCTGGCGGATCTGAAGCCGAGTGGCAAGTACATGATGGCCGAGCTGGTACGCATCGGCGGCCTTACGCCGCTCATGAAGCGGTTGCTGGACCGGGGCCTGCTGCACGGCGACGCGCTGACCGTGACGGGGAAGACCCTGGCTGAGAACCTCGCCGACGCGCCGGACTATCCCGCCGGACAGGACGTGGTGCGCGGGTTCGATCGGCCCGTGAAGCCCGAGAGCCATCTGGTCGTGCTGCGCGGGAACCTGGCGCCCGAGGGCGCCGTGGCGAAGATCAGTGGCAAGGAAGGGGAGCGCTTTACGGGGCGCGCGATCGTGTTCGACAAGGAAGAAGCGGCTCTGGCCGCGATTCTCAAGGGCCGGGTCAAGGCCGGACATGTCGTGGTCATCCGCTACGAGGGGCCGCGCGGCGGGCCCGGGATGCGCGAGATGCTCTCGCCCACGAGCGCGCTCATCGGGCGGGGACTGGGCAACGACGTGGCGCTCCTGACCGACGGCCGCTTTTCGGGGGGATCGCACGGGTTCGTGGTGGGGCATGTGACCCCGGAGGCCGCGGTCGGTGGTCCACTGGCCCTCGTGAAGAACGGCGACCAGATCACCATCGACGCCCGCGCCAGAAGCATCGACCTGGCGGTGTCGGCCCGCGAGCTGGCGGCGCGCCGGCGCGCCTGGAAGCCGCGTAAGCCCAGCTACACCCGCGGCGTGCTGGCGAAGTACGCGCGGCTGGTCGCCTCCGCGAGCGAAGGCGCCGTGACCGATGTGGTTGAACTGGCGCCGCAGTCGCCGCGTCGTCGTTGACGCGAACTGCGCGTTCGATGTTGTGACCCACGCGGCGCCTTGCCACTGACGTGTCGTTCACGTGCCAGCCGGGGCTCTCGTGGCCGGGTCACCTGGGGCCTGCCGCCCTCGTCATCTGGCAAATCGCTTGCGTTTGGCGGTCCGCACGGCCTAGTATTCGCACGTTTAGTGGAGGCTGGCACTGTAGGTCTCCTGTTCGCCATTCGCGCCCGGGTGGCGGTCGGGGTAATTCGGTGTTGGTTTACAGAGCAGGACCATTGACCAACGAGGTGGCCATGAGTGTGTTGAGGCAGATTGTGATCGGCGGACTGATGGCGGCGCTGGCCGTTGGCACGGCGACGGCCCAATCGTTTACCGGTGGCGTCCGCGGCTCGGTGAAGGACGCCAACGGCGTCATTCCCGGGGTGGCGGTGCAGCTCATCAATGAAGCGACGACCGTCGCCCGCGAAACCACGTCCAACGCGTCGGGGGAGTACAACTTCCCGGCTGTCGCGCCCGGCAACTACACGGTCAAGGCGTCGCTTGCGGGTTTCAAGACCTACGAGAGCAAGGGCATTCGCGTCGGCACGCAGCAGTTCCTGACACTCGACCTCACGCTCGAGGTGGGCACGCTGCAGGAAACGATCACGGTGACCGGCGCCGCGCCGCTCATCGATACGTCCAACGCCTCCACCGGCGGCACGCTCGACCGCGAGGTGCTCGAGGTGTTGCCGGCCCCCGGCCGCAACGCCTTCCTGATGGGCATCACAATCCCCACCGTGATGACGGCCGGCGACCCGCAGTTCAACCGCCAGCAGGATCAGACCAACGCGTCGCGGGTGTCGATGGGCGGCGGTGGTATGCGCGCCAACAACTACCTGCTCGACGGCGTGCCGATCTCGGAGCTGCGCGGACGCGCCGTGCTGAATCCCACGATTGAAGCGGTCGAAGAAGTGAAGGTGCAGGTGCACACCTACGACGCCGAGATGGGTCGCACGGGCGGCGGTGTGTTCAACGTCACGGCCCGCTCCGGAACCAACGCCTTCCACGGCTCGGCGTTCTACCAGACCCGTCCCGTGTGGGGCGTCAACGAGAACTTCTTCGTTCAGAAGGAAGGCATCAGCAAGAAGGACAGCGGCCTGGCCGACACCTACTACCGCCTCTACGGCGGTGGCTTTGGCGGGCCCGTGGTGAAGAACCGCACGTTCTTCTGGGCCGCCACCGAAGGCTATCGTTCGAACACGACCAGAAACGAGCAGCAGATCTGGCCAGGCCTGAACCAGCGCGTGGGCGATTTCTCGAAGTCCACCGTCGCCGGCGTGCCGGTGTCGATCTACAACCCGTATTGCCGCGGCGGCGCGGTGAGCGCAAAGTGTCCGGCCACTGGCACCGGGTCGGTCGCGACTGGCGGACTGTTCACGGGCGCGATCATTCCGCGCACCCACCCGGCCGCGAACGCCGCGGGCTTCGGCCTGCTCGGCGCGTGGCCGAAGGAGACGATCGGCGGGCCGATTGCCGCCAACGAGAACAACCTGCCGAACGCGTCCGCCACCGGACCCATCATCGACTCGGCGGACATGTTCACGATCAAGGCCGAGCACAAGTTCACCAACAAGTGGTCCTTGAGCGCGCTCTACATCTACAACAAGACCGACGAGCCGGGCAGCACGATCATGAAGCAGGATGCCTGGTACATCGCCAGCCAGGACAACTTCTTCGGTCCCCTGCGTCGCCGGCCGCATGTGGCCGTCCTCAACAACACGAACATCTTGAACGACACCACCGTGCTGACGATGCGCTACGGCTTCTCCACCTGGCAGGACTCGTGCGACAAGCAGCCATTTAGCGCCGGCATCGGCTCGCTCGGCTTTACCGGTGCCTACCTGAACGGCGTGTCTGAAAAAGACGTCTTCCCGTCGCTCACCTTCAACGAGGGCGTGCAGAGCGTCGGCGGCTGGGGCGGCCAAGCCGTGCGCTGGAACAGCCCGTACTCGGTCAACGCCACCCTGTCCAAGCTGTGGGGCAACCACAGCCTGAAGGCCGGCGCTGATGTGCGGCGGATCGGTGTCGACCTCGAGACCGTCAGTGCGATCTCGGGCAACTTCGACTTCGACCGCCTCTTCACGAGCAACAACGGCGCCGCCAACACGGGTCACGAGCTGGCCAGCGTGCTGCTCGGCACGCCTGCATCGGGCTCGGTGCCCTTCAACCGCGGCGCCGGCAACTGGTTCACGACGTACTACGGCACCTACATCCAGGACGACTGGCGCGTGAGCCAGAAGCTCACGGTCAACTTCGGCGTGCGCCTGGAACACGAAGATGGCCTGCAGGAAATCGACAATCGCCAGACGGTCGGTTTCGACCAGACGGCCGTGAGCCCGCTCAACGGGCGTGTTCCGAAAACCGGTCTGCTGGCGGGCCGGACCATCAACGGCGGGCTGATATTTGCCGGCGTGGATGGCGCCAATACCGCCCAGGGCAACCCCGCGGCTGTGAAGGTGGCGCCGCGCGGCGGCTTCTCGTATTCACTCGACCCCAAGACGGTGTTGCGTGGCGGCTACGGCTTGTTCTATGCGCCGTGGAACTACAACGCGACGCAGCACGGGCAGGTCGGCTTTGCGCGCGACACCTCTCTGGCGCAGTCCGCCAGCGCTAACGGAGTGCCGATCACGTCGCTCGAGAATCCCTACCCGGCCCTGGTGCAACCGATTGGCAGCTCGCTTGGCTTGCTCACTGGCGTAGGCAGCACCATCAACTACGTGGACCAGGACAAGGGCGACCCCAAGGTGCACCAGTACTCGTTCGACGTGCAGCGTGAACTGCCCGGTAACATGGCGGTCACCATCGGCTACGTCGGCGCGACCGGCCGCGACATCGGCTTTGCCGGCACGAACAACGTGGCCATCAACA
>JANMDX010000021.1:0-3824 GCA_031376505.1 Acidobacteriota bacterium
GACCAAACGCTTGATGGTGCCCTTGATACTTGCCATGTCGTCTCCTCTGTCGTCGCGTCATCACCCGGCTCGCCCAGAATTAGGACAACGCCGGGGGTTCCACTGCGCTCCACGGTCGTAGCCGTGTCGCGGTGGCGCAGCGCGCGTTGCCCAGTGCAACGCGTGGCTTCGATGAGGGCTGGAGACATGATTTCGACACCGGACGGCGTCGAAGCAGCGGCAGGACTCAAGAAAGCGGAACCTCCGAAGTATAGCAGGGATTCTGACCCGCGCATCACAGACTTTTCCCGACACGCTCGCAGCCGACCTGACCGGGGTTGCTATCCCGGACCTGCCGAGGCAATTGAATCCATGAATGTAGATACGTTGCTTTACAAGAGCGCCTGTGGCACGGTGTGCGCGTGGGCATGCCGACCCTGCCGGACTTGAGCGCAACTGCCGCGATCCCCCGACGGCTCGAGGTGGCGTGCGCGGCCATCACGATCGAGGGCCACGCGCTGGCCGACGTGTCGCTGGCCGGGTGGGCGTACGGCCCGGAACTCGGCACGGCGCCGGTCGTGGTGGTGGTCGGCGGCATCACCGCGTCGCCTTTTCCTCTCGGCGATGGGCTGGGCGAAGCCGCCGGTGGCAGCGATGCCTGGTGGCCCGCACTCTTTGCGCCCGACCTTATCGACATCACCCGCGTGACCGTGCTGTGTCCGTGCTGGCCGGGCAATGGCTCCACATGGCGCGGGCTCGACGGCCCCGCCTCGCCCCCGGCCATTTCGGTCTTGGGGCTGGCGGACCTCGTCGCCGCGTGGCTCGACGGCTGCGGATGCACGACACCGGTCACCTTCGTCGGCGCGAGCTTGGGGGGCATGGTGGGCGTGGCCTTTGCCGTACGACACGCGGAGCGCTGCGCCATGCTCGTCACGATCTCCGCGGGTCTGCGGCCCGATGGCTGGGGCACCGCGACGCGCCACCTGCAGCGCGAGCTCGTGCGCGACGGCGTGCGCAACGGCGATGTCGCCACGGGCATGAGCCGCGCGCGCCAGCTCGGCATGCTGACCTACCGCGGCCGCGTGGAACTCGACACGCGCTTTGGCACGTTCGAGCCTGGCCTCGACCGGCCGCCGGTGGCCGAATATCTGGAGCACCACGGCCGCCGCTTCGCCGAACGCTTTCCGGTGAAGACGTTTCTGTTCCTGAGCGAAGCCATCGACCGCGGGTCGATCGGCAGCGACGCCGGTTCGCTCCGCGCCGCCCTCGAACGCGTCACGGCCGACACGATCGTGGTCGGCGTCCCCGGCGACATGCTGTTCCCGTGGGGGCTGCAGGTGGAACTGCACCGGGAACTACAGGCGGCGGGCGCGCAGTCGTCGTTGTGGACGCTGGACTCGGTCTACGGCCACGACGCCTTCCTGGCCGACCAGGACCGGCTGGCGGAGCTGCTGCGCGGTGCGCGCGCCTTCGGCGGCGAGCCCAAGCTCGGGTCGCGGCCACGCTTCCACGGCGTGGGTGTGGAGCCCGTGCGCGAATTGCGCATCGGCATGGTCGGCTGCGGCACGGTGGGTGGCGGCCTGCTCGAGATGATCGCGCGTCAAGAGAGTGCCGTCGCCGACCGCTACGGCGTGAAGTTCCGCGTGTCTCGCATCGCGGTACGCGACCTCACCAAGACGCGGCACCCGCTGGCCGCCGGCATCTCGCTCACCGACCGGCCGCTCGAACTCGTGAGCGATCCAGAAGTGGACGTGGTCGTCGAGGTCGCCGGCGGAGCGGCGATGGAGCCCATCCTGACGGCTGCCCTCGCCGCGGGCAAGCCGGTCGTCACGGCCAACAAGGCGCTGCTGGCGTCGAAGCTCGCGGACCTGGGCGTGCTGGCGCAGCGCACCGCCACGCCGCTCTATTGCGAAGCCGCAGCCGCCGCCGCGCTGCCGATCATCCGGCACTTGAGCCATCGCGCGGACGAGGTCGATAGTCTCGCCGGCATTCTGAACGGCACCTGCAACTTCGTCATGACGCGCATCGAACAGGCGGAGCTCTCGCTCGACGAGGCCGTCGCCGAAGCGCAGGCGCTCGGCCTGGCCGAAGCGGATCCGTCGGCCGATCTCGACGGGCTCGACGCGGCCGCCAAGCTGTCGATCCTGGCCTACCGCGCGTTTGGCGCGTGGGTGCGTCCCGACGGGTTCCGCGTGCGCGGCATCCGTGAGGTCGAGGCCACCGACTGCGACCTGGCCGAGTCGATGGGCTGCCGCATCCGGCTCATCGCGCGCGCCGCGCGCATTGACGGCGCGCTCGACATGGCCGTCGAGCCGCTGCTGCTGCCGTCGTGGCATCTGCTGGCGTCGGTGGAAGAAGAGTACAACGCCGTCTACCTGCGGTGCGCGTCGTCGGGCGATCTGAGCCTGTTTGGCAAGGGCGCCGGCGCGCTGCCCACAGCCACGGCGGTACTCGGCGACCTCATCGACCTGGCGCAGGACAACTCGGTGCGCTGGCCGGTGCCCCAGGCGCTGCCGGTGGCCGGCACGCCTGGCGCCGTGCCGCCCGCTGGCCGCCGCCACTACCTGCGCGTGTCGGGCGAATCACATCCGGGCCTCGAGCGACGCGTCGAGAGCCTGGTACGCCGGGCAGGCCTCACGGTTCAGAATCGCGCGATGCGCAACGAGGGCGACCGCGTGCATCTGGGGTTCATGCTCTCGCCCAGCCAGGACGCACCCGTGGACGACGTGCGCGCTGCCGTCGCGCGGCTCGCGCGCGTGCAGCAGTGCCTGTGCCTTGGAGTGCTCGAGTGAGCCGCATCGCGCCGTGGCTCGACCCGCGCGCGTGTCCGCCCGAGCGCCCGCCGCTTGAGGCGATGGCCGAAGACACGCGCCGGCTCCATGCGGCTCTCGACGCCCACGCGCGGCGGTCGGGATTGCCGTATCTGCATCCGGATGAGCCGACGGTTCAGCTCGACCTGTTTGGCTCGGCCCGGGCCATCGCCTGGCAGGAAGCGAAGGCAGCTTTCCTCTTCGCCGCCGAAGGCTGTTGGTCCGAGCTTCCTCATCTCTACGCACGTTATGGCACGACGGCCACTGCGGCGCTCATCGCACGCCTGAAGACGCTCGAACAGGCCGGCGCTGCCTTGGCCTGCGACTCGGGCATGCAGGCCACCGCGCTCGTCTTCGACGTGCTCATGACGCCCGGCAGTCATGCGGTGATGCTGCGACAGATTTACAACAAGACCAATTCGTACTTGCAGTGGTTGGCCGACCGCGTGGCCGGCACCGTCACGATCGTGGACGACGGCGACCTGGCGGCGCTCGCGGCTGCCGTCCGGCCCGAGTCCCGCTTCGTCTTCGCCGAGACATTTACCAACCCGCTGGTGCGAGCTCAGGACGTAGCGGGGTTGGTGGCGTGCGTGCGCAACGCGCGACGCACGGCCCCCGATCTGCGGCTGATCGTGGATTCCACCATCGCCACGCCGTGGGCCTTCGTCACTCCACTGCTCGCCCAGGGCGTCGACGTGGTGCTGGCAAGCGGCACCAAGGCCCTCGGCGGCACCGACCGCGACCTCTGGGGATACATCGCGACCAACGACACGCCGCTGGCCAATGCGGCGATGGACCTGATGGCGATGCGCGGCGGCACGCTCGATTGGCGGCGGGCTGGGGCGATCGTCGAGGGGTGGGACGACGTCGAGTCGGCCCACGCGCGCCGGTCGGCCACGGCCAGCCGTGTCGCGGCCTTCCTGGCCGGGCATCCGAAGGTCAGCGAGGTGTTCCATCCTTCGCTCGCATCACATCCCGACGCCGCCGTCATCGCCACGCAGTACGTGCGGCACGGCTCGCTGTTGTCGTTCCGCG
>JANMDX010000032.1:0-8109 GCA_031376505.1 Acidobacteriota bacterium
TCGTCGTCGCTGGCGCTCGTGCTCGCGGCCGACCTGGGTGACGCGTTCGCGCTGCCCGGCATGACGCCAGCGGAGATGCGTCCGGTGGCGCAGAAGACGCTGAAGGAGATCGAGACGTTCCAGTGCGAGAGCGGCGGATTCGCTTACTGGCCGGGCGCCTGCCAGACCGTGTCGCCGTATCTCACCGCCTACGTGCTGCACGTCTACAAGACGGCGACCGACCTGAAGTACACCGTCAGCGCCGGTGTGCGCGAGCGGGCGTACGACTACCTCGAGCGCGAACTTGCGGCCCAACCGCCGGTTGGCAACGAGGAGTTCTGGCCGGCCTACACCGCGTGGCAGGCCTTTGCGGTGAAGGTGCTGGCCGAGGGCGGCCGCGCGGTCGACGCACATCTGACCCGTCTCTACGGCTACCGCGAGCGGATGCCGGTGTTTGCCCTGGCCTACCTGCACGACGCCATGCTGGCCACGGGCCAGCCGGGAAGCGATCGCTCGGCCGACCTGCGGCGGCGGATGGCCAACGCCGTGCTGCCCGAGGGGGGCAGCGCGCATGTGGGCGAGCTGGCGGATCCGTACCTGCTGTGGTTCTGGAACTCGAACGTGCGGTCGACGGCCATCGTGCTCAACTCGTTTGTGAAGGCCGGGCGTACCGACGTCCCGATGCGCGAGATGGTGCGCTGGATGATGGCCGTGCGGAAGAACGGACGGTGGGGCACCACACAAGAAAACGCGTATGCGATGGAGTCGCTCGTGTCGTACTACCGGAAGTACGAGCCGACCGTGCCCGACTTCCGCGCCACCGTGAAGCTCGGCGCGAAGGAGCTGGTGCGCGACGAGTTTCGCGGGCGCTCGGCGGAGGCCAGCACCACGCGTGTGCCCATGTCGCAAGTGCTCGGCGCCGGACCGGCCGGTGCCACGACGCCGCTCACGTTTTCGCGCGACGGCGCCGGCACGCTCTTCTATGCCACGCGCCTGCGCTACGCCGCCGACACGCTGCAGCAGCAGGGACTCGATGCCGGCTTCAACGTGGAACGGCGGTACGAGCCGTTTGTGGACCGCGGCACGCCGCCACCGTCGACCACCTACGCTGCCGGCGACCTCGTGCGAGTCACGCTCACCTTCCGGCTCACCAAGGAGCGCCGCTTCGTGGCGGTCACCGATCCCTTGCCGGCCGGGTTCGAGGCCGTGGAGTCGTGGTTTGCCACGACGGCGTCGGACCTTGCCGCGAAACAGGATATTCAGACCAACGACGGCGGCGATCCGACGACTTGGCTCAACTGGTGGCGTTACAGCGGCTTCGACCGCGTCGAGCGCCACGACGACCGCATCCAGCTCTTTGCGACGCGGCTCGATGAAGGGGAGCACACCTTCAGCTACATCGTGCGGGCCACGACGGCCGGCACGTTCCGCACGGCGCCCGCGCGGGCGGAGGAGATGTACGAACCCGAGGTGTTCGGCCGCACGGCCACCACCACCATCGAGGTGAAGCGGTGACGAGCCGGCTCACGCGCCTCGGACGCGCGGCACGCCAGCTGCACGCGCGCGCTGTGGCTGGCGCCGTCGCGGTGCTTGCGAGCCAGGTGCGTGCGACCGACGTGGTGCGACGCCGTCGGATGGTCGTGGCGGTGGGCGCCGCCGTGCTCCTCGCGGCGTGGATCCGCATGGGACCGCTACCCCCGGGCCTGCTCGACGAGGCGGCCGCGTCGTCTACGCTCGTCGTGGACCGTCGTGGCGAGCCGCTCTACGAGGCCCTGTCGACCGATGCCACGCGCAGCATGCGACTCACGGCCGGTACGCTGCCGACGCTGCTGATGAACGCCACCGTCGCCGTGGAAGACCGCCGTTTCTGGCGTCATCCGGGCATCGACCCCGTGGCCATCCTGCGCGCGGCTCGCGTGAATCTTGCGGAAGGGCGGGTCGTGGAGGGCGGCTCCACGCTCACGCAGCAGGTCGCCAAGCACCTGCTGACCCGGCGCGAGCCTACCCGGGCGCGCGGCGTCGTCGAGAAGCTGCGCGAGGCACTCGTTGCCCTGCGGCTCGAGCATCGCTTCAGCAAACGCGAGCTGCTGGCGATGTATCTGAACCTGGCGCCGTACGGCAATCAGATTGCCGGGGCCGAGCGCGCCAGCCGCGCATATTTCGGCGTGCCGGCCGCCATGGCCACGCCGGCCCAGGCTGCCTTCCTGGCGGGCCTGCCGCAGCGGCCGTCGGGCTTCAATCCCTATCGGCGGAAAGAAGCGGCGGTTGCGCGTCAGCGCGTCGTACTTCGCCGCATGCAGGCCGAGGCGCTGCTGACCTCGGATGAGGCGCGGCAGGCGCTGGCCGACGCCCTGACGTTCACGCCGCAACGTGCGCGCCTGCTGGCGCCGCATTTCGTCGAGATGGTGCTGGCCGCCGCGGGTGCCAACCGCCCCGAGCGCATCACGACCACGCTCGATGCGGGGCTGCAGGCCGATGTGGCCGGCGTGATTGACAGCCAGCGCGAGGCGCTGCAGCGCCACGGCGCGCGCAACGTGGCGGTCGTGGTCCTCGATCACGCCAAGGGTGAGTGGTTGGCGTGGGAGGGGTCGGGCAACTACGTCGACGCCGCCCACGGCGGCACGATCAACGGCCCGGTCAGCGCCAGGCAGCCGGGGTCGGCGCTGAAGCCGTTCACCTACGCCCTGGCCTTCGATCAGGGTTTCAGTCCGGCCAGCGTGCTTGCTGATGTGCCATCGAGTTTTCCCACGGCGGAACCCGGCATCGTCTACAGTCCGCGCAACTACGACGGGCAGTACCGCGGCCCGATGCTGGCGCGCCTCGCGCTGGCCGGGTCCGAGAATGTGCCGGCCGTCGTCCTGGCCTCGGAACTCGGCGTGCCCTCGCTGCTACGCTTCCTGACTCGTGCCGGCATCAGCACGCTCGACAAGACCGCCGCGTACTACGGACTCGGCGTCACGCTCGGCAACGCCGAGGTACGCCTGGACGAGCTGGTGGCCGCCTATGCCGCCTTTGCGCGCGAGGGCGAGTGGATCGCACCGACGTTCCTGCCGCGTTCCGCCGAAGCTGCGCCCGAGATTCGCCGGCTCGTGTCGCCCCGGAGCGCGTTCTGGATTACCGACATCCTGTCGGACCCTGACGCGCGCCAGTTCGTGTTCGGCCGCGGCGGTGCGCTGGAGCTGCCGTTTCCCGTGGCCGTGAAGACCGGCACGTCGCAGGCGTTCCACGACAACTGGACCATCGGCTATTCCCGCCGTGTCACCGTGGGCGTGTGGGTGGGCAACTTCGATCGCACGCCCCTGCGCAACTCGAGCGGCGTCACGGGGGCCGGGCCGATCTTTCACGCCGTGATGCTGGCGGCCGAGCGGCGACTGGGCGGGTCCGCCGCCGAATTCTCGCAGGCGCCGATTGCCACGGCACCGGTCACTGCGATCGAGCGCGAGATCTGCGCGCTCTCTGGCCAGACCGCCAACGCCTGGTGCCCGATTCGCCGGCACGCCTCGGTTGCGGCGGAATCGGTGGACCTGCCGTGCAGTTGGCATCATCAGAGCGACGAGGGCCTCGTCACGTACTGGCCGGCCGAGTATCGCCAGTGGGCCCGCGAACGCGGCATGGACGGCATCTCGCAAGCCGGCAGTCGCGCCAGTGGCAACCCGGCCGCCGTGCGCGCGAGTGCTGCGAACAGCCGCGCGACTGCGCGGGTTCGAGGCTCCGCATCCCCGCGCAACGTGTCGCTGGCCATCGTGAGCCCGCCCGACGGCGCGACCTATCTGATCGACCCGACGCTCCGGCGCGAGTTCCAGACGCTGCCGTTACGCGCGACGTCGGCAGGCGGCGGCCCCATCGAGTGGCGTGTGTCGGGACACGTCGTGGGCGCGGCTGCAGCCGATGCCGAACTCGCCTGGCCGCTGGCGCCCGGCACGCACCTCATCGAAGCGCGCGATACCCGCGGCCGCACGCGCGAGGCGACGGTCGTCGTGCGCTAACAGTCCTTCCTGGCACAGCGGCGCCGCACTCAGCGCAGGAATCCTCCGATGCCCGACATCCGCGACACGCTGAACGCCTGCTCCCGTCTACTCGGGCGCGAGGCGCCGGTCCGCGGTCCGTTTCGAGGGGACTAGGGCGCGCCGGCGACGCGCGCCACTTCATCGGCGACAAACGCCCGCCACGCCTGGTCGGTGCGCACCTCGAAGATCGCGCGCATGCGGTAGTGGCCCAGGCCGCAGAGCTGCGAACACCCGACCTCCCAGGATCCCGTCGCAATCGGCGTGAACCACGTGGTGGTGGGCAGGCCGGGCGTGATGTCCTGCTTCACGCGCATCGTGGCCAGCGTGAAGCTGTGAATCACGTCTTTGCTCGACAGGTGCACCACGACCGGGCGATTCACCGGCACGACGAGCACGCCAGTGAGCACGAAGTCGTCTTTCGCCGCCTCGTCGGTGCGATCGATGCCCAGAGGATCGGCGGCCGTGATGCGCGCGCGGTCGGTGCGGCCAAACCGTAAGTCAAGGCCAGGGTAGTGGACGTTCCATGCATACTGCTCGCCGACCACGCGTACTTCCACGGCGCCTTCAGGCGCCGGGACGGCGCGCGCGATCCAGGCAGGCAAGGCGGATCCGGCCAGCAGCCAGACGTCACCCGCGACGACGAGCGCGATGGCGACTAGCGGCCAGCGCGAACCCGCAGTACGTCCAGGCGCCACACCGGGACGCGCGCGGAACCGCACGAGGATGATCGTGAACACCACGAGCCAACTCAGAAAGATGAGCGCGCCGTCGGTGTGCACGGCCGAGAGCACGGCGTCGAATTCCGCGGCGTGCGCGGAGCCCCGGGTGGGCAGGAAGCGATTGAGCCAGTCGCCGATCATGGCCGGCCTCCGGACTCCGTGACCGCGGCCTGGTTGTCGTCGTGTACGTGAGCGGCATCCTCGCGAACCAGGCGCAGAGCGCCGCGCGCTATGGCGCCGAGCACCCCGACCGCGATGAGCGCCAACACCAGCACGCCGGCCTGCTGGCCGCTCGTGAGCAGCGAATCGGCCGGGCGCGCGCACACCACACAGGCGATGACGGCGCTCATTCCAGGTACAGCCCTCCGACCGTCACGATCCAGATGCCAAGCACCACGAGCCAGTAGCGTTCCAGCATGGCCCCCCGGCGAGCACGCTGCACCGCCGGCACCGGTTCGAGTGCCACCCACGCCGACGCGAGCGCGCCCGCACCCACCAGGCACGCCACCGTGCCGGTGAGCACGAACCAGCACGCCGTGGGCACGCTCGAGGCGGGCGTGGCGCCGGTGCGCAGCAGCAGGTCGGCCATGGCCCACGAGCGCCACACGAACATCGCGGCCGCGGCCACGATGAGCCACGCAAACCGCGGCAGCCCAGGCGCCACCGCGCCCAGACCCGAGAGCCGTCGCGACTGCATCACGGCAAAGCCGAGCCACATCGTGCGGAACCAGTGGTCGACTGCGGTCGGCCACTCGGCCAGCGCGCCTTCTTTCCACGGCGTGTCCCACGTGTCGCTGCCGGCGCGCAGCAGCACGTATCCGGAGAAGAGCGCCCCGTAGAACATCACGAGCGACGCCAGAAACAGCCACGTGCCCACGTCGGCGGCCTTCGTGTCGCGATCCTGCATGGACGTAGCCGCTACCGTCGCGCTCACGCGGGTTCCTCGTCGTAGCGATACGGGGCGCCGGTCACGATCGGCGGCTCGGCGAAGTTGCCCGGCGGCGGCGGCGACGTGGTCATCCACTCGAGCGTGGTGGCACGCCACGGATTTTCGGCCAGGGTGCCGCGCCGCGCGCTCCACACGATGTTCCACACGAACACGATCTGGAACAGACCGAGGGCCACCGCGCTCCAGGTCATGAGCGGATTCCACGCAAGGGCCGATTGTCCCAGTTCGTACTGCAGCCCGCCGTCGTACATGCGGCGGTTCACGCCCATGATGCCCATCAGGAACATGGGCAGGAAGATCACGTTCATCGTGACGAACGAACCCACGAAGTGCACCAGGCCCAGCCCTTCGTGCAGGCGCCGGCCCGTGAACTTCGGGAACCAGTGATACACGCCGGCAAAGAGCGCAAAGAGCGTGCCCGGTGCCACCAGATAGTGGAAGTGGCCGACCACGTAATAGGTGTCGTGCAAGATGAGGTCGCTTGGCCCCAGGCCGAGCGGCAGGCCGGTGACGCCGCCGAGCCCGAACATCGGCAGGAAGGCGAGCGCAAAACACATGGCGGTCGTGTAGCGGATAGCGCCGCCCCAGAGCGTGACGACCAGAGACGTGATGAGAATCACCGACGGCACCGACACGGCCATCGTCGTCACCTGGAAGAAGCTGCTGAGCGTGACGCTCATGCCGGTGAGGAACATATGGTGCGCCCACACCACCATCGACCACGCGCCCAGACCCACGACCGCGCCCACCATCAGCCCGTAGCGCCACAGCGACCGGCGCGCGTGTGCCGTGATCACTTCCGCCACGATGCCCATGGCCGGCAGCACCAGCACGTACACCTCGGGATGGGCGAGGAACCAGAACAGGTGCTGCCAGAGCAGCGGGTTGCCGCCGCCCGACACGGCCAGCGGCGTGTTGCTCACGGCCAGACCCGTGGGCAGGAAGAAGCTCGTGCCCACGACCCGGTCCATCAACTGGAACACGGCGGCCGCCTGCAAGGCGGGGAAGGCCAGCAACAGCAAGAGTGCCGTCACGACCTGGGACCACACGAAGAAGGGCAGGCGCATCAACGTCATGCCGCGCGCGCGGTGTGCCACCACGGTGGCCACCAGCGTAACGGCGCCGAGCATCGACGACACGCCCAGCATGAAGACGCCGACCAGCCACGCACTTTGGCCAGACGACGCGATGACTGACAGCGGCGGATACGACGTCCAGCCCGAGTTGGCTGCGCCGCCCGGCAATGCGAAGCTGGCCGTCATCAGCAGCCCAGCCGTGAGGTAGACGAGAAACCCCACCACGCTCAGTCGCGGAAACGCCAGACCCGACGCGCCAATCTGCAGCGGCACCAGATACCCGCCGAAGGCGCCCGTGGCCAGCGGTACGACCGCCAGGAAGATCATCACCGACCCGTGCATCGCCACGAGCTGGTAGTAGAACTCCGGCAGCAGAATGCCCCCGGGGGCGTTGGTCTCGCCGAAGATGGCGGCGGCGATGCCAATCGGCTGCCCGGGCCAGGCCAGCTGCCAGCGCAGCAGCAGCATCAGCAGGAACCCCACGAGCAAGAACACCCCGGCCGTGATGCCGTAGGCGACGCTCAGCGTCTTGTGGTCGGTGATGCGCATGGATCAGCGGCTAGGGACTAGCGGCTCGCGGCTAGAAAACACGTCGTGACCACGGTGCAGCCCCCCCTGTCTCGTCACACGAAAAACCGTCTAGCCGCTAGCCCCGAGCCGCTAGCCGCTATCAGTGCACTTACAATACCGCCCATGCGACGCATGCTGCACCTGTTCTTCGCGACCGTGGTCGTCTCTCTGGTTATGACGCATCCCGCTACTGCTCAGGCCCCCGAGCCTATCCGCTACACCCTGCGCTTCCCCGCGCCGCACACGCACTACCTGGACGTGGAGGCCGTGTATCCCACGGGCCGGCGTCCGCAGGTGGAGCTGATGATGGCGGTGTGGACGCCTGGCTCCTACCTTGTCCGCGAGTACGAGCGTCATGTCGAGGGACTGGCAGCCACGGCCGACGGCAAGACGCTGCCGGTGACCAAACCGGCGAAGAACCGCTGGCGGGTCGACACGGGCGGCGCCGCTGCCATCACCGTGACCTACCGCGTCTACGGCCGCGAGATGACCGTGCGCAACAACTGGGTGGAGTCGGGTTTTGCCATGTTGAACGGCGCGCCCACCTTCATCACGCTGGCCGACAAGACGCCCCGTCCCCACGAGGTGCGGATCGACCTGCCGGCCGCATGGAAAGGCTCGGCCACGCCGCTGATGCCCATTGCGGGGCAGCCGCACAGCTACCGCGCCGACGACTTCGACACCCTCGTCGACAGCCCGATCATCGTGGGCAACCCGGTGGTGAAGACCTTCGAGGTCGACGGCAAACGCCACCACCTGGTGCTCGAAGGCGATCCGTCGCTCTTTGACGCCGACCGCGCCGCCGCCGA
>JANMDX010000038.1:0-2813 GCA_031376505.1 Acidobacteriota bacterium
AGTCAGCTCCACGGCGTCAGCCCGCGCGACGTGCCGGTGTTCGCCTTCTCCGCGGTCCTGCTGTTTGGGGCGGCGATCCTGGCCTGTTATCTTCCGGCGCGCGGGTCCACGCGCATCGACCCCACGGTGGCGCTGCGAGACAGCTAGTGGCCTGGACAGGGCTGGCTCCTGGAGGGGCGGCTGTCGATTTCACGGCGTCGCAGACGGCTTCGCACAAATCGTGGCGCCAGTCCACCAGGCGCGCGGCCTCGGCAAGAAACGTCTGCAGGTGATCGCGAGACCCACGAAGCGGACACGCGTGTAGAGTCCTACGGGGACGTTCTCACTGACGCGGGGTTCAACTCCCGCTGGCCACGACGAACGTCCCTGCCACGATCAGCTCGGTTTTCCCGCCGCCTTCAGTTCCCCGGCGTCAGCGCCAGCATCCGGAAGTCGCCGGCCGCGATTTGCCGGTGCGAGCCACGGTCGAATGCCCCTACACTTCGCGACGGCAACGTGATGACCGACCCGACCGAGCCTGCCAGACCGCACTTGCGGGCGGAGGAACTTGCGGCGATGGCCAACGCGTGCCTGGTGCTGGCCTCCCCGTCACTGCTGTCGATGCTCGCCTGGTGGAACCGCCCCGAGTCCGCCACCGTTGTCGCCTGGGTGTCTGGACCGCCTCCCGATCCCATGACCCAGTGGCTCACCCACCTCGCAACGATCACAATGCTTGCCGCCCCGTTTGCCGCCGTCGCCGCCTGGCGCACGCACGTCCACGCTCGCCGACTGCGCGTGCAGCAGGTCGCGTCCTGGCAGGGGGTCGGCGAAGCTGCGGCGCTGGGGGCGCTCGTCCCGATGGTGATTCTGCTCCCGATCGTCGCCATGCGAGGGCTGGCGGGCCTGGCCTACGCCTCTGGGTACGGCGCGCTCGGGGCGATCGTCGGCGCGATGTTCGGTCTGGTGCTCGCCGGCGTGGCTATCGTGGTCGTGCGGATGGCGAGGCGACCGCTGCGCACTTCGTCGTGAGGCCGTGCGCCGCCATCCGCTCAGCACGGCCAGAGACTACGCCGTCCCGCCGGGCAACGCGGCCGCCTGCCTCGCCCATTCCGCCAGCTGGACCTCGTCGAGCGTATCGCCCTCACGGATGTCGAGGTAGCGCGTGAAGGTGTGGAACCAGACGAGCCACGCCTGGCCTTCGATGCCGTACCTACGGCTTCGGCCTGCCGGGCGTGCGTTCCTGGTACCGGGCACCGCTGAGGACGCCCTCGATGGCCCGGTTGCCTTCGTGGCACGCGTACTCGTAGATGCGGTACTTGTCATCCTTGGTCAGCGGGAAGGCCAGCGACCAACCCTGCGTGAAGGTGTCCGGGTCCTCGATCCGCGCTTCGTAGTCGATCCGGTCGGGAGCCGTTCTCGTGAAGCGCTCGACGATCTTCAGGGCCGTGCTTTGAGGGATGCCCTTGATCCGGCCCGACGCCGCGCTGGTCGCAATCCAGTTCTGGTCGCTGAAGTTGGTGGTCTCGACGACCAGCGTGTCGCCGTCCCATCGCCCGCGCGAATCGCCCTCCAGCAGGCGCAGCGTCGCCGGCAGGCGCGGGCGGCCATCCATCTGGATGATTCGTGCGTCGTGGATCATCTCGGCGTGAATCACGACGTAGCCAGGCGTCTGGACGATCTGGTAGGCGTTGTTGTAGCCGGCCGGGATGACCCACCCCGGCACGCCGCGCGAGATGCAGCGGTCCCACATGCTCATGAACTCGGGGTGCTCGGTGCTGCGCTTCAGCGCCTCGTCTCGCCGGGCCTCGGCTTCGGGACGGACCGGCACCCGGCCATCAGGCGGATCGACCACGAGCGAGGTTTGTCTGGTCGGCAGGATGGTCGAGCCCGAGTCGAACCAGAACTGGTTGTAGCTGCCGATGTCGCCCCCGGCCAGGGCCTGCTGCCTCGCCTCGGGCGCGTCGGCCCCAGACTGACGCCCGGCGGCCAGATCCTCGAGCGCGGCCGCCTCTTTCTCGGTGAGAAACGCGCGGCCGGCCATGGCGCGCGGCCGCTCGAGCGGCGTCAGCGTGGCGTTGGTCCAGATGCCCTGCAAATCGGGCCGGCCATCCGGCGTACGAGGCACGGTCCACGGCCGGCTGGTCACGGCCTTCGCCGGGGGCTGCGCCCCCACTGACACACTTCCGCCGAGCGCAATCGCAACGATCGGCACGGAGGCCGCCAACCATCCGAAGTGGCCATGCATGGGATTGGTCCCCCTGTCGCAACGAGATCCGCGGCCAATCCTCGCACGGACTGGCGCTGCCGCCCCACGCACGTGAGGTCGACGAGTGCGCGACGTCTACCCGAGCTTCGCCAGCTCGTCGTAGGCGATCGTCAGCGCCAACCCTAGCCGGGCTTTGATGCCGCCGAAGTGCTCAAATCTCGGCAGCACCTCGACCTTCGCCAGTTCGTCCTTCGCCTTGCCCTCGCGGCGGGCGCGCCGCGCCGTCTCGATCACGGCCGTGAAGTAGTCGCGCTGGTACAGCAGATCGGGGCGCGTGCCGATGAACGGATGCCCGGCCTCGGCGTGCCCATACACATACAGCGCATCGGCGGGATAGGCCGGCGCCATCTTCTCCAGCACCTGGATCCAGCCGTGCACCGACGCGCCGGCCGGCGCGTCCACGTTGGGATAGCCGCGGTTGTTGAGCAGATCGCCGAGGTGCACGACGTTGGCCTGTTCGAAGTGGATCGCCACATCGCCGCCGGTGTGGGCCGGCCCCCAGTGCCGGGCGCGAATCGTCTCGTCACCCAGGGTCACGCTCCAGGTCTCGGGGAACGTCACATCCGGT